>NZ_CP018800.1:638333-957500 GCF_002795825.1 Mariprofundus ferrinatatus | reverse complement strand
ATTTGTCGCCAATCAGGGCATAACTGCGCGGATGCGGGTTGATCACCACCTGGCCTCGCTCATAGGCCTGCCGAATATGTCTTATGTCCGCTTCCTCAAGATAGAAATCAGTGTGCCGGTTATAGATCGCATCGATGGCTCTTCCGTCAACTGAAAGCCCGTTATCAGTCAATTGCAAATCTTCAGGACTCACAACAACCGCGTGGCGTCCGTGTCGCTCGAAAAGCTCGGCATAGGCCAGCATCTCCGGATACATGAACTGCTCGGTAACATTCTCATCCATGATGGCAATGCTCATCCACTCTTCACGAAACATCCCAACCAGCCGCTCCTCAAGCGACCCTTTCAGCTCCACGATATCCGGCTGGGGGAACCAGCAATCTTCTCCGATATACAGGCCACCGGCATTGTTATTGATCTCA
The DNA here is from genome assembly GCF_002795825.1 of Mariprofundus ferrinatatus. Classification (NCBI taxonomy): domain Bacteria; kingdom Pseudomonadati; phylum Pseudomonadota; class Candidatius Mariprofundia; order Mariprofundales; family Mariprofundaceae; genus Mariprofundus; species Mariprofundus ferrinatatus. The sequence goes on along the minus strand of NZ_CP018800.1, from coordinate 957,078 downwards.
ATCAGCTTCGGCCCCTCCGGCGTCAGATGGAAATCAAACCCCATCAACACACTCGGCCATGTCGTTCTGATCTTCGCAGCATCAGGCAGATATCTCTCCAGTTGCTCGAGATATGCCTGATTATCTTTCAGCGCGAACACGGTGCGCGCAAACGCGAGCATGATATGGAAGTCATGCGAAGGGATAGATACAGGAGTTTCACTTGCCATAGATGTCGCCATGACCGAAGGCTATCTCAGAAACAGGTACTCTGTCACAATGCGCCGCATGCCAACCTCAACCCCCACCTCCAATCGCAACAGCCCTGATAAGCCCCAGCTTCCTGTTATCTCTCTTGCAGAGTTGCAGTCGCTGCTCAAAAACCTGGGGCAACCTGCATTCCGTGCAAAACAGATAATCGACTGGCGCAACAAGGGGGTGCTCAATCCCGATGAGATGAAAAACATCCCGGGCGAGCTTCGCGCCATTCTGAAAGATGAACTGCTCTGCGAACCGCTGCGCCTTATTCGACGCCAGTTATCCAGCGATGGTACACGCAAATATCTCTTCGCTCTGAATCGACCGCGCGTATCCGGAAAGATGGTCGAAAGTGTCCTCATCCCTGAGGAGAAACGCGGAACGGTCTGCATCTCCTCACAGGTGGGTTGTGTGCTCGACTGCCCCTTCTGCCATACCGGCACACAGGCTTTCGAAGCCAATCTGACAGCTGGTGAAATTGTAGCCCAGGTACTTGCAATCAAGTCTGACCTGCGCAGCGAGCCGATGAGCGGAGACCTGCATAACGACATCACCCACATTGTCTACATGGGCATGGGTGAACCGCTGGCTAACGAGGATGGGGTGCACGGCAGCCTTGCCGCACTGCTTTCTGATGAGGGGCTGAAGTTATCACGCCGCAGGATTACCGTTTCCACTTCAGGGCTGGTTCCCCAGATTAAAAGGCTGGGTGAGCTATTTCAGGTAAATCTTGCTATTTCACTGCATTCGGCGATCGACGAGCTTCGCGATTCACTTGTTCCGATCAACAGGAAATACCCCCTGAAGCAACTGCGCAACTGCCTGAATCATTTCCCGATGGGCAAACAGCGCCACATCACGCTCGAATACGTACTGCTGCATGAGACCAACGACAGGGATGAGGACCTGCAGGCCCTGATCGACTTTGTGAATCCGGAACGCGAGAGGGTCAACCTGATCCAGTTCAACCCCTACCCGGGCAGCCCCTACGAGGGAAGTTCAAAGGAACACATGAGCAAGTTTGCGCAAAACTTGATTTCAAAAGGGATTCGTGCCACGGTAAGGCGATCAAGGGGCGAGGATATCATGGCTGCCTGCGGCCAACTGAAAGCGGAAACCTCAGACCAGTAAAGGGAGTACAGATGCAAGCGCGCACGGGCATTATCGGCGGCAGCGGATTATACGATATCCAGGGTATTGAGAAGATCGACTCCCTCGACATAGACACGCCTTACGGCAAACCCTCCGACAAGTTATTGCTGGCCAGAATCAATGGTCACGAGGTGGTGTTTCTGCCCCGCCACGGGCGCACCCACAGCATTCCACCGCATAAGATAAATTACCGCGCCAACATTTATGCCATGAAGGTGGCGGGTGTGAATCGCATTATATCCGTCTCTGCTGTTGGCTCATTGCGCCAGGAGATTGAACCGGGCCACTTTGTTCTTGTCGATCAGTTTGTCGACCGCACCCACAGCAGGGAAAGCACCTTTTTCGACGGCCCGATTGTTGCCCATGTCTCCATGGCAGACCCGGTCTGCGCATGCCTGAAGTCGAAGCTGCTGGCTGCATGCACAAGTGCATCCATTACCACCCACCCCACCGGAAACTATATGGTCATGCAGGGACCGCAGTTCTCTAGCCGTGCAGAATCTGAGCTCTACCGCAGCTGGGGCATGGATGTGATAGGCATGACCAATATGCCGGAAGCCAAACTCGCCCGAGAGGCTGAGATATGCTACGCAACGGTTGCCATGAGCACCGATTATGACTGCTGGCATGAAGAGGAGGAGAATGTTTCAGTATCCTCTATTGTTGAAACCATGCATGGCAATGTGACCAAAGCACAATTAATGCTGCAGCACTATTTCAACACGCTTACTGAAGGATTCTCCTGCAGCAGTGGTTGCCCATCCGCGCTTGAACATGGTATTTTCGCTGACCTTAAAGCGCAGAGTGATGAGGCTCTTCGCCCCGTACATGTGCTGGTGGAGAGGCTATTATGAATTGCGCAGGTTATATTCGAAACGGATTCACGGTAATCCTGTTCTGCCTGTTTGCAATCCTCCTGAGTGGTTGCGCCAGCAGTCAGAAGCATGAGGCCCAAGAGCACAAACTGGCCGCGACTCACTATCAGCTGGGTAAAGATGCGCTGATCAAGGGAATGCTGCCCAAGGCGTTTGAAGAGCTGATGAAAGCGGACAAGCTTCATCCCAACCAGCCCGAGGTTCTGGATGTGCTTGCCTACGCATGGTTGCTGCGCGGGGATTTGGACAAAGCAGAGGCACATTACAAGCGCGCCCTGAGATATGGCGCCGGATCGGCAACAAAAAACAATTACGCTAACCTGCTGAATAAACTTCAGCGTTTCCCTGAAGCAGAGAAGATGGCAATCGGGGCACTCGAAGACCCCCGCTACCCTAATCAGGACCTGGCCTTCATTAATCTCGGCGATGCCCTGCTCGGCCAGAATAAATATTCCTTGGCAATACAGGCATACCGTCAGGCACAGATATTCAGCCCGGGCAGCATCCTGCCTGAAATGCGTATCGCCAAGGCCTATGCGAAAGAGAATCGCACCAATGAAGCGATATTACTGTATCGGGCCCTCTACAGCAGAAACAACAGCAACCGGGCTATCGTTGAAGGCTTGCTTGCCCTTCTGAAACAACAGGGTGAAACCACCCAGGCACGCCTCATGCTCAAAGAGTTCAACCACAATGCCACTTCCGCTCTAGATAAAGCATGGGCAATGGACGAGTTGGCTCAGCTGAAGTAATCATGGACGACACAGCAACCGAAAGCGGCAACATGCAACGTCAGGATCTGCTCGACAGGATTGGCAGGAAACTCTACGAAGCAAGGGAGGCCCGTGGAGATGGCATTGATGCGCCAGCCCGCATTCTGAAGCTGAGCAAAAACAATCTGCAAGCACTTGAATCGGGCAACTGGCAACAGCTCCCTGATGAAGTCTATGCATTGGGTTTTTTGCGCCAGTACAGCAAATACCTTCAGGTCGATATCAGCCATGAACTCGAACTGCTTAAAAACGACCAGTATAAGCTGACCAAGCCGCTCACCTTTCCTGACCCGGCCGTTGCCCCATCAAGGAAATGGGCATGGGTAGCCGGCATCGCGTTCATCCTGCTATTTATCCTTTTTAATATTCTAAACAGCAGCAAGGCGGACTTTGACATCGCTGAAGATATTCCTCTCTACCCCGAACAGAGAGAACAGCCGGCCACCGATCACCTGCCGAATGTCGGACAGGATGAGTCTGCTGGCAATGTTGCCATGCTTCCGGAAGGCGAAAAAACAGAGACCCCCGCCATTATTGTAAATCTGGTGGCCAGTAAGGGTAGTGAATCCACGGCTGCCGGGAAGGCACCTGTACAGCCTGTTGCAGTGCACATCTACCGCTTTGAGGCGGTCAATGGCGATGTCTGGCTTCAGGTTTATGCACCCGATGAGACCGGCCTTAAGAAAGGATCTCTGCGCAAAGAGGTGCTACTCAAGCAGGGGCACCATACGAGCATAGAGGTGGCTTCTGAATCGGTATGGATCACCTGCGGAAATGCTCCGGCCCTTCGCATCTCCGTGGATGGCAATGTGACCGCAGAAACAGGAACTCTTGGTGCCGGAAAAAAGGTTCTGCGCGACTATCACTTCAATATCAGGTAAGAAAACAGCATCAAAACAACCTTGCCATTTTTACCCGCCTGCTGCATATTGCTGGACCTTCGATAAACGCTACGAGGGGAGCTTTTATGACCGCCACAGACTTCCAGTCCGCACGACGTAACATGGTCGAGTACCAGATCCGCTGCTGCAAGGTGCTTGATCCGGCTACACTTGATCTGATCGAATCCATGCCGAGAGAAAACTTCGTGCCCAAGGAGGTGCGCAGCCTTGCCTACATGGAGGGACATGTCCCCCTTCCATGTGATCAGGAGATGTTAACGCCACTTCAGGAAGCGATGATTATGCAAACCCTGATGCTTGAAGGTGGGGAACGCGTTCTTGAGATTGGAACAGGCACCGGTTTTCTGACCACGATGCTGGCCATGCAGGCTGCTGAAGTGGTCGGCTGTGAAATCCACGCCCCCCTTGCTGATCTCTCACAGGAAAATATCAGCAACCACGGCATTAACAACGCCACCATCGTGCAGGTCAATGCAATGGATGCTGAAGCCATTGCTTCGCTTGCCGAAATGAAGCAGCCATTTGATGCCATTGTACTGGGAGCTGCTGTTAAAGAGATACCTCCCCATATCGAAGCTCTGCTAAAAGAGGGCGGCCAGATCATGGCCTTCATCGGCAGCAATCCGGTTGTCTCGCTGGTGCATCGCCGTAAGGCAGGCCTGGCCTGGCAGGAAACCACCATGTTCGAAACCCTGCTGCAGGATATGGAAGGTGTTCCGGTAAAACGCGAATTCGTTTTTTAAAGTCGGGCGGATTCAATGCAAACAAATCCGGAATGATTCAATACACCAAACTGTTTTAACCTTTGTTCTCAGTGAACCCTGAGAGCCTTAATCAGTTGTCAGCAACGCTCCGGATTACCACTACCTGTTGCCACCATTCATAGAACTGTGCAAGGAAACCTGCGACTTCAGTCGCGGGAGGAATTGCACTTGCGCTGAGTGGTGTTTTTAATACCATGTGACTTGTGGTTGATATCTTATTTAGCAGGAATTGTGTCTATCAAATTGCATACCATGCGGTGTGGTGCCCAAAGTACCGTCATGATGTTCTTGTGGGTGATGTTGCAGCAGGAGCAGAGCGTATTCTGGATGCGATATGCCAGGATCGAGGTTGGTCCGTCATCGCAAAGGAAATACAGCCTGATCACATCCATCTGTTTTTGACGATTCCGCCGGCCGTCGCCGTAGCTGACGCCATCAAGATTCTCAAAGGGGCATCGGCGCGAAAGCTTTTCACCGAGTTTCCCGAATTAAAACAACGGCTATGGGGAGGCAGCCTATGGTCTCCATCCTACTATGTTGGAACAGCAGGCAATGTCAGTGCTGAAACCATACGTCACTACATTGAGCGCACAGAGCATGTCACCAAAAGGCGCTGAATCATGATGCGCACTGCATCAATTAAACTGGACGTGACAGCAGAACAGTCGGCCTCGCTTCGCGATCTGCAGAGCGCATACGTGGATGCATGCAATAAGCTCGTCCCTGTGGCTTCTGATCACCGTTGCTGGAACCGGGTAGCTCTTCACGCTCTTGCATATACGTTGTTGAGATCAACGACGCCACTGGGGTCACAGATGGTGTGTAACGCGATCTATTCGGTCTGCAAAGCATACAAGGCCCAGAAAGAGCTTGGCCGCATCCGCAAGGATAAGCCGGTTCCGATCATCGGATTCAAGAAATCCAGTATCCACTTCGATAAGCGAACCTATACGATTAAGGGTGACATGGTATCTCTATATACTCTCGGAGGCAGGATTTCCGTCCCAATGATTATGGGGCAACACCAGCACGAGATGCTACGCAGTGGAATGCCGAAAGAAGCAGAGCTTATCTGCCGGAAAGGCAAATGGTACTTCAACCTCGTTGTTGAAAAGGAGGACACTGAAAAACTGACATCCGGCCCAGTCGTGGGGGTCGATGTCGGTGAAAACAATCTCGCCGCCACCAGTATTGGCAAGGTCTATGGCGGCGGAGATTTGCGCCACAGGCGCGACAAGCACCTTGCCTTGCGTCGTCGTTTGCAGTCCAACGGCAGTCGGAGCGCCAAACAGAAGCTCCGGCAGGTCTCTGGCAAAGAACAGCGGCGTGTGAAGCACATCAATCACGAAACAAGTAAATCCATCGTCCAGGAAGCGCAGAAAACTGGCGCATCCAAAATCACGATGGAAGATCTCAACCACATCAGGGATAACATCAAAGCAGGAAAACGTGTGCGCACCAGGCTACATCGATGGGCATTCCGACAGCTTCAAACCTTTATCCAGTATAAGGCCGAAGCGGTTGGCATAACAGTGGAGTTCGTCAACCCAGCATACACCAGTCAAACCTGCTCAGCATGTGGATCGCTTGGTAATAGAGATCGACATCGTTTCGAGTGCTTGTGTGGTCTCCGGGCGCATGCCGACTTGAATGCAAGTCGAAACCTTGCCCGGATCGGTAGTGGCATCCCGCTATCGAAGGCGTTCGTAAATACGCCTGATGTTCCAAGTGGCATTGACGCTTGAGAATAAAGCCTCTGACTTTAGTCAGGGGTTATTTACCGCTACCATTCATGCATGAACTCCAGACACTCCTGCGCAACACTTCAGAGCCACCCGTTTAAGTGCCTGATCAGGTCACTCATGCTGGTTTGGCTCACGATTCTTATGCTTCCGTTTCAGCTACAGGCCGCAGACAAAAAGCCGGATGGCAAGCAACACACATCCAGGGAAGAACTGGCACTCCAACTTGCGTCTGAAACCGGCATCAAAGCCGATGTCATACGTTCAATCATTGCACCGGCCACGTTCCGTCCGCAAATCATTGAACGAATGAATCGCCAATGGGAAGCAGAACCCTACCTGAAGTACCGCCCCCTATTCGTCAAAGAGAGCATGCAGGAAAAAGGGCGGGCTTATCTTAAAGAGAATCACAAACACTTCACTGCCATAGAGAATAAATACCGGGTGGATTCTGTCATTGTTGCCGCCATTCTGGGTATTGAGACCAAGTTCGGAGAAATACACGGCAGCCGACCTGTGCTCGACTCCCTATACACCCTCTCCACCGGTTTCCCGCGTCGTGCCAAGTTCTTCCGCCAACAGCTGGGCGCCATCATCCAGATAAGTCTTCAGGATCATCTCAAACTGGATGAGCTGAAGGGATCCTACGCTGGTGCCTTCGGTGCCATTCAGTTTATCCCGACATCATTCCGCGATTATGCCGTGGATGAGGATGGCGATGGTGTTCGAAATGTATTCGATTCCAAGCCCGACATTATTGCCAGTGTTGCCAACTACTTCAGGGAGCATGGCTGGCAGCATGGACGACCCTCGGCTTACTGGCTGCCTGCCGGCACAAAGCTGACAACAGAGTGGCGCAAACAGGCGAAAGGCAAACTGGAGAAGTGGGTCACTCTGGCAGAATTGCGCAAAACCATGCCAAAGCTCTTCGATCCGATTCCGTTGCCCTGGCAGGATGATGACAAGGTCAGCATTATTGAAATGCAGACGAAGCATGGAAAGCAATTTGCGCTGGTGCATTACAATTTTCAGGTCATCATGCGCTACAATTCATCCTATAATTACGCCATGGCCGTGACAGAAATTGCTGCCATGCTGGAGAGAAAGAAATTCGCCGTCGATTGATTAGCTTTATTCTGTCGCTCTTGCTGATAGCTGTTGTTTCAGGCTGCTCTAAACAGAAAGCGGATGGTGCCCCGCCGTCCCCAAGGACTGACACCCCTGCCCTGCCTGATGGAAAAGGCGGCATTCATAAAACCGGCAACCCTTACAAGGTGTCCGGCCGCTGGTACACGCCGATGAAAAGTGTATCGGCATATGATGAAACCGGTATCGCTTCATGGTATGGGGATGCGTTTCACGGCAAGCGCACAGCCAATGGGGAATGGTACGATATGTACACACTCTCGGCTGCCCATAAAACACTGCCGCTGCCGACACTGGTAAGAGTCACCAACCTGGAAAATGGCCGCAGCGTCATCGTACGGGTTAACGACCGTGGCCCGTTCGTTAAAGATAGACTGATCGATCTCTCCTATGCTGCTGCCAACTCACTTGGATACATGCATAATGGTACTGCGAGGGTGCGCGTACAGACACTGGACCAGAGTCCGGTTATTGAGGCAAACACCCCTCCACAAGCCGACACATCGGTAGTCGCGGCGCCTCCCCTTACGCCGCCACCCGTTTTTACACCGCCAGCAGCGGAAAAAAATGAAGCAGCGGCTGTACAAAACAGTGCCGGCATCTTTGTGCAGCTCGGCGCCTTCGGCTCCGAGGATAATGCCAACCGCATGCGTGACTCCCTGCTGACGAAGTACCCCTCTGTATTCCTGGCCCCCAAACAGGTGGCGGACCAAAAACTCTACCGGGTTCGTATTGGCCCTTTCATAGACATGCAGCAAATTGAAGAAACCATGATCTCCCTTCAGAAAAACGGCTACAGTGAAGCTGTGGTGGTCATTGAATAGCATGGCCAGACCTCGCCTGACCGCATTCGGCTCATCACGCCTCGGCCCTGACAGCACCGAATATGGTGATGTCCTTAGGCTCTCGAAATCCATCGCTGAATCAGGGTGGGATGGGATGACAGGCGGGCATCAGGGTATGATGGCGGCCTTCTCTGAAGGCATTCATGCCGGCGGTGGCCATATCCGCGGCATCACGCTGGAACGTTTCCCTACCCCGCCAAACAACACCCTGAGTGAAGAGATCAGGTCCCGGAACTTTTTCGATCGTATGGGAACCCTCATCGAGGAGGCGCAGGCATGGCTTGTGCTGCCGGGTGGACTGGGAACACTGGCGGAGGTTGCCATGACCTGGGACCTGCTTGCCATCCGGGTGCTTGAGCCACGTCCCCTGCTGCTATACGGCGATATGTGGAGACCAGTGATCGACACTCTGTCGGACAATCTGATTCTCTCTGCCGACAGGGCCTTCGAATCCATTCGCATCTGCGATAACCATGAGGATGTGCTACTGGCACTGAAACAGTTCAGTTGAAGGATTCATCACAATCCGACTATCAGGATCTTCGCGCCACTATTGGAAGCGAACATCGGGGTAAACGACTGGATCAGGCGCTGGCTGAATGCTTCCCCCTTTCACGGCGCAGAATTCGCAGGGCCATTGATGAGGGTGGTGTATATCTCAATCGCAAGCGCTGCCGCACGGCCGGACGCACTCTGAAACCGGGTGATACTGTCAGGGTGGTTCTGCTTGAGAATGAACAGCTTGTTCCTTTTGAAGCCTTGCAACTGATCTGGCAGAGGCCGCCGCTCTATCTTATCAACAAAAAGAGCGGGCAATATGCGCAGGAGGCCCTGCACCGTAGCCGTGGCACACTGCCCGATGAGCTTGCCCGCCACCTCAATTTGCCTCCCAGAGAGGCGGAAAACCTCAGGCCTGTTCACCGTCTCGATCGGGGCACATCAGGCCTGATGCTTTTCTCGTCCGACCCCGGTCAACTCAACCATATCCAGTCACACTGGAAAGATGCGGCCTTCAAACACTATCTTGCAGTCACTGAACCGGCTCCGGATTGGGATAAGAAGACAATCACACTCGCCATCGACAAAAAAAGGGACAGCAGAGGATGTTACCATGTTTCCGAATCAGGCCGCCCATGTGAAAGTGAGGCACGCGTGATTGAAAGACGCGGAAACCGGGCGCTGCTTGAACTGATCCCTGTTACTGGTAGAACTCACCAATTGCGTGTCCACCTTTCCGCATTAGGATGCCCCATTCTTGGTGATGTCCGTTACGGCGGCAAAGCACACAAACGCCTTATGCTTCACGCCCGCTATTTGCGCCTGGATGCACCGGCCCTTAAAAGTAGTGAAGCGTGGGAAGCTCAACCCGAGGAGAATTGGCAATGGTAAACAGAACTCTATTTCGTATCACAGGAGTGTACGGATTGATCGCCATATTGGCAGCATCAGTACTGATGATCTCAGCCTCCGAGGCAGCTTCGGTATCATGGCCAAAAGCACCGCAAGTTGATGCCACCTCCTGGGCTGTGATTGATGCACGCTCGGGACAGGTGGTCTCTGCCAACAATGCCAACCAGGAGTTGCCACCGGCAAGCCTGACCAAGATGATGACACTCTACCTCGCCTTTGAAGAGATCAAACTCGGACGCCTGGACCTGAACACCCGCATTACTGTCAGTCAAAAAGCGTGGAAGATCGGTGGCAGCACCATGTTCCTTGAGCCGCGCCTGACACCAACCGTGAAAGAGGTCTTACACGGTATCGCCACCCTTTCCGGAAACGATGCCTGCATCGCTCTGGCGGAACATATCGATGGCTCGGAAGCGGGCTTTGCCCAGCGCATGAACGAGAAGGCGAAGAAACTGGGCCTCGAAGACAGTCATTTTGTGAATGCCACCGGCTTCCCTGAAGAGGGCCATTACAGCTCAGCCATGGATATGGCAAAGCTGGGTGCCGCACTCTGGCGTGACTTTCCGGATATGTACGAAATCTTCAATGAGAGAGAATACACCTACGATGGTCGCACCCAGCCCAACCGTAACCGCCTGCTCTGGAGCTACCCGGATGCCGATGGTATTAAAACCGGACACACAGAAGAGGCTGGCTACTGCCTTGTCGGCTCTGCCGAAAAGGACACCACCCGCTTTGTGGCTGCTGTGTTCGGGACCAGCTCTGACCGGGCACGCGCCGCACACACCAAAACGCTGCTGAAATTCAGCTTCCGTAACTTTGTAACACTGCGCCCTTCCGAGCGTGACATTCGCCGTCAGGTTGAGGTGTTCGAAGGCACTGAAGGTGAAGTCTGGTTGAAGCCTGCAGATCCGATCTGGATTACCGTTCCCAAAGGCAACGAATCCGCACTCTCCTTCCGCCTCCGCTATGATGCACCGCTGAAAGCACCAATCAAAGAGGGTGAAAAACTTGGCACTATCGATGCTGTATTCGGAACTGACCGCGACAATGCGGAAGTACTCAAGTCTGTAGATATGGTAGCCACTCGCGGTGTTGAACGTGCCTCCTGGATAAGCAGGCAGTGGGATGGGCTGCGCCTCTGGTGGCGTGAAGGCGATGAAGGGTCCGCTTCGGAAACCGAATAATCATGACGCTGACGGCCTGGGTTAATGGTCGCTTTGTTCCGCTTGAAGAGGCCACCATTCACATTGAGGATCGCGGCTTCCAGTTCGCCGATGGCGTTTATGAAGTCATCGCCTGTTTCGGAGGCAGATTCCTAGAGCTTGAAGCCCACCTCGATCGGCTTGAAAACTCGTGCGAAGGTATCGGCATCTCGCTGCTGAAGTCACGACCGGAACTGATCGAACTGATCCATGATACTTACCATCGCAACCCTTTCGATCATGCCATGATCTATATTCAGGCAACCCGGGGCATTGCACCTCGCAGCCATCTGCTGACACAGGAAGTCGAGCCTACGCTGGTCATTACCGCACGCGAGCTTCCCTCCCCGTCTGCAGAAAAACTCACGCATGGTGCTTCAGCAATTACGCTTCCAGACATTCGCTGGAAACGCTGCGATATTAAATCGATCGCACTGTTGGCCAGCGTGATCGGCAAACAGGAGGCGGCAAGACAGGGTGTCGATGAGGCATTCTGGCTTGATGATGAGGGACATATTCTTGAGGGGTGTGCCACCAACTGCTTCGCCGTCATCAATGGAGAGTTGGTCACCCATCCTCTCGATCATCATGTGCTCGGTGGCATCACCCGCCACCTGGCACTGAAAGTTGCACGCGAACACGATATAACTATCGTTGAACGGCCTTGGAGGCTTGATGAACCGGGATTGTCTGAGTGCATGATGAGCAGCACAACCAATGCTGTCGTAGCGGTCAGCAATATTGATGGAGTAACAATCGGTAATGGGGCTGCAGGCCCGATAAGCACAAACCTTCGCCAGTGGATACTGGATGAGTTCGAGGCCATGAAACAGTGAACAGAATTGAAGCGGTACTACTGGATATGGATGGCACAATTGTCGATGCCTTCCCTCCGATCATTCGTGCGTTGAACCAGACATTCGTTGAATATGGACTTCCGCAGATGACCCCTGAAGAGGTTAAGCGACATACAGGCCGCGGTGACTGCAGCATGATCTCCCTTTTCGGCGACAGGCGTGAAGAGGCGGGCAAGCGTTTTCTCGAGATTCACGATGAAGATTATCTCGACCATATCAAACCCCTGGCTGGAGCTGAAACGCTGTTACACTGGCTCGGAAAGCAGAGCATTCCGTGCGCTATCGTGACCAGCAAAAGTCAGATGCGGGCCGAGGCACAACTTGATGCACTGGGCTGGCACCAGCATGTTGATGCTGTTATCGGCAAGATTGACGGTCGACCGGAAAAACCGGATCCCACCCCTGTTCTTCTGGCCTGTGAAGCACTTAGCATCCCCGTTGCAAATACTGTCATGGTCGGTGATGGCGTGGCCGACATGAAGGCTGCAAAACGTGCCGGCAGCCGGGGCCTTGGCCTGTGCGACTCGTTTTCGCAGCATGAACTTGAAGAAGCAGGGGCATTCCTCTGCTTCGACTCTCTGGTTGAAATACATGCCTGGCTGAAAGAGCGGTCATGACGCACATCGCTACAGAACCGGATCAACTTACCCGCTTTCTGCTCCCCGATGCATTTACGCGTGGTGCCATTATCCGCGGCGATGGCATCGTCCGGGAGGCAATGCGCGTTCACGGCCTCAACGGGCCTGCAGCCGATCTTTTCGGCCAGACCTTGGTTGCTTCAATCCTTCTTCTAAGCATCAGTAAAGGCGGCATGCGCCAAGTTCTGCAACTCGATGCAGCAGTCGATAGTGCCGCCCCGCTTCGACGCCTGCTGTCAGAAGCAAGGCCCGGGGCAGTTCGAGGATATGTAAGCTGGCAGGAGGAGAAGACTGCCCTGCGCTACGTCGAACATTCAGGTTTGGGTAGCTGGATGGGATCTCCGGTGCGCCTTTCCACTGTTCGCGACATGGGTGTCGGCCACCCCTACATCTCCACGATCGAACACGCTTCCGACCATCTGGCAGACCAGTTGATTCACTATCTGAATCAGTCCGTACAGATCAGGGCTGACATCATATTGCACGGGGATCTTGGCCTGATGATCGAGGCCATGCCAGGCTGCGATGAAGAACACTGGTTCAAGGCCGTGGAAGCGATGGCGAAGATTCCGAACACCATTCTGGAACGTGAATCAACCGAATCCATTTTATCGCACTTCTCAACGCTCAACTGCAAAGTGGTTGGCTCTGACAGCTATGCTTACCGCTGCGATTGCAGTCGCGAGAAGATGCAGGCCGCACTGGATGGTATCTCGAAAGAACAACTTGAAGAACTTGCTGATGAGCAGGGTAAAGTGACGCTCTCTTGCCAGTATTGTGACAACTTCTATGCGCTGGAAATCGGTGCCTGAAACTGAACCAATCACTCTGATGATGGATGACGGCTTTTCATACAATGTGATTCGCAGACCAAAACGGAAAACACTCAGCATCGTTATCCGCGCCACAAATGATGTCGATGTTCTGGCCCCAAGCAGAATGCCACTTGCTGTGATTGATCAGTTCGTTTCCAGCAAATCGATATGGATTCAACGTAAGCTGCTCTTTAACCGGGAAATCAGATCACAATACCGCCCCAAACTTTTTCTGGCTGGAGAAACATTCAAGTTGCTCGACACCCCCCTGAGGCTGGCCACCAGAGCAGGTAAGCGGGGTGTTGAACTGATTGATGATAAACTAGTGGTTACCCTTCCTGCCAGCCTGAAGGCGGAGAGCCGGGAGGAAACGATCAAGAGACTTTTGGTAACATGGTTTCGGGATCAGGCGGAAAACCACTTCAAGCAACGGAGCAAAGTGCTATCACAGCTGATTGGCAGGACCCCTGCTTCAGTCGCCACAAAGCACTACAAAAGCCGCTGGGGAAGCTGTCACCATGACGGGCGCATTTATTTCAACTGGCGTCTGATCATGGCACCCGCTCGGATTATCGATTATGTCATCGTGCATGAACTGTGCCACCTGATCCATCACAACCACTCGACTGCATACTGGAGCCTGGTTGAATCGATCATGCCCGATTTCCGCAGCGCCAAGCAGTGGCTTAAAATCAACGGTGCAACGCTTGAAATATAGTTCCACCTTTCACCATCACCTCGGCCCCATGTCTGATACCAGTTCGGAAAAAGAAATTGTTTGCTATAATAGGATTGAGGAAGGGGAATTGAGGTGCTGATATGATGAAGGCGACTCTCTCCACGTTAAGCAGTTACCAGATTCAGATGCTCAAGTCAGTTTGTCCGCGACGCAGGTCCGGATGGCATATCGACAAAGTGGATGCCCCTTTCGATTACCTGCATATTCACACACCTGAGAGCGAAAGCGTCGATAACGTGAGTTCTGTGGATGATGTTGCCGAGCGATTCATTGCCGGTGGAGGCGACGTGATCCGTCCCAAACTGACGATTCCGGGTGTTGGATCGCTGATCAGCTGCGAGGATGCAGCAGGTCAGGTTTTCTCCTTTTTCGAAGAGGAATACGGAGCATAGTCAAGCAATCAACGGTACATATAAATCGAAAAATCGTTGGCAAGGTAACCATCATGCAGTTCGGCATCAGAAGCGATGTTTTTGCAGTAGTCGAACATCTGGATCGGATCAACGCTCTGCAGATCGTGTGCTTTGATGTGGCGTGCATCAAGCATGTTGAAGGCGACGCCTTTGCGGCATAACCCGTACATCATTGCAATTATCCTGCGAGCATAGGCGCCATCATCATGCAACTGTTCATTCAGTGCGCCGGAGAGAATGACCCAATCAAAGGTGCCGGGAGAGAACTCGAAATCGGTCAGTTCGCCACAAAACAGTTGGGCATCCGGGTGTTTCTCCTTTGCAACCATGATCAGGTCAGGAGAGAGATCGACACCGGTAAAATCAATCTGTTTACCCTGCCCTTCAATCCAGCTTTTAAAATCAGCAAATCCGCAACCTACATCCAGTACTGAATCACCGCTTTCAATGCCAACCTCGGCCAATACCCTGAAACGAACGTCCTGAATCTCCCGGCTGCTCCAGTAGAGAGCGTTGGGGTGGTAGCCGAACCGTTTCAGACTGTCACGATGGCGATCGACAATCCGTTTGCGTTGTTCTTTTTTCATGCGGCAAAATTATCATAAAACCGCCACAGCCCGTTACCGGAAATTTACTTCAATTCATCTCAACACATTCAGGAGCAAAGTGATATAATTCCAAACCCATATACTAGTGCTTTAGAGGAAGATTCATTAGGATGGTTAATATGCAAAATAATGAACAGGAATCCTGGTTCAATTCGGCAAAAGAGGGTGACCTGAAGTCACTTCAGCAAACCTTGGAATCAGGTTTTGAAATCAATTCGACCGATCAGAATGGCAACAGTGCACTGCATTATGCTAGCCAAGGCGCCCATCTGGATGTCATGCGTTTTCTCATTGAGCATGGCGCTGATTTAAACTTGCAAAACTCCAGGCTGTCGACGCCTCTGCATCTTACTGCAAAAAACATCGATGCGATTCGAATTCTCCTGGAAGCCGGAGCCGATCCCAACATCCAGGATGCTGACTGGTGCTACCCCTATTATTTTGCCTTTTACGGCTCAATGACTCGAGAACTGAGCGAACTATACATTAAACACGGTGCGAAAATTCAATATATCGATAAAATGTAGTGACATGCGCCATCATCGGATAAGTGTGCTTAATGGCAGAAGGAGCAGGCCAGATTCATGAATGAACAGCCCATCAATAGGCTTCAATGCGTACGATTGGAGAAAATGGTCTGCGCTCTGGTTGATTATTAAAACGAATGAGAGCCAGGCGTTCCAAAACAGAGCTAATCTCATGGCCGGGAATTCACAGGGTGGCTTCCGGTTTCTTTGAGAGGTATAATAAGACGGAGCCTAAGAATGAATGTAGGCATGTGGACTAGGTTATGACTGAGAGTGTACTACCAAACAACAAAAATAATATTGCTGCACCGCCGTTTGTCTGGCATCAGCATATCAACCTGAAACTAGCCGCACTCGGTCAGCCGACCTGCAAACTGGAAGGTGGTGACCACTCCTATCTGACCATCGCTGACAGTCTGCTTAAACACTACGCACGACAGAGGCGATTACTGTCGGCCTATCGCTGCCCTGCAGATCAGCGCATCCAGAATTTTCTTAATGCTTATCTGACTGAGAACGGTGTTGAACAGCATGTTGAGTTGCCCGGAACCACATTTATTCTCGATCGCCCCGGCATGGCGCGTGAGGTATCACTGCCTCTCAACGGCACCCATTTCCACTCCGACCTGGTCGACTCCTACCGTCTGCTGCAGGGGGTGCTGCACAACCCGAAAAGTGACCGCCGCACCACCAAGGGTGTATTCCATATTGCTGCAGGTGGTCTGCCGGTACCGGCCGATAAATTTGAGGTCCCGGTTGCCACCTTCGGCGCCCTGCTCAAAGAAGCGCTTGATCCCCCCCGCTCCCTGCTTGAACTGCCGGCTACCAGTGAGGAGGAGAAGAAGGCGGAAGTGTGGGTATCGCTGCTGCTGCGTCCGAAAGTGCGCCCTGGTGTGCCGGGTGTTGTCGGTGTTGCAGGACTACTGTCGGAAAAAAGTCTGGAGGTGCGCATGTTTGCCCCAGGCGGCCTGGTCTCCAACCTTGATTTTGTAGAGTCGATCTTCGGCAATGCCGGCGACCCGTTTTTGACTGAAAATGATGCAGCAGCGGACATCGAGCACTGGACCGGCCAGAGTGGCTGCATCATTCTCGCCCCGCATCTGGTGAAGCTGAAGAAGAAAGAGCTGGGGTTACCACATGTAGATGATGCCAGTGACCGACAGCTGCGTGACGGCATGTGCTGGCGACATGAAGATGAGCTATACAATGATGGCCAGGCATTTAAAGTGGTCTGTCGTGATAAACGGGGTGTCATCGTCACCATCATTGCCGACAACTATTTCGGCTACAGCAAGAAAGAGATTAAATCCCAGATCAGTTACTCGGCCAACCTCTTCGGAGGCTGTGAAGAGGAGCATGCCGGTGGCGCACTGGCATTTCCACGCTACAACCTCGGTGAGGTCTATATTCCACGTGCCAGTGATATGCTCGACAACCACACATTTGCCGATCTCTGTCAGCGACTGGCCGACAAGATAGAGCTTAAACCGGAAGGTTATGCCGTTGATAAGCAGTATCCCGACATCATCTATCTGCCAGAAGATGCCCAGATCAGCATGCATGATCTGCAGGTCTTCTGGCAGGGCCCAAACGGCCCGTCGCAGATCAAACTACTGGCCTCTAACACCTTTATCTACCCCAGTGGCTTCAGGGTACATATGGGGCGTCATGCCCATTCACCAAGCTGGCGACTGATTGGCACCATTGGTGAAGGCACCTTCTGCCACAAGCCAAGTACGGTATCCGGTGGCGGCAAGTCGGAGATATCCAAATCGATTGCCGGTGCAGTCATTTCAGGGCCAACCTATGTAGATAACTTTGATCAGGATCTCAAACAGGTACGGGCCATCTTTGAACGCGACTATAGTGACCGCTTCCGCCATCCCGAAGCAGAGAAGCATGATTCGCGAACGCTGCTTAGCAAGGAGCGCAGCCTTGGATCGGTGATCAAACTGTTGACCCCTTCGATTCTCGACTACACAGATGCGTACAACCAGTGGCTGAAAAGCATCCCGAGCCACATTCTTGCGCTGGTCTTCATGATCAAGCGCTTCTACAGAACGGCCTGGGGTGAGAACTGGCATGAGCACTTCTCCGTTGATACGGTCAACGGAAGTCCCGGCCATGAACTCAGGTACAATGGCCGCAAGCTGATGGCCAGCTATCTGCGTGTCGGCTTTGCCGATGATGGCAGCTGGCGCCTGTTCAAGCTCAGGCAGGACTTTATCGCATCGGATAAAATCCAGATGGAGGATGATATCAGTGCCTCGATTGTTATCCCTGCAAGTTATGTCAGCGGCCTCAATCCAGATTATGACCACCCCTGCATCAAACTGGTGGATAACTGTGAAAGGAGACTCTTCCAGCGCCCGGATGAAGCAGTGAACCGCGGTTCGGATATTCAAACTGAGAGTGACCTCTCCAGCGGCAACAGCTTTATCTCCAACTTTGAACCATTGCAGCGGGACGATGCCCGTGAACTGATGGAAGATGTGATGCATTTTGAGGAGTTCAGCCCACCCATGCAGGCGCTGATCCGAAATGCATCAGAGATGGATGAGTCGCTCTACTTTATCTCCACTGCACATCCGAGAATTGTCGATGGCAAACCGAGCCTGAATGTGCGCTACCTGCAGGATCGCCCCGATCTGGCCGACCCGCGCTCAAAATACCTCGCTGAAGTCAGCACCCGTCTGCGCCGGGGACTTGCGCCTGAGCAACCGGTCTATTTCCCGGTCAATGCGGTACTGACCGGGCGGCGCAATAACCCGGCAGAGCCGGGCATCAGGCCACTGGCGGTCTACAATCCGATCCATTATCAGGAGCTTCCTGAACTGTTTATGGATTTCATCTGCAGCCTTACCGGCAAATCACCCTCCACCACCGGTGCCGGTTCGGAGGGTGCACTCACCAAGGGGCCGTTCAATCCACTTACCGCCACAGCCGATCTTAACACGGCACTGGTCTCCTTTATCCTGTGTGGCTATGACGGCTTCTCAACCGCTGCCGGTTATATCGGCTCTAAACGGCGTATTGATCACGATATCAGCATGTTAATTCCTGAGATCTGGTGCCGCCTTCCAGCAAAGGTTCAGAAACCCGCCTATATGATCAAATGGGGTTATCTGAAAAAGCTGGAGGACTTTGAATACAATGGCAAACCCGTGCTTGCCAGCCGTCTCGGTTATCGCATCACCAAACGTTTCGTGCGCAACCATTTCGGCAAGCTGTTTGATACGCCGGTCGCCGTATTTGATAAAGCGATGCTGAAACCGGAAACGCAGGATATGGAGAGCTATGTCGATGGCATCAACAACATCTGCGAGGCGCATAAACGTGTTGCCCTCTCCTACTTTGAAGATGGCTCAATTGATGATGCCTGTCCGCCACTGCATGCACTTCTGCATATCATGGCACATGGTCATTACCAGGGCCGTGATATTCACGATCCGTCAATCCGTCAGATGTTCACCCGCGACTACCTGCTGCAGAGTGACTGGTACAAGGAACGTCTGAACATCAAACAGGCTCGTGACACACAGGTTTGGCTGCAGCATCGTGAGAATCTCGATGCTCATATCGCTGTGCTTGATGAAGATGAGCATGAGAGACGCGCACATCTCGCCGAACGTATCAGCAAGGCTGATCGCATGATTGAGCGGGTGACAAGCGATGACTATCTGCAACGACTGTTTGGTACGCTCGGTGCTGACTGGATTCACCGGGAAAAGTAAAAAGGTAGTGCAGAACTGGGTGCTCTGACGAACAGAGCACCCGGCAATTATTTTGTCAGTGAAATGAACAGCTCAGGAAGTTTTTCCGGTAATCGGTCGATATGATCGATAATGGTGTACTGGCGACCAAAGATATCCGATACATACTCATCGGCCTTGGGGTCAAGATTGATGCAGTAGCTGTAGATGCCATCAAGATCCAGTTCATTTACTGCCTTACGAGCATCCTGAATCAACAACTGTTCATCATTCACATCAATATCGGCGGGTTCGCCATCGGTGAGAATCAGCATAAGCTTCTTATCCGCCTGCTGAGCCTTCAGATAGTGCCCTGCATGGCGCATGGCAGCCCCCATACGCGTTGAATACCCGGCTTCCATTTTGGCAATTCTGGATTTGACCTCATCACTCCATTTCTCTCCAAATCCCTTGATATGATAAAAACGGACATCGTGGCGGGTATTGGAATGGAACCCGGAAATTGCAAACGGGTCGCCTACCTGATCAATCGACCAGGCCAGCAGCGATACCGCCTCCTGAGAGAGCTCCAGAATGGTTTGGTTGCAACCCTCCGCCTTCTCACTGAGCGACTGCGACAGATCCAGCACAATCGTTACAGCAATATTGCGACCGGCAGTACGATGGCTCATGTTGATACGCGTATCGGGAGATGAGCCGCTCTTGAAATCGATTAGTGAACGAATCGCTACATCCAGATCAAGCTCGGAGCCCTCTTCCTGATAGCGAATACGTTCCTTCTCCTGTGGCTTGAGCATATCGAGCATCTGCTTCAGGCGTTTAGCAAGCCTGCTGTGCTTGGCCAGCAGGTTATCGATAAACAGAGGATTTCCTCGTGGATGCAGCGCCTCATAAACGCTAACCCAGTCGGGACGATAGCTCTGGGTATTATAGTCCCATTCGTGGTAATGGCGCGGCGGAAGTCCCTTGAGCTCCTCTTCTTCCTGCTGCTTCTTATCAAGGTGTTCAAAGGTGGTTTCTTCATCATCACCCTGTTCTATATAGATCCACAGGTGACGGTTATCGTCGCGATAATCAACTTCGGTATTTTCAAAATATGTGGTTGGCAAAGCATCTGACTGCCTGCGTGTTCGTGCGATAAAGGAGAGCGCAATCGAAGCCATATCACGGCTGCTGGACTCGCCTTTCTCCATCTCGGCAAAGAAACGGTCGACAAATTCACGGACAACTTCATTCTCATACTGGTAGTCCGGATCAAGAATGGCACGTGAGACCATAGCCAGACGAAGGCGAATCAGCGAAATATTATCAAGCTCGAGAGCTTTTTCATCAGGAACAGGATGCAGTTCCAGAAAAAGTTTCCGCAAACCCGGATAGCGCTGACAGGCCAGGTAATCGACTCGGGAATCTTCAAAGGTTTCAACACCGACGCGCTGGGGTGGACTCCAGTTGTCGACAATCATTTTCTGCGACCAGCGACGATGCGCCGCCATATGTGCAATTGCTGCGCGGTAGCGGTCAATTCCCTTCACACCCTCAAGATCGTCGTAGACATCCGGCAGACGAATCCCATCCTCGTCGAAATAGGGCATCGGTTTGCGCAGATCGTCAAAGGCGACCGAATAGGGTACGAGGTAGTCGCTCTCATTCCACAATGCGCGGAAATAACTATCCAGCTTGCGCTCGTTATCTACCAGCAGTGTGCCGTGGCGTTCACGCTGCAATACAGCCATGGCATCAGAGGATTCCAGGCTGAAATACTCCTCCTGACGTTGAGGATGGTCATTGTAATACTTAATGCCGTATTCCACCCAGTTCCGGAAGCCTTCCAGCGACAAAGCGCCCAGCAGGTTGGGTGCCTGCTCCAGAAGGTTGGGAAGACCCGGGCTTGGAAATGTAGTGTGGTGGCCATGTACGGAAACCGAAGTTCGGTCCAACATGTCGCGTACCACATCGATATACTGTTTGAACAGATCATAACTGTGCAAACGGCGCGCTACCGCCCCACTACTTTGAAGGAACGGCACCATCGCTTTGAAATTGGTATGCGTGGACATGTAGTGCGCAAATTCGCGCAGATCCAACAGTGCCTCTTCACCAACCAGTTTGGCTACGCCCGGTGCCTCTTCAAGATAGATTAGCAGGGGTTCAGGGCCACGCCCCATCTTGCCGAGAAAGCGTGCATTTTCGATATAGGACATTAAACCCTGCTTGCTCAGCAGTGCTTTGGCCTCTTTCATGCAGTCATCAAAGACACGGTCGGCCTGGGCAAAGTTGCAGCCCAGTTTCTGCCAGTACATCTCTATTTCTATGCTTCTCGATAATTCAGGCATCGTATATCAATCCACCCCTCTGTTCGTGCAGTCCGTGTTACCCGAAGGTCGCATCAATAGCATGATCCAGTGTGTCACGGATATCGACATCGTCGGTAATGGGGCGAACCAGTGCCATGCGGCAGGCAGGCTTCGGATCAATACCACCCTTGATCAGGGTTGCAGCATAAACCAGAAGACGTGTGGAGATACCCTCTTCCAGACCGTGTCCTTTGAGGTTGCGGGCAGCTGTTCCGATGGTCACCAGTTTGGCAGCAAGATCCAGATCGATGCCTGTCTCTTTGGAAAGAATATCAGCCTCAAGTGCCTCTTCCGGATAGTCGAAATCAAAACCGGTAAAGCGTTGCTTCGTCGACTGTTTCAAATCTTTCATCAGGCTCTGGTAACCCGGGTTATAGGAGATCACCAGCTGGAAGTCAGGGTGCGCTTCTACCAGTTCACCTTTTTTATCCAGTGGCAGTGTGCGGCGGTGGTCTGTCAGCGGATGGATCACCACAGTGGTATCCTGGCGCGCTTCCACAACCTCATCCAGATAGCAGATACCGCCAATGCGGGCAGCCGTGGTCAGTGGACCATCCAGCCAGCGCGTACCATTAGCATCGAGAAGATAACGACCAACCAGATCGGAGGCAGTCATATCTTCATTACAGGCAACCGTGATCAACGGCTTTCCAAGCTTCCATGCCATGTACTCTACGAAACGTGATTTACCGCAACCGGTAGGACCCTTAACCATTACAGGAAGGCGGGCGGCATAGGCGGCCTCATAGAGCTCCACCTCATCGCCCTGCGCCTGGTAAAATGGTTCTGTGTGAATCTTGTACTGATCTTTATCTGTCATGATTTACTCCCCAGAAGAAATCTTGTCGGGACAGTCTAGCTTATCAAACAGAGATGGCGAACTTATTATAATTATGAATACCATTAGAAAAACTTATACATTAACCGCGATCAGGCCTTTCTGGTCATGCACCTTCTGCAGGGCGGTCTGTACAGGCTGCTCAGTGAATATAGATATTTAAACCGGAGGTTACAGCAATGGCTTCCTGCAGACAGCCAACAGAGAGACGCCAAATGGAAGTCGAATGCCAGGCATCAAATGGCGCTCACTGGCCATGATCTGTTTAAGAGCACGGTTCAGCAGAGGTGGTGGCAGTTCTTCTTCATCGCCGTGAATTCCAGCTACTCGCTTGATTAACCGGGCAGCCACAACAATCGGAAACAGCAGTGTGTTGTAATAGGTAAGATATTCAGGCTCAAACTTTGCATCGATCAGCAACTGTTCCAACTGCCCCCTCTTATATCGCCGCTTATGATGATGCTGCGTATCATGCTCACTCCACAGAAATGGAAAGGCGGGTACAGTCAGCATCAACCTTCCACCGGGTAGCAGAAGCTCCCAAGCCTTCAGTATGGTGCCTCGATCATCTTCAATGTGCTCAAGCACATCAAACATGGTAATCAGATGATATCTCTCACCCTCAATGGAAACACATTCAGGCATTGACCCATGCAGCACAGGGCATACATCTCTTTTCCGGGCCATCAGCAGGGCTTCTTCATCACACTCCAGCCCCTCCAGTTGCCCGAATTTAGAGAGCATGTTGAAGTTTCCGCCGGTTCCACATCCGACATCAAGTATCTTCATTTCGGGCGATAGCGAGAGCGAACCCAGAAGCTTTGAAACAATTTCCCGGCGCGCGGTAAACCACCAGTGTGTATCCTCCACATCCCTCATCAACTGGTAGATTTTTCGCTCCACCGTTACCTCCCGTATCTCGCAATGATGGCGGCATGGCGAGGTCTGTTTTTAAGTAATACAGAATTGTATTCATCGTCATAAACCAGCCTGAAATCACCACGGCGCATCAGTTTCGACAGGATAGGCGCATCTCTCGAACAGATCACATAATCGATGTCATACTTATCAAAATCCCCTTCCCACCCGGTGCCACCGCTGTAGATAGTCATGTACTCGATGAGAAATTTGTCGCCATACATATCAGCCCTGCCATCAATGAACACCTTCTGGTCAGGATACAAACGATAGATCAGGTATCCGCCAAACTGATAGGTGTTGAACATGCGACCTGATATACCGGTGTTGAGGACAAACTCGGTCGCCTTCACAGGAATGGTGGCATCGCGATCTTGCTGATGACTCTTCCCGACTACCGGTGCATACAGCCACATCCCCGCAGCTACGATCACTACAAGCAGCCAGTTCAGGACATACTCCCCTGACCCAATCTGAGAACCGCCGCCAATATGTTTCCTGTACAGCTGCCCCAAAGCACTCCCTGAAATAGAGACAGCAGATCCTTTTGCCAGATAGGCCACCACAAACGGCAACCCTGATAGGATGGCAAACGGCATATGACGGTAAGCTGAAAATCCTGCCACAATGAACACAACCGGAACTACCAGTTCAGTAATATCCAAGGTTGCCCGGCGATAGAAATAAACGAAAAAGAAGCATACCACTAACAGCAGATAGCACTGGGCTGAAAGCGTTTGAAAATCAGGACTACTCCACTCTGTAATCAGGCTCCTGGCGGCCTCCATGGACATTACCTGTATCGGATAGAGCCAATGGCTGAAATAATCAGGATTAAGTGCAGAGCTCAAAACTGTAAGCAACGTGATCAATGCCAGCTTTAGCAGACGAGGGCGAGCCTCCGCATTCAAACTACCAGCCTTCCAATGAGATGCAAATTCACACCCGGAAAACAGCACGAGCAAGGCGATTCCGATGATGTAGCCGCCATGCATATTTACCCATAACACCATCATCAGAGGCAGCAGCAACAGAAACCTTGTTTGCTGACGATATTTAAATTGTATAAGCAGGAGAATGGCTAGCGAGAACAAGATATAACTGATCAGTTGCGGACGCGGTGCAATGAAAGAGGCAATCGGGGCGCTGGCAACGAATACCAGCAGCGCTGTTAAACCTCTGTTCCTGTTAATCTGGCTTGTCGCAAGGAATACGATATAGAGAAACAGAACGACCATCAGTGCCGTCATCACCTTGATGCCAGCGTCGCCGAAAGCATCATGAACAAGATAAAGAAGCAGCTGAAAAAGCCACTCATGAAGCACCCATGGCTGCCCCTCAAATGTGTATGAAAAGATATCATGACCGGGCAAGGCACCGTTAAGAAATATCATTTCACCTGTTTTAAGATGCCAGAAGTAGTCGGGATCAGAGAGATCAAGAAATGTCACCAGTATCAAGAACAGAATCAGCAGTAACATTCTCGGAATATCGAGAATCCTGATAATGTTCATAGATGGTTGATTATTGCTCGCCATCAG
The DNA here is from genome assembly GCF_002795825.1 of Mariprofundus ferrinatatus. Lineage (NCBI taxonomy): Bacteria > Pseudomonadati > Pseudomonadota > Candidatius Mariprofundia > Mariprofundales > Mariprofundaceae > Mariprofundus > Mariprofundus ferrinatatus. Next base: position 932,066 of record NZ_CP018800.1, on the reverse strand, counting down.
GCGTGTTACTTTCACTCGGGAGGTAGGTCTTCACAAGATAGAGAGGCCTTTTCTTGCTCTCATCAAAGATGCGCGCCATATATTCACCAAGCACACCGATGGATAACAGCTGCACGCCACCCAGAAACAGCATAGTCACCATGATGGTCGGATAACCGGCAACCGGATCTCCGAACAGCAGTGTTGCAATAATAATCTTCATACCATACAGAAACGCACAAGTAGCCGTCAAAGCACCGACATAACTCGCCACCTTCAAAGGTACTGTTGTAAAAGAGGTCAACCCTTCAAGAGCAAAATTCCAGAGCTGCCAGAAACTCCATTTGCTAGAGCCTGCCTCGCGAGGCTCGCGCTCAAAAGGAATGCCTACCTGAGAATAGCCGATCCAGGAGAACAGACCTTTCATAAAACGGTGTTGTTCCCGAAGCTTGATCAGTGCATTGACAGCACGGCGACTGAGCAGACGGTAATCGCCGGTATCTCTTGGAATTCGTATGGACGCGCTCCAGTGAATCAGCCGGTAAAAAATGGATGCCGAAAACTTGCGCAGGGAGCTTTCACCCCGGCGGTCTGTACGGGTGGCATATACAACATCATACCCCTCTTGCCACTTTTCGATCAGCCGAGGAATGAGTTCTGGCGGATCCTGAAGGTCGGCATCGATATTGATGACCGCATCACCTCTGGCGTGGTCGAGCCCGGCGGTCAGGGCGATCTCTTTTCCGAAGTTACGGGTAAGATCAATCACACCAACGTTTGGATCATGGTCCCGAAGTTTATCGATAATCGATAACGTTTCGTCTTCACTGCCATCATTTACAAACAGGATTTCATAACGCATCTCAATCTGACATAGAACCTTTAGCAAGCGCTCATAAAACTCCCTCAGTACATCACCCTCATTAAATACAGGGGCAACTACGGTAAGCAGCTTTGGGGCAGCATTTTGCATCTCTCTATTTGTACGCTTCAGTTCAGCGTCCATGCCCACCTCACAATAGTAATAACGAGCTCCAGCAGCTACTGTTAGTATAGTCGAAAGTCCTTAAATATCATAGTGATACTCTTCTGCAACTCAGCCTGGGCATGAAACATCTTATACACCCCCCTTCATCCACACTGTAATTTGTGACAGGCTGGGATAATGTTAAGCAGACGTAACTTTATAAGAGGCGATACAGATAAATGAAATTCTTCGAGGTGGGTGATTGAAGCTATCCAAGGATCAAGGCATACGTGATCAGAAGCCGGCAGTAGCTGTCGCAGACAATCGCAACGTCTGGCGTACTTCGCTATGGGCGGCCATCTCTTTTCATTTCTCACTCTTTATCATAATCGGACTGAGCCGCCACTGGGGCTTCATGACAAGCATCAACGATCTGGGCACCTTTGATCAGGTGGTATGGAACACCCTCAATGGCAACCTTCTCCATACGACCATCAACCCCTTTGCAACCTCAATGGTCAGGCTCGGCATTCACTTTGATCCGATCCTGTTTCTGTTTGTTCCACTCTATGCGATTACCCCCTCTGTTGAGTGGTTTGCAATCGCACAGGCCGCCGCCTTAGCCCTGACAGCATATCCGCTTTTCCTGCTGGGAACCCACATCTTTCAATCTGAGAAATCAGGATTCATCTGGGCTGTCATCTATCTTGTGAACCCCTTTCTAATAAGTGCCGGTGCCTGGGATTTTCACCCGATAACACTTGCCGTTCCTTTTATGGCGCTTGCGCTATTGGCCACTGTGAAAAACCGCCCTGTTACTCTCACCCTGTCATGTCTGATACTTCTGGCATGCAAGGAGCACATGGGGCTGGCCGTAATCGGTTTTGCTGTACTCTGGTGGTGGCTGCATCGAAGCTGGAGAGTACCCACAACACTGTTCGCACTTGGTGCAATTCATCTGGTAATTGTTCTGGCAGTGATTATGCCCCATTTCTCACCGCTTGGAGCTCATGCCATGCTGGGTGATGAACTGGGACAAATGAGCAGATACAGCTGGCTGGGCAGTTCATTGACAGAAGTTCTTCGCACCTTGCTGACGCAACCCGCTTTCGTTTGGGGTCAGATAAGTCAAATGGGAGGACTCTCCTACTGGGGACTACTACTGCTTCCCTTTATTCTATTCCCGACACTGGGCCTTCCATTCCTGCTTCCGGGAGTTGCCGACCTGATTGCAAACACTCTGGCTGCAAACCCCATGCCCAGAGGCATGTGGTCTTACCACTCGGCAACTTTAATTCCACCTCTTGCTGTAGCTGCCATGTACGGGGTCAAACGATTGGCAAGATGGCAGGATCGATTTTCTATTCAGGAGCTGGCGGGTCTTGTACTTATCACCAGCGTTGTGACCGGTTACATCTACCTGCCACTACCGCTGATTGGCGCCAAGAATATCTGGTCACCCAATCACGTTCTGAATTTGCCAGATTCTGACCTGCAGCGTGTGCGCTCTGCAGCTGGTGACAGTACCATCCTCTCTGTTCAGGCCAATATCGGCGCCCATTTCACCCAACGCCAGCAGATTTATATCTATCCTAATAAAGTGGATGAAGTGGATGCCATTATTCTCCGGCTGGAGAGCCCTACGACCAACATTGGTAAATTCCAGAATCATTCAACCCAAGGTTCCAGAAAAGGCTACCAGACCTGGCTTGATGGCCACCTTCAACTGGATCGGACAGAGTACCTAGCATCCATTGAGTGCCTGTTGTCCAATAAAGAGTTCGGAGTACAACTCTGGAATGATCCTTGGCTAGTGCTATCAAAAGATGCAGAAACCTCTCCTCTGGAGGTTATTTCTTCACTAAGAGAGCTTAGAACTCAGTGGCTGATTGCAGATGATGAATACAGTTCCCAACTGGAAGTGTTCAATGCCAACGTTCAAACTCATGGTTACTGTTTGGTGGCGAGCAGGCAATAAACTGAGCGACCTGCTGTGTTCTTCTGACTTATCAACCCTTCAATCCTCCACGATATAGACTTCCGTTCCGATTGAGCACCATATTCAACTGGTGTACTGATCTCTTACAGTCAAAAAAAATACCCTTACCATCTTTGCACATTCACCGAGCATGGATTATAATAAAAGTAAAGGGCGAGGTAGAGCCCTAAAGGATGATCAGGAGGCAGAGATGCGTAAAGCCATATACATGATTGCTAGCTATATCCCAAATATATTTAGTGTAGAAAAGAGAGAACGCGGTGCAACGATGGTTGAATACGCCATCATGGTTGCTCTTATCGCAATCGCAGCGATCGTCATCATCGCAGCTTTGGGTCAAGAAATTAACAACGCATTCCAAGGCGTGAAAGACTGTATTGCTGATCCAACCGCTTGCTAGTTATATGAGTTGGGAAATTAACCTGTCAGGTAAATCGACAGGTTAAGAATCCGGCAACAGATGAACGAGTGATGGATCACGTCAGATTAAATGGCGATTCCTGCTGATGCCCTGCGCTCTGCGCAGGGCGAAGAGCATCGCACGTCTTCATGAGTTAGGAATCGAATCTTCGTTTTGAAACATACCGGATCTTGAATGCGATATTGATCACCGTTTATCGAGTATCGAGGAGGTCTGAATTATGCAAAAACGAGCGATAATAATGCTACTGGTTGCATTAATCATGGGCGGCATTGCCGTGTCGCTGGTGAACACTGCAATCGAGCAGAAAACGGAGCAGGAAGTTGGTGTTGCGGCATTAAGCGTAACGCCAGTTGTTGTTGCCTCTGCCAACCTCGAAATCGGTACGCGATTGAACGAAGTTATGCTGAAGGTCGTGGATTGGCCGAAAGAGGCTGCTCCTGAAGGCACATACGCAACCATCGAAGAGGCACTTGGAAAAGAACCACCTGTAGTCATCAAGGAAATGCGTAAAGGCGAGGCGCTCCTCCCCTACAAACTTTCCGGACAGGGTGCACGTGGTGGCCTTACTCCCAGAATCTCAAACGAAATGAGGGCAATGACGATATCGGTTAACGAGGTTCGCGGTGTTGCCGGTTTTGTACTTCCGGGAGACCGAGTGGACGTTCTCTACACCAAATCTGCTGACAGAAAGTATGTAACAAAATCACTTCTTCAGAACATGCTGGTACTCGGTGTAGACCAACAAACCTCAGAAAAAGAAGACAAACCTCAGATTGTGAATGCTGTCACCCTGCTGGTAACACCTCAGGAGGGTAAGATGCTTACTCTGGCCCAGAAAGCCGGCGAACTAACCCTGTTACTTCGCAATGAGGCTGATGTCTCTGTTTCCTCCGATGGCAGCCTGAGCACCTCCGACATCGACAGGATAGGCAAGAAAGCCGCATTAGGCTCATCGAAAGGAAGTGGAAACTACACCAACATTCAGGTGATTCGTGGCCTTAACACCAGAAACTATACGGTAAAACTGGCACCAACGGCCACTACTCCAACGAGTGAAAATCCTGGAACCGTAACACAGGAAAGGGGTAAATAATGATGACACTAACGACTGAAAAATTTGGAACTAATAAAATAACCAGTTGTTTGCTGCTGATTATTGCCTTGATCGCAATGCCGGCATATGCCACGGATTCATTTACTCTCGATCTTGGTGATGCGGCGAAATCCGGTGAATTGAACCTGGCAGTTGGAAAGTCCAAGATCATCAATTCACCTGTACATATCAAGGAGATCGTCATCGGCAAACCTGAAGTTGTTGATGTGAAACTGCTGAACTCCCGCAAGCTTCTGGTTCTCGGTAAAGCCGCTGGTTATACCAACGTGGCATTCCGTGACAGTAATAAGAACCTGATTGCGCTGCTGGATGTATCTGTCGGTTATGATGTGGAAGCCATTAAATTCAAACTGCATCAGATGATGCCGGGAGAAAAGGATCTCCAGGTTCGCAGTTCGAATGAAATGGTGATCCTGTCCGGCAACGTCAGCAGTGCCCTTGCCATGGACACTGCCTTGGTTGTTGCCAGAAGCTTTGCGCCTAATGGGGTAACCAACCTCATGCGTGTCGATGGCAATGGCCAGCAGGTGATGCTGGAAGTGCGCATCGCTGAAATTGAGAGGACCTCTCTCAAACAGCTGGGTGTAAACGGTACACTTGCCGGAAATATCGGCAGAACCAACCTATCAAGTGCACTTAATGGCGCAGTAGCCAATGCATTCGGAACCCTTGGCGTTGTTTACCGGGGTCTGAACCTGACGCTTTCTGCACTGGAAACACAAGGGCTTGCAAAGGTTCTGGCTGAGCCCAACCTTGTTGCCCTCTCCGGGCAGGAAGGAAGTTTCCTTGTCGGTGGTGAGTTTCCGATTGACGTTGCCCAATCCGGGGCAGTCGCCGGAGCCATTACGGTCGAATACAAGGAGTTCGGTGTAGGACTGAAATTCACACCGACTGTTCTGGACAGTACCAAGATCAACCTGCAGTTGCAGGCTGAGGTCTCCTCCATCGCGGCAGCAGCAACGCTCTCCAATGCCCCAACGCTGAGGACACGCCGTGCAAGCACTACGGTTGAAGTGGCTGACGGACAGAGCTTCGCCATTGCCGGACTGATCCAGAACGATGTAAACAACAACATCGATAAGGTTCCAGGTCTTGGTGATGTGCCTGTACTGGGTGCACTGTTCAGAAGCACTGACTTCCAGCGCAATGAAACCGAGCTTGTTATCATGATCACACCGCGTCTGGTTAAACCAATGGCTGCAGGGCCTGTCGCACTGCCGACAGATAACTTTGTTCCGCCAAGCGATGTCGATCAGTACCTGATGGGTCGCCTGCAGGGTTCACCTAAAGATGCACCTGCCACAACCGCTCCGTCAGGACCGGCAACCGGAACTGACCCGGGTGGTGTAGACGGTGCATTCGGCCACCAGTTATAAAAGGAGTCTTATTATGGCAATCAAACAATTACTTGTAATTCCCGCCGCAATGGCTCTGATGATTGCTGGCTGTTCTTCACACGTCGGGCCAGAGCCCATGCAGAGTGATTTTGGCAACTCGGTGAAAACCAACATTGCCAGACAAACGATCAATCCAGATGCGGGTGCTGAGCAGATGGCACCAGCCACTCTGGATGGACAGAAAGCTGAGAAAGCCATGAAGACGTACAGAGAGGGTGATGGCAAAGCCTCCACTGACCGCCTTGTGCAGGATATGGCTAACTAGAGAATCTAGCCTATAAAGGGTGCCAATATGTGTATGCAATCCCGAAAAGAGCGTGGCGCAATCCTGATAATGACCTTGGTCTACAGTGTCGTTCTTATTGGAATTGCAGCACTGGCACTTGATGTAGGTCGTCTGCTTCTCCTTCATAGCGAAATGTCAAATGCCGCTGACGCAGCTGCACTTGCTGCAGCTGCTGAATTGGATGGTAAAGACGATGCACGAGCGAGAGCTCGAACCGCAGCCAGAGAACTTTTATCCCACACTGGCCGCTTCGCGAAAAAACAGGACCTGCTTAATAATGCAGCTCTTCCGGACAGTGCATTCACATTCTACTGCGCTATCGGCAGTGAGTTCGACCTGGATTCGTCAGCTGCCTGCTCTGATAGCAATGAAGACCACCCCTACTATGACGCAGCCACCGATGCTGAGGCCCATTATGTTAAGGTTACACTGGCAGATGATGGTGGTACAGATGACTACTATGTCATAGACCTTTTATTCTTTCCTGTTATTAACCTGATTACCAATGATGATACAATATTGGCATCGGCCCATGCTGAGGCGACCGCAGGCCGCAATAATCTGATCTGCAACTACCCACCCCTGATGATCTGCGATCCATTTGAGGGTGAGGGTGGATTGAAAAACAACCTCACACGTGGGCAACAGATTCGTTTAAAGGCTCAAGGCCCCAATACCTCATGGGCTCCTGGTGATTTTGGCTTCCTGCAACCAACAGCTGGACCCGGAGCAGACAACCTAAAAGAAGCAATTGCTGATGAAGGAATACAGGGATGTACTCCTCGAATTGTTACAACAAACCCAGGTGAAGTAGTTTCCACAACAGACCCATTTAATAGCCGTTTTGATGAAGGCGGCAAAAAGAATGAATATCCACCTGCTCCCAACGTCATTGATTATCCGAATGATCAAACCTGGGTCAGCTATGATAACTGTAAAGATGATAGTAAATGCCGTATTGGCAACAATGATTGGAGTAGACTCGACTACTGGAATGAATTTCATGGAGGCACACCACCAACAACCTTGGACTTCGATGATGAGGATGGAATTCCATTCAATGATGCAACCCGGTATGACTTCTACAGGTGGGAAGTTTTAAATGACGAACTGCCCTGCAGTGAAGGGTACGCTTTCTTCAAGGATCAGAAAGGAAACCTGAGCGGGGACACATTATCTTGCTCGGGAAACCCTTCAGCGAGTTTCGACAAAAAAGATTACGTTGCTACTGAAGTACTGAACAAAGGAAGCTGGGTAACTGAATATTTCACCTCTCCAGGCCACGGGCCTATCGTAGAGGGCATCCCCAGCAATAAAGACGATGATCTTCTAAATCGTCGCGTTCTCTATATTGCTACTCTCAGTTGTGATGCGCTAGGCATGAATGGAAAGACAACAAATATCCCAGTTAATTCCCCGGATGGATTTGCAAAAATCTTTCTCATCAAACACAGCCTTGGCCCGTCCTATGCAGACTTAGACGGCGAATATCAGGGATGGTCTGACACTACGGAGTCGACACAGCATGTTGACCTTCAACTCTACGAATGATCGCTGGCAGACGCGCTGCCGTGGTGCAGTGATGGTTGAATTCGCCATCATCACGCCACTGCTGATTCTACTGGTTTTTGGAATCACAGAGCTTGGCCGCGCACTTTATCAGGAGAACATCCTTACTCAGGCAGTTCAAACGGGAGCCCGTTACATGGCCAGAGTACCTGATATTCTTGATGTGGATAACAACTGTGCACAACAGGCGGGATGGAGTGCAGCCGAAACAGCCGCCAAGAACATAATTGTCTACGGGACAGTGGAAACCGGCACTACGCCGCTGCTACCGAATCTGGCGACAGCAAATGTAACCATTACGAGCGCTGTCAGTACAGATGCCGGGGTAACGATAAGCGCATGCATCATCTCCATTCATGCTGAAGCTGACTTTGCCGGAATTTTCGGCCCTGAATACTCCATCCCTCCGATTCCGTTTATTGGCTCGACCGGCACAGGAGGTTTGAGCGCCATAACGTTGAATGCCGAAACGCAAGAGAGGTACACCGGTGAATAGGCGGATCATGAATAGAGCGCGTGAATCTGGTGCCGCTTTAGTTGAAATGGCCATTGTGCTGATCATATTTCTGGCACTTGTGTTTGCCATTATCGAATTTTCACTGCTGATATTTAATTACTCCAGAGTCATTGAAAGCACACGTGCAGGCGTAAGATATGCTATAGTTAATAATGTAGAGGCAGGTTGTGCTTCAGGCGTGGCCAACATCACCTGTCCGGGTGGTGCTGCAGTGTCCTGTAGTCTTGCAAACTCTTCTTTAATTCTCGCTGAGATGCAGAAGACAGTGCAGGCCGGGGTCATTGAAGCAGGCAACGTGGATATTACCTACGCATGTGCTACTGGAGCTGGTCAGAGTGAACGCCCTACTCCGATACTGCTGGTGACTGTGACAGTAACAGGCGTAGAGCACCATTTTACGGTTCCCGGAGTGATTGGTCTGGGGGATGAACTGACTTTGACGCTGCCAGCCCAGTCAGCAACACGGATAAGTGAGGATTTGTACACCTATACTGCACCGTGAATGGAGTTTGTAGAAAAGTTATTGAGTGAGGTACGCCATGAACCTGAAAGTAATCGCTGAGTTGATGAATGAAGAGGCCTCTGAACAGCTGAAGGCGGCGATTTCCCATATCAAAGGTATCAGTCTGACTGTAAGGTTACCAAGGATTGAAGCCGACATCACCAGGATTGGCAAGAGCGAAATTCCCGATGTTCTGATCATCGAAATTACAGATGATTCTCCTGATGATATCGACAACATTGTGAAGGTGATCAAGGACAATCCCGATCACATGAGTGTATATATCGTATATCGCGAGTGCTCATCCGAAACAATGCGTCGCCTTGTAAAAGGCGGCGTGAAAGAGTTCCTGCCACTTCCACTGCAGGCTCAGGAACTTGCACTTAGCCTGCTTGAACTCGTATCCGACAAACGCGTCAGGGTTCAGGCGCATAAGGATTCCGGTGGTGTTACCGCTTTCATTAATGCCAAAGGTGGCGGTGGGTCAACGCTGCTTGCCACCAATACAGCTGTGATGCTTGCCTCAGAATACAAGGTTTCCACAGCCCTGATCGATTTTGATATCCAGTTTGGGACGGCCGCGATCTACCTTGATCTGAATCCGCGCAGCAATGTAATGGATGCACTGGTGGACATCGACCGTATCGATCCGGTCTTCATTCAGGCATTGATGACCAAGCACAAAAGTGGTCTTGATGTGCTCGCTTCACCAAGCGATATCGAGCCGATCAACGGCCTTATCACCGTTGAGGGTGTGAATCGCCTGCTTGATGTGGTGACCGATATTTATGACTTTGTCATTCTCGATATCCCACGACTCTTCACACCGTGGACCATTGCAGCCTTGAAACATGCCGATCCGATTATGCTGGTGACCCATCATGATCTGACCACTATACGCGATGCCAGACTTATCATGGACTCATTGCCGAAAATGGAGATTCCTACCAGCAAGGTGGAAATCATTAACAATCGAGCCATGACCAAGGTGGAAGAGACATCGATCGACAGTCTTAAAGAGACACTGCACAAAACCCAGATACACAGGGTGCGTAACGACTACAAGACAGCCATTCACGCAGAAGAGAATGGCATGCCTGTATCAGATATTTCCAGTCGCTCTGATCTGACCAAAGATATCAAAGCGCTGGCACTCTATCTGGTTGAGAAGCATCATGGAAAACAGGAAGAAAAAGGATTTTTGGACTCCCTGTTTGGCAAAAAATGAGAAATAAAGAATGAGGTGAACGCTCATGACCATCACATCTGACTCTCCCCGACCCAACTGGGATGAAGCACATGCTTCCGAGGCAGGCAAATCGACCGACCAGTCGAAATTCCAAGCATTTAAACAGCGTGTTCACAGACGATTGCTTGAGAGAATGAATCTGAAAATCATCGATCAGGTCGATGAGGCTACGGTCCGCAAGCAGATTTCTCAGGAAGTTCGCGATATTATTTCCGAAGAGCCGACCCCGCTGAATGCCAAAGAGCGCGCACGTCTGGAGTCTGAAATCCAGGATGAGGTTCTCGGCCTTGGTCCTCTGGAATCACTTCTGGCAGATCAAAGTGTTAATGACATTCTGGTCAACACCTTCAACCAGATCTATGTTGAACGGCATGGTGTTCTTGAAAGAACCGATATTCGCTTCCAGAACAATGAACACCTGCAGCGCATTATTGATAAAATCGCCAGTAGTGTTGGTCGCCGGGTTGACGAATCCTCGCCAATGGTTGATGCCCGATTAGCAGATGGCTCCCGTGTTAACGCGGTTATTCCGCCTGCCGCCCTGGATGGCCCTATTCTCTCGATCCGGAAATTCAGTACCGACCCATTCCAGATCAGTGATCTGGTTGAATTCAAAGCGATGACGCCGAGAATGGCGACATTCCTTGCTGCGGCTGTGAAGGCCCGCATTAACATCCTCATCTCAGGCGGTACCGGCAGCGGTAAAACCACCCTGCTTAATGCTCTCTCCGGTTTTGTTCCCGAAAAAGAGCGAATTGTCACGATCGAGGATTCCGCTGAACTGCAACTGCAACAGCCACATGTTGTCAGGCTGGAGGTTCGCCCACCCAATATCGAAGGTAAAGGTGAGATCACCCAGCGCGACCTGGTTCGTAACTGCCTCCGCATGCGCCCGGATCGCATCGTGGTTGGTGAGGTGCGCGGTGCCGAGTCCCTCGACATGCTGCAGGCCATGAACACCGGCCATGACGGATCGTTGACAACCATCCATGCCAACTCCCCCAGAGACGCCCTGACAAGGCTGGAGCACATGGTTGGTATGAGTGGTGTTCCGATTCCAACCAATGTCGTCAGACAACAGATTGCGGCCGCCATCAACCTGCTGATTTCTTCAGAACGCATGCTTGATGGCCGCCGTGTTATTACCAGCATTCAGGAGATCACCGGCATGGAGGGCGACATCGTCAACATGCAGGAGATCTTCACCTTTAAACGTAAAACCGTGGACGAATCAGGCCATGTTGTTGGTGAGTTCCGGGCAACCGGAATCAGGCCGCGTATGATCAACAGATTTACCGAGCGTGGCATCAGTCTCAATGATGACCTTTTCGACCCCAAATATGTCTATGAATAGGTGATAATATGATTGAATTTCTCGTTCCGCTTATCACATTTATTGCTATCGTATCTCTGGTAGCGGGAGTCTATTATATATGGGATCTGCTTGGAGAAAGCGGCGCATCAAAGGTTGAACGCAGATTAAGAATCCTTTCAGCCGGAGGTGGGCACGGTGCAGAACTGCTGAAAAGAAAACAATTAAGCAGCAATCCTGGGCTGAACAGCCTTCTTCAGGGAATCCCCCGTATTCATGCTATCGACCGACTCCTCACCGAAGCTGATCTAGACCTCTCTGTTATGAAGTTTATCGGCTTACAGATTGGCACGAGCATTTTCTTCTTCATTGCCCTGCTGCTTACAAGTGAGTTGTACACACCTTTCGCATTGATCCTCGGCGTGGTTGCCGGCTTCATGATTCCTTACATGTATGTGTCCAGACGTGCTGAAAACAGGCGCCAGCGATTCATTGAAATGCTCCCTGATGCACTCGATTTCATGGCCCGCAGTCTGCGCGCTGGCAATCCGTTTACTGCCACGCTCAAGATGGTTGCAGATGAAGTTCCCGATCCAATCGGTACTGAGTTTGGTATCGTATTCGATGAGATAAATTACGGTCTTGAGCTAAAAGATGCACTGCTTAACTTCACCGACCGTATTCATTGTGAAGAGGTGCAGTATTTTGCTGCAGCCGTAATCATCCAGAAAGTCACAGGTGGTAATCTCGCGGATGTGCTGAATAAAATCTCTGCGGTCATGCGGGCTCGGGTAAGAATGTATCGAGAGATCGCAATCCAGGCCAGTGAGATGAAACTTTCAGCCAATGTTCTGATCGGACTACCGTTCTTCGTGGCCGGTGCCATCGCAATCGCGCAACCGTCATATTTTGATCCCCTGTTCCAGAACCCGTTGGGACAATTCCTGATCATTTTACAGCTGTTCCTGATGGCCGTTGGTTACTTTGTAATCAGGCGCATGATCAGCTTCCGGGTATAAAAGGAGAGTAAGATGAAAGAACTCATTGCAGTCATCAGCTCTTTCCTAAGCACAGATAACCAGATCGCAATTCTGGGCATGGTGTTTCTTGCAACCGCCCTGCTCTTCTACGGCATCTTTATCTGGTTAATGGGTGGCATGAGCCCTGTTCAGCGCCGCCTGAACGCGATTGAGCATCCTGAAGAAGCTATTAAAGAGGATCTACAACAGAGGGATGGCAGATTCTTTGTTCGCATTGCCGAATCTGCTGCAAGTGTGGTCATCCCGGATGAGGCATGGACCGATTCCAACCTGAAAATGAGGCTGGTTAAGGCAGGTTATTATAGCCCCAGAGCTATTCGTGTTTTCATCGGCAACAAGGTGTTCCTTGGCATTCTTGTTCCAGTCGCCATCATTATCATTGCGGTTTTCAGCGGTTACTCCCCTGCTGCCGGCAATCTCTATGTGATTTTCCTCGTCGTTCTGGCGGCCGTTCTGGGTTACAACATTCCAAACTTTATTCTGATCAACAAGATCAACAAACGGCGCCTGAGCTTCTCTGAAAGTTTTCCAGATGCCATGGATATGTTTGTGGTTTGCGTGGAGGCGGGCCTTGGACTTGATGCAGCCATCCAGCGTGTGAGTGAAGAACTCAGGCACAGCCATCCGGTACTAGCTGGAGAGTTTGCCGTTCTGAGCCTTGAGCTACGTTCCGGTAAAACCCGGGAAGAAGCACTCCGGTCTCTAGCAGAACGTACTGGGCTTGATGAAGTCTCTGAGTTGGTAACCCTGCTTGTTCAGGCCGACCACTTCGGTACAAGTGTAGCTGACGCATTAAGAACCCACGCTAAAGAAATGAGAACAATGCGTATGCAGCGAGCCCGTGAAAAGGCTGCCAAATTGCCTGTAAAAATGATCTTCCCGATTATCCTGTTCATTTTCCCGGCACTCTTTCTGGTAATCCTTGGTCCGGCGATTATCCGGATTTACGAAGGGTTCATTAAGGGCCTGGGAGGATAATCGCACGAATCTGAGAGGTGCATCATGTCTGTGAAATATTCCCGTCCACTAAAACAAGGTACAATGATGGTCTATTGCCTGTTGTTGCTGGCTGGATGCACAACCAGTTACGCACTGCTTGATTCCATCCGCCCGGCTTACAGGGTTGGAGGTGAAGCAACTCAGGTTCAGAGCTTCAACAGTTATGACCAAGGAAAACAGCTGTTCATACAAGGCAAGTATGGTCTGGCCCTGGAGGCATTCAAACAAGCAAATGCCGAAAATCCAAACTCCGTAAATGCATTGAATGGAATTGCTGCATGTTATGACCAGATCAAACGGCATGACCTTGCAACCAGTTACTATTATAAGGCACTGAAGATTCAGCCGGATTCGGTCAAAACACTGAGCAACCTTGGTTACTCTTACATTCTGCAAGGACGCTATACCGACGCCAGTAAAGTATTGCAGATCGCGCTTGCACATGAGCCTGATAATGCTCGCGCAGCACATAACCTGAGCCTGGCAAACAGTAGATTGCCTCAGCAACAGGTTCCAGAGGTCAAAGCAATTGCATTGTCCAAAGCAAAAGCATCAGAGCCGGCAGCGGCAGCTCCAGTAGTATCAGAGCCGGTAGCGGCAGCTCCAGTAGTATCAGAGCCGGTAGCGGCAGCTCCAGTAGCATCAGAGCCGGTAGCGGCAGCTCCAGTAGCATCAGAGCCGGTAGCGGCAGCTCCAGTAGCATCAGAGCCGGTAGCGGCAGCTCCAGTAGCATCAGAGCCGGTAGCGGTAGCCCCTGCAGTATCAGAGCCGGTAGCGGTAGCCCCTGCAGTATCAGAGCCGGTAGCGGTAGCCCCTGCAGTATCAGAGCCGGTAGCGGCAGCTCCAGTAGCATCAGAGCCGGTAGCGGCAGCTCCAGTAGCATCAGAGCCGGTAGCGGCAGCTCCAGCAGTATCAGAGCCGGCAGCGGCAGCTCCAGCAGTATCAGAGCCGGTAGCGGCAGCTCCAGCAGTACCAGAGCCGGTAGCGGCAGCTCCAGCAGTACCAGAGCCGGTAGCGGCAGCTCCAGTAGTATCAGAGCCGGTAGCTATTATTCCTGTACGGTCTGACCCTGCGAAATCGACAGCCTCAGCAACTCCTGATCAGCAGCCGATGAAAGTAGTTGTACTTTCTGTAGGCAATAGAATCGAGATTTCCAATGGCAATGGCCGTACTGGTATGGCCAAAGCACTCACCAACTTCCTGAAGAGTCGCAATGAATGGGTCTGGAAGATCACCAACTCCCGCCCATTCAATCAGGAACGTACTACTCTCTACTATCTCTCTGGAAGGCAGATTGAAGCTGAGCAACTGGCAATCAAAGTGCCCGCCCCCGTTGTTCTCAAGGAGACTACATCCAATGTAAACAACAGCGATCTTCGCTTAGTAATTGGTCATGATTTCATTTACAAGAGCGAGAATGAAATTCATATGATGGCAAAAGTACAGGACAAAGTGTCTATGATCTCTGCACAAATGAACAATGTTCTGATGCCTGCACGCCTGGAGATTGCCAACGGTAATGGCCGTAATGGAATGGCCCGTCTGGTAACCAACGTTCTGGCCAGACATGGTCAAACCATCCGCCGGATTACCAATGCGGATAGTTTCGACTATGCATCATCCGTGATCTATTATATGCCCGATCATCGCAAGGATGCAGAAAAGGTTGCAGCCATGCTCCCAGTCAGGGCAGAATTGAAGGAGATGGATATTTCACATCGCAGAGTTGATATTCGCATCGTGATCGGCAAGGACCTGCTTGAAGCAGAAGATTATCTGACACTCCTTTCATCACTTGGGCATGCCTAGAATCAGGAGGAGATTTCTCCTCTTGGTTCCCATGCTTATTGCTGGGTTCCTGTCCGGTTGTGCCTCAAGCCCGAAGAGCAGTGACGCTCTGCAGAAACAGCAGGTATCTCTGGCATCACTTGCGCAAAAGGCTGATGAGGCCTTCGAACAGGGCAACAGCAGTGATGCACTCTATTATTACCAGCAGATGATCTCTCTATCACCAGAAAACCGGCATGCAAGGGTGCGTAGCGGACAAATTTATCTGAACAATGGTCTTTACCAGCAAGCTGAAACCAACTTTGAAGAGGTCCTAAGAACCAATCCGGACGATATTGATGCCCTTGAAAGCATTGGCATATGCCAGATAAAGTTAAGAAAGTTCTCTAAGGCTAAAGAGCATCTGGATAAGGTAGTCTCTCTTGATAATCAACGCTGGAATGCATGGAATGGACTTGGTGTGCTTGCAGATCTTGAACATCACTACACCAAAGCCGTACAATATTATCAAACAGGCTTGCAGATTCTCCCGAACTACCCTGTCCTGCTTAACAATCTTGGTTACTCTTTAATCATGGCGCACCGCTACAGTGAAGCCGAGAAGGTATTGCGAAGCGCACTTTCTCACACCCCCTATTTCGACAGTCGTCTGCGTAACAATCTGGGCATTGCACTAGCTTGGCAAGGGAATTATCAGGAGGCTGTAGCAACCGTAAGTTCGACATATAACGAATCAGTTGCATACAACAACATTGGGTATATTGCATTTCTCAATGGGGAGTATGAAACCGCCATAGGCTACTTTGAGACAGCAATGAGATTAAGTCCAACTTATTACGAGCGTGCTGCCAGCAATCTGGAAAAAGCAAAACAGTTGCAAGGCTCAAAAACAAAACAGTAATGTATATGGGCCCACACGACGAGCTCTAGAGGCTATTTCCCTACCTCGTAACATTTTACCGCTGCAGCTCTGTTTTTCACCTTGATTTCACCCTTGGGTTTCATCGGAACATAGGCCTGACAATGTTGATAGGTCTTCTCTCCAACAATAATGCCGTGACCTTCAGACATCTGCTGTAATCGGGAAGCAACATTTACAGTATCCCCAATAACCGTGTAGTCCATCCGGTTCTTGGATCCTACATTCCCCATCACCACTTCGCCGGTATTTATACCAATACCGATCTCAAAGACGGGATAACCCTTGGCACGGAATTCAGGCATCAGACTCTTGACTCTGGCCTGCATTGCAATGGAAGCCTTCACGGCATTAAGGGCACCCTCTTTAGAATCCCCAATCACGCCAAAGGTTGCCATTAATTCATCGCCAACAAATTTATCCAGTATTCCATGATGTTTGAAAATAATCTTTACCATGGCATCGAAATAATCATTCAGCATGCCGATCACCTCTTCCGGAGCCATATGCTCCGAAATCGCTGTAAACGAACGAATGTCGGCAAATAGCATCGTGGCTTCCTGCCTTGCATTCTGCAAAGGAATATCCTCTTCGGAGTTAATGATCTTTTCGACCAGGCTCTTGTCGATATAACGACTTAAACGGTTACGGGACACCCCTTCTTCTCGGAGCTTCTGCTGGTAATGCTCGATATCACGGGTGTAGACCATCAGCTTCGTTGTCACCTCCTGAAAGTTGCGAGAGGAGCGTGCAGACTCAGCCAAAACCGCATTGAAGTGCTGTACGATTTCAGAGAGCTCATCAGGAATATCGTCATTAAGTTCAATCGAGTATTTATGTTCTGACATAGCCGCCTTGGCAGTAATATCACATATATTGGCAAGCTGTTTGCCGAACCTGCGGATAACCGAATAACCGACCAGATGCATTATCAATGCGACAAGACCAACGACCAGCAACTCGGCAGTAATTTTAACATCGAGATATATGATCAAATAGAAAGAGAGGAGATATGGGATGAAACCGATCAGACTGTAGCTAGCCTGTTCAATATCCTTGAATTTAATTCTCTTTTTTTTCATCTGATTTATTTCGTGCTATGAGATGATGTGGAGTGTTTACGACTATCAAAACTCATCTGGCCATTCAATGACACCCCGATCAACACCCGTCCGGAATCACCGCTCTCTGCGTTGTCCGATCGAATCCACTCGACCGTAACCTGGCATTTCATAAACGCTTCAAGCTCATCGGTATCGGGAAGCTTGATTTCCAGTTCGAGTTGCTGGTCGACTTTGTAATGATCTGGGTGGGATGTTGTCAGACCGACTCCCCCTCCGGAGATATCTTTCAACTGTCCATGGTCGCAGAAAGGCTCTCCTGACTGAGAGAATCCTTTAATTTCAGCCTCAAAATCAATCGCCTGACGATCGAACTCCCTAAGGTTGTTGAAGTCTTGGTCAGACATGATTCAGTGCACCCTTTTGCTTATCCATAATATGTTCATCCCCTTCCTTGAGAATCGTCAATTCAGACAAGAGCCCCCTTCTCATCGAAACAGTCAAGATTAATTCCACTTCCAGTTGTTGAGCCAGTGCGAAAAACATCTGAAGGTTATATCTGTTACGGATAAAACTCTATAGCTGGCCAAGTTCAGGATACCATACACTACTGATTTATCATGCGGAATACACTACCCGCCATAGGAAGCGAACGCTTAATTCTGAAAGGTCAACTTATTGATTGTTCTGCGTGACATAATGCATCAGAAACGAATCAATTCTTTTCAGCAAGGGTGATCAGGCGTATGATGCATTCGTATTCGGCTTCGCCAAATCTGACTTGCCCAATACTTACAAAATCAACAAACACACCATGTGTTTCATAGAATTCAGGGAAACTAATATAATGACTAATCAGCAAAACAAATACGTCTACTCTTTTACTGAGGGGGACGGCAAAGCCAGACAGCTACTCGGCGGTAAAGGCGCAAACCTATGTGAGATGACTCAGATCGGGCTGAATGTTCCTCCCGGCTTCACCATTACAACCAAGGCATGTCTTACCTATCTGGATCAGAACAATACGCTACCGGATGGTCTGATACAGGAAGTAAAGGATCAGATGAGCGCGCTTGAAAAAGCGACAGGAAAAGGATTTGGTGACGCCCATAACCCGCTGCTTGTCTCTGTACGTTCCGGCTCTGCCATGTCGATGCCAGGAATGATGGACACCATTCTCAATCTAGGCATGAACAGAGAGACACTTCAGGGTGAAATCGAACAGACCGGAGACGAGCGCTTTGCTTACGATGCCTACCGACGCTTTATCCAACTCTTCGGGAAGATTGCCCTTGGCATTGATGATATGCACTTCGATGAACCGTTCGAAGCGATCAAGAAGCGCGAGGGTGTCAAAGAGGATGTCGGACTCTCTGCCGAAAACCTGAAAGAAATCGCCGCCTTGTTCCTTGATGTTGTCCATGCTCAAACTGGGCGTGCGTTCCCTGAAGATCCTTATGAGCAGCTGGAACTCGCTATCAAAGCGGTGTTCGGATCCTGGTCCGGCAAACGTGCAGTTGACTACCGTCGTGAATTTCACATCACACCTGACATGGCCAATGGTACTGCCGTGAATGTCTGCACCATGGTATTCGGCAACCGCGGCAACGACTGTGCTACAGGTGTAGCATTCACTCGCAACCCTGGCACTGGAGAAAACGTCTTCTACGGCGAGTATCTGGTCAATGCGCAGGGTGAAGATGTGGTAGCCGGTATCCGCACTCCAAAACCAATCGCTCAGATGGAAACAGAGATGCCGGAAATGTATCGACAGCTTGAAGAGCTACGCAGCAAACTGGAAACACATTACTCTGAAATCCAGGACTTCGAGTTCACCATCGAAAAGGGTATTCTTTACTGTCTGCAGACCCGCAATGGCAAGATGAATACGCAGGCGATGGTTCGTACTTCCGTAGAACTTGTTGAAGAGGGATTGATCAATAAAGAGCAGGCCCTTCTGCGCATTGCCCCAGAATCACTGGAGCAGATGCTTTTCCCTCGCCTTGACCCGAACATCAAGGTCAAACCTCTGGCAACAGGCCTTCCGGCAAGCCCGGGCGCAGCCTGCGGCCATGTTGTGTTCGATGCTGACCGAGCTGTGGCTCAGAAAAAAACCAGCGGAAAACCTTTGATCCTGCTGCGTGAAGAAACCAAGCCTGAAGATATCCACGGATTCTTCGTCTCCGAGGCGATCCTTACCTCTCGCGGCGGCAAGACCAGTCATGCAGCGGTTGTGGCTCGTGGCATGGGCAAACCCTGTGTTGCCGGTGCTGAAGGCATTGAAGTGGATGTAATGGCACGACGTGCCCATATCGGCGACGTTGTCATTAAAGAAGGTGACATGATCACCATCGACGGCACTAGCGGCAACGTCTATCTGGGCGAAGTTGCTACTGTTGAGGCGGAGTTCTCGGAAGAACTGAAAACCCTGCTTTCATGGGCAGATGAGCGCGCCCATCTGAAAGTCATGGCCAATGCTGACATTCCTGAAGATGCAGAGCGCGCCCTCAAATACGGCGCCATGGGAATAGGCCTGTGCCGTACCGAGCGCATGTTCAATGCTGCAGAACGGCTGCCAATCGTGCTTGAGATGATTGTCTCAGACACGCTAGAACAGCGTCAGGATGCCCTCGACAGATTGCTTCCTATCCAGCGTCAGGACTTTATCGAGCTATTTAAGACCATGTCGCCACGTCCGGTCACAGTTCGACTGCTTGATCCGCCTATCCATGAGTTCCTGCCTTCTGAGAACCAGTTGATTGATGATCTGATTCAGCTGCGTCATCTGAAGGATACCATGCGGGGATCCGAGGTTCTGACTGCGACCCTTAGCCTTCTATCCACCAAGAACGGTGCCCTCCAGCCGATCCAGCAGTTGGCTGACTCATCCCTGGTCGATGAGGCGATCGAGAAGAAGGAGGCGATTCTAAAGAAAGTTCGTGCTCTCTTTGAAGTCAACCCGATGCTTGGCCATCGCGGAGTTCGTCTCGGCATTACTTTCCCTGAAATCTATGCCATGCAGATTCGTGCTGTTCTTGAGGCAGCATGTGCATGCCAGAAAAAGGGAATTGAAGTCCACCCTGAGATCATGATCCCGCAGGTGTGTACCTCTGAAGAACTGAGAAATATCAAGGTACATGTTGAAGCCATTCGCCAGCAGGTGGAAGAAAGTGAAGGCATTGCTCCGATCTTCAAGTTCGGATCGATGATGGAGGTTGTCCGTGCATGCATGCGTGCTGAACAACTTGCCGAAGAAGCTGAGTTCTTCAGCTTTGGCACCAATGACCTGACTCAGGCCACCTTCTCGTTCTCCCGCGAGGATGCAGAAAACAAATTCCTGCCGATGTACAACGAAGCAGGGATTCTGCAGGACAATCCATTCGAAGTACTTGATGCGAATGGCGTCGGAAAACTGATGGAACTGGCTGTAAAATGGGGCCGTGGCGTTAAGCCAGGCATGAAGATCGGTATCTGCGGTGAACATGGAGGTCATCCAGCCTCCATCCGCTTCTGCCACAGCATTGGACTGACCTACGTTTCATGTTCAGGTCCTCGCGTGCCGATTGCACGACTTGCAGCGGCTCAGGCAGCTTTGCTCGACTCCTGATTTAGCTGAGAGGAAACCCAGAAGGGGCAGCGGTTTCGCTGCCCCTTTTTATGGCCTGCGCAAACTGTGCCTATAAGTGTTCCGGCAAATGTTCCCGAATATTCTTTACATTGTGTGCAACAAGATTCTTGTCAACACTTCCCTTCACAAGGCGCTCCAGAGGAGCTGGAAGCTGCTCCCTCAGCAGCCCGAGAAACGCCGGGGGAGCTACCAGATAGAGTTTTTCAAAACTGCCTGAGTTGCGTCCTGTTTCAAGGTAATCAACAACCTGCTTGGCAAACTTGATAGCTTCATGTTTCTTAGGGTCAACTGAAGAACCCATGGAATGCCTGCCTTCACCAATGCTGTCGAAAGCCTTTCCCGGCAAATCAGTTGTCAGTTCCTGCTCGTGCAACCTTCCTTCCGGATGCTCCAGCAACCCGACTTCTGAAAGCGCCATTCCAGGCTTTTCAGCCATCATGACTCTTGCTCTGGAACTATCGGCAACGACCACCCAAGTTTTAGCCATATCAGCCTCCTGAACCACCCTCCTGTTTCTTAACCCTATATCCTTTTATAGTCTAAAAACCCTTATTTTACAAGCTATCCCACCTGAATTCTTGAACAGAAATTCGCTATCACACCCTCTATTGAACTATAATAGTTATGCAACTCGCTCGGTTTTCAAAGGTATGTTAAAGCGCATGAATGAAGCGATTAAATTGAAACGTATTGTTTCCCTTCCGATGGTTACCCTATATGGGCTCGGCACTATTATCGGGGCTGGCATATTTGTTCTTATTGGAAAAGTCACAGGAATTACCGGTATCTATGCGCCTGTTGCATTTCTTACTGCTTCAATAGTTGCAGGCTTCACAGCTCTCTCCTATGCGGAACTCTCATCCCGCTTTCCCAGAAGCGCCGGTGAGGCCATCTATCTGGAGGAGATATTTCATCACCGCTGGCTCTCCAATGGCACCGGCATTGCAGTGATCATAATCGGCGTTATTTCAGCAGCAACAATCACCAACGGCGCAGTTGGCTACATTCAGGTTTTTGTCGACCTTCCTGAATGGCTGATCATTCTCCTGCTGGTCACTACACTTACGCTGCTCGCAAGCTGGGGAATTCTCGAATCGGTCGCAGCCGCAGGATTTACAACCGCCATAACTATTATCGGCTTGCTTGTGGTTGTGGGGCTCAATGCCAGAAACCTGACTTCACTGCCAGAACGTCTGCCTGAGCTAATCCCTCAGAGTCCTGAAATATGGAGCATGATCATATTCGGTGCCTTTGTCGCTTTTTACGCCTTTATCGGCTTTGAGGATATGATCAACATAGCAGAAGAGGTTAAGCAACCGCAGCGCAACATGCCCCGGGCAATCATCCTTGCCCTTGTCATCACTACAATTCTCTACCTTCTGGTATCGCTTACTGCTGTGCTTTCACTTCCAGCTCAGGTACTGGCAGAGAGCAAAGCGCCACTGACTGCACTGATTGGAGATGATCGGCAAGCTGTAAAAACAACGATCACCCTAGTCAGTATCCTTGCTATTGCCGATGGCATACTGATCCAGATTATTAAAACGGCGCGCATACTCTACGGCATGAGTTCCCAGAAACTGATTCCACCACTCTTTGCTAGTATTCATCCCACGACAAGAACACCTTTAATCGCAACTTGCACTGTCGCAGCCGCAATCCTTCTGTTCGCTCTCATTTTCCCGCTACTGACACTGGCCCAGTTTACCAGTCTGATAACACTGATCGTATTCGCCGTAATAAATTTTTCCCTCTGGTGCCTGAAACTCCGGGAAGAGACAGTGAAAAATGAAACCATCAATCTTTCAGCGTGGTTACCACTGATTGGATTTCTACTCTGCCTGAGTTTCGTTCTAGCCCAGCTGTTACAGTTATAAAAAAAGGCCCCCACTTGCGTGGGGGCCTTTTTATTTTGTTGACTCGAAAGTCTGGACTTACTTGTGTGAGCCCAGTTTTTCGCGCCAGTCCGGGAAGATCTTGTCCGCATCTTTCGGGAAAGAGTCGAATGCGCGTGCGAACTCGTTATGAGTCTTAGCGTACTCGATCGGATCCTGACCGCTCTTCCAGCACTCGTATGCCTGGCTCAGGGAGGTAGCACCAGCAGCCGGGCTGTCGATGTGACCGAATGAACCACCACCACAGGTATTGATCACGTTGCCGTGGCCCAGGTTCTCGAAGAAGCCTGGCAGACGCAGTGCGTTCATGCCGCCGGAGATGATCGGCGTAGTAGCCTTCATGCCGTACCACTTCTGATAGAAGTAATTGCCCTGGCACTCATCGCGCTCAAGCATGTATGCCAGAACAGTCTCGTTACCGTGACCTTCCATCTTGCCGTAACCCATGGTGCCGGTGTGGATACCTGAAGCGCCCATCAGACGTGCAAACTTCATGTGGCACAGTGGGTCCATGCCCATTGGCGACTTGTAAGAAGTGAAGGCGCCGTGGCCGGCACGATGATAGTGCAGGAAGGTGTCAGGGAATTCACGACGGCAAGTGGTTACGCCATGAACACCAGTTACAACACCGTCAACCAGGAATGCAACATGCTTCTCATTACCATACTTACCGAAGGTTTCGAGGATGTAATCACCACGAGCGATCAACTCTTTGTAGCAGTCAGCTGTAACGTTAGCAGAGAAGATCTTGACTTCGCCAGTCTCCTGCTGAACACGGTCCATAGTCTCAGCAACGAGAGGCAGAACGGTCTTCATTGGGCAGAAAGTCTGGTTGCCCTGAGGCTCATCGTTCTTGATGAAGTCGCCACCGAGCCAGAATTCATAGCATGCACGCGCAAACGGTTCAGGACGCAGGCCCAGCTTAGGCTTGATGATGGTACCGGCAATATAGCCGCCATCCACTTCAGGACGGCCCAGCAGTTTCCACAAATCGGAAATGTTAGTCGCAGGGCCATCGAACTTCTTGATCATGCATTCTGGAACCATGAAGTCGAGCATACGCAGACCAGCGTGGTCGCCCATACCCTGGTTGTTACCCAGAATCAGTGAGTACATCTGAGAGATCATGTACTGACCATCAGTAATGTTGATGTCGAACAGCTCTACAGGGTAAGCGATCTTCATCAAACCGCCGCCGGTAACGCGATCATCACCGAATGCAGTTTCGTCTACTTCATATACCAGTGCGTCAACACCACGGGTGAAGTCGTCAGTCGTGGAAACTTCAACGTTGGTACCGGTTGAAGACTCAGCCGCAACGTGTGCCGCCACTTCCAGGAAGCCATAACCAGGTGCTGGTTTTAATTTATATGCAACAAGCAGATGCTTGCCGCCTGCGATCAGGTCTGCTTCATTCAGACTCAGATTGGCGTAACGATTCGATTGATCCATTAGTGAATCCCTCCAAATTTATTTTGAACAGAAAGCTTGCGCCCCCTCTCCTTCGCGGTTGAGCATCATAAACCTCTTCGGCGATAATGGGAAGTCTAAACCTGGCTTTCATAATGTAAAATCAAAGGTTATGATACGAGCCATAAATATTACTTATAGGTGTGAGTTTATGAACATAACCCTGAAGCAACTGAAAATACTTGAAGCAGTCGTTGAACAGAATAGTTATACCGAGGCGGCCAAAGCCCTGTTCATGACGCAGCCTGCGGTTTCGATGCAGATAAAACAGATGGAGGAGCAGATCGGATTACCTCTGTTTGAAAGGGAAGGTAAGCAGATCCGCCTGGCAGAGGCAGGCAGCGAACTGCTCCACTACGCTCGCAACATCCGCCAGCAGCTTGAGGAAGCTGCATTGATGCTGGATGAACTGAAAGGGCTCAAACGAGGAAAACTGCATCTAACCATGGCATCAACAGCCAACTACTTTGCACCCCAGCTTATCGCTGCCTTCCACCATCAGTACCCGGGTGCTCAGGTGACACTTGATGTGACCAACCGGGCCGGCCTTCTCAATGCACTGGACAATAACAGCACCGACATGGCAATTATGGGAAGGCCCCCCGGCGGCCACAGGCTTGTCGGTATCCCATTTACAGACAATCCGCTTGTAGTCATTGCCGCACCCACTCACCCGCTTGCCAAACGAAAACATATCCCGCTGAAGGAGCTGGCAGATGAACCGTTTATTGTACGTGAAAGAGACTCAGGCACACGCATGGCTGCGGAAAAGTTTTTCGCGGCACATGATCTGCAGCTGACTACCGGCATGGAGATGAATCGTTCGGAGGCAATCAAACAGGCGGTGATGGCTGAACTGGGACTGGGAATCGTATCCCTGCACACCATTGAAATGGAGTTGGCCCTGAAACGACTTGTTATCCTCAACGTGGAGGATTTCCCCATCATGCGCCACTGGCATATTGTATACCGAAAAGGAAAACGTTTTGCCGCCATCCCCAAGGCATTTAAAAACTATGTGTTAGATCATGCCGAGAAATTGATTAACATTGCACCGATCAAATGAAAGTCTGTCATAAAGGATAAACATGAAGAGCACTGTCATAGCCACCATCGAATTCAGCTTTAAGGGTGAGACAGTTACCCCATCAACCAGAGTCGATCTCGATCCGGTCATGAGAAACCACAACCATCTGGAAGTAATCTACGACAAGATTGCCGCATCTATCGGGCTTGACTCCTACTCCTACCAATATGATGTCCTGACCATGGAGGAAATTGTATTCAGTGACCCTGAAGGGCCCGTTTCAGCATTCGTTCACAACGGCAAGCTGGACATCGATGGTTTCAGAGATGTATGGCTTGAAGAGAACATCACGGACGCCGTGCGGCCTATTGCAAAGAAGTATCTGAAAATAGATAACCTGAATGAACATATCGAACTGAAACATGCATTGATCGAGAGTTACCGTGCTGGACAGCTCAATCCGGAATCCAAGGTGGAAGATGATCGCTTTCTATGAGTTGGACTTATTTGTCTCCTCATATTCACTTTCACTACCCGCCAGATCACCATCCTCTTTCTCTTTGGCCACTTCTGGCGCTTCTTCTTGCAGTGAAAGTTCCTTCTCATCCGTATTGGGCTTCTCTGCAGTAAGTTGATGGGAAAACACCTGCAGGCTTGATTGTCCTTTCACACAGTTGGTTACCAGCCGCTCGATGCTTTTCATTAGCTCTATCAGCGCCACCATATGTCTGGCAGAGAGCTTACCGGTTGTCCCGGCCCTGAGAAGCTGGGATTTGATGGCATTGTAATTTTTTGTCAGAGAATCGATCGCCCCGGATTCCCTTTCAAGCACCTCATCGCTCCCGGGCTTCTGCAGCTTCACATCTTCAAGGATGGCAACCGCCTGACGCCGCATATCACTCAGTGACAGCTCCAGAGCCTCATCAATCCCAATAACTTCCTTACTCTGCAGCTTATCAATCTCCTCAGCCATCTCAGCCACATCGATAAAGTAGCGGGTTGAAGCCAGCGCCATGGGCAGAGCATTGGCCACACTCTCTGGCAGGTTGCTCTTTCTCAGTTTGGCACTGAAATCACCTACCGCATCGTTAAGCCTGTAGAGGATATCAAGATCAACTTTCAGCCTTGGACTAACACTCGCCTCGGTACTGATGGCATCTTCCGCCATACGTATAGAAATCGACTGGATGCGCTCTATCTCCATCACCAAAGCCTTGTGAGCAAGCTCCGGTGTACCGATTACTGTATCATCAAGATATTTCGGCAGTGCCTCATTCTCTTCAGCAGCAACAAACCAGGTCTTGAGATACCGCACAAGTCGATCTGTAAAGGGCCACAACAAGGCGATACCGAGCACATTAAATACGGTATGGAACAGGGCCAGAAATGTAGCAGGCCCGCCCTCCATGCCACTGATATGCTGGAATGTCTCAATGGCAAACAACAGTAGAGGTAGCAAAATAATTGCTGCCACACCTGTGACGACATTAAACACAACGTGAGCAGCAGCCATTCTGCGGGCATTAGGTGTTGCTCCGATAGCAGCAAGCACTGCTGTAGAGGTGGTTCCGATATTAGCACCTATTACCATACAGGCGGCTGAAGGAAGAGCAATAATTCCGCCAGCTGCTGCTGTCAGGGTCATTGCTATTGCAGCACTTGAGGATTGCATGAGAACCGTCATCACAAACCCTACCCCTGAAAATACTACTAGGCTTATCCAGCCCCCCTCCTCGATTGCATCCAGAGAAAAGGATCCTTGAAGGCCTTCAAAACCGGTCTTCATCATGTCGATACCGAGGAAAAAGAGGCCGAAACCGGCAATCACCTTGCCGACAGCAGGATAGCGCCCATGTTTAATCAGTAGTGCCATCAGCATGCCGATCCCTATTGCAGGCAGGGCAAAAGCCTTCAGGTTGATATTAAACCCGACAATGGCAACCAGCCAACCGGTCATTGTTGTGCCAAGGTTACTCCCATAAACCACACGAATTGCACCTTTAAGCTTCATCAATCCTGCGTTGACAAAACCAATGGTGGCTACGGTAACAGCACCCGAAGCTTGAACCAGCGAAGTAATCAGAGCTCCTGAGAGGACACCGCGCAAAGGGGTTTTGGTCGAGCTTTTAAGTATCCGCTGCAGAGACTTTCCGGCAGAGAGCTTCAGGCCTTCGGTCATCAACTCCATGCCGAGAAGGAAAAGTCCGACACCACCAGCCAATCCTGTAATCACCTGCCAGCCCAATAGAGACTCCCAATATAACAGAAACGAAACTTCTACCCTTAGTTTAGCACCGGAAGATTAAATATTCACTGCTAAAGCCAAAACACAGGCTCTCCGCCTTGACGAGAAGATTAAGCGATCTTTTCCTTGGAAAGTACGATTCCATCCTCATCAGCATAGAGATATTCACCCGGCTTAAACACCACATCAGCAAAGCGTAGCGGAATATCCATCACACCCTGATCGCGCTTTACGGTCTTTCGGGGAATCGTTCCCAGCGCTTTTACGCCGATATTCACCTTAGCCACATCAGCCGAATCCCTGATGCAGCCATTGATAACCACGCCCTCCCAGCCATTGGATGCACCGAGCGCTGCCATCACATCACCCATCATCGCACAGCGCATCGAGGCAGCGCCATCTACAACCAGAACCTTGCCAGCACCGTTAGTTTCAAACGATGCTTTCAGGTAAGTGTTATCTTCAAGCGCCTTCAGCGTTACAATCTGTCCGGAAAAGCACACTTTGCCGCCAAAGTCTCTGAACAGCGGTGCAGCAACCTGCAACCCCTCAAGGTATTTATCGTACAGATCTGTGGTTTTAAACATACTCCCCCCTTATACTGCTGATTACTGAACCTTAATTATTTCCATGTTTATTGCACAGACTATTAGTATTAGGATGCGCTTGGCAGGCAGGGTCTCTAACACCCCTCGCATTCCAGCCTACCCATATCAAAAGTGGAGTTTTGGCCTCTCTTCACATAGAGTCGCCTGTTTTTATTTTAAGAGATGTTTTGCCCTGAAAAGTGAGGAGTATTGTTTGCAATGAACGAACTATTGGCAGAAGGCTTACAGTTGATGGGAGTAGGAATGGGTGTTGTATTCCTGTTCCTCGGACTTCTCGTTGCCGTTATCTCTCTTGTTTCCCGTGTTATTCAATCTCTTGAAACCAAAGCAGCCGGTTCTGCCGGTTCAGTCACAGGAAATGATGAAGATCTGATCGAAGTGGTTACGGAAGCCGTAAAACGCTATCGCGCAGACCATCACGGATAGGCATAAAAGGGCAATAGGAGAAGCTTTCAGATGAATCAACCGCTGGGAATTACAGAACTGGTCCTGCGTGACGGCCATCAGTCGCTGCTGGCAACACGCATGCGCATAGAAGATATGCTGCCGATTGCCGAAAAGCTGGACAAGGTTGGCTTCTGGTCACTGGAAATGTGGGGGGGCGCCACTTTCGATGCCTGCATCCGCTTTCTTGGAGAGGATCCCTGGGATCGCCTTCGACTGCTCTCTGAAGCCATGCCCAACACACGCAAACAGATGCTGCTACGGGGCCAGAACATCCTCGGTTACCGACACTATGCTGATGATGTAGTAACCGCATTTATCGAACGCGCTGCCAAAAATGGCATGGACGTGTTCCGTATCTTTGATGCCATGAATGACATGCGTAATCTGGAAACTGCCGTCAAAGCCACCCTGAACGTGGGCAAACATGCACAGGGAACGATCTCCTATACCGTCAGTCCGGTTCACACGCTCGACATGTGGGTAGACATGGGTAAAGAGCTCGAGGATATGGGCTGCCACTCCATCTGCATTAAGGACATGGCCGGGCTTCTTAAACCTTACGTAGCCAAAGAACTGGTCACACGTCTCAAGCAGTCGGTCTCCATTCCGATTGCTATGCAGTGTCACGCCACCACCGGCATGAGTACTGCAGCAATTGTTAAAGCTGCCGAGTCCGGGCTTGATATTGCAGACACAAGTATCTCATCGATGAGCCATACCTATGGTCACTCTGCTACGGAATCCGTAGTCGCAATTCTTGAAGATGAGAAACGCGCCACAGGACTCGACCTTAAGCTGCTGGAAGAGATTGCCGCATACTTCAGAGATGTACGCAAAAAATACGAGAAGTTCGAAGGCTCACTGCGCGGCATCGACTCCCGCATTCTGGTCGCCCAGGTGCCGGGAGGAATGCTCACCAACCTAGAGAGCCAGTTGCAGCAGCAGAATGCATCTGACCGCTTTGATGAAGTGCTTAAAGAGATTCCGAAAGTACGTGAAGATTTGGGCTATTTGCCACTGGTCACACCTACCTCGCAGATTGTCGGCACGCAGGCGGTATTCAATGTACTGACCGGTGCGCGCTATCAGACCATTACCAAGGAGACTGCCGGCGTACTGAAAGGCGAATATGGCAAGACGCCAGCTGAGGTAAACAAAGAGTTGCAGATCAAGGTGCTCGACGGCGGCAAACCGATCACCTGCCGCCCTGCGGATCTGATTGAAGATGAGATGGATCAGCTGACTGTTGAGCTGTGCGGCATTGCCAATGAGAAAGATTTCGAACTCTCCGACAAGCTGATTGAAGATGTACTGATCTACGCCCTCTTCCCGCAGGTCGGACTGAAGTTCCTGCGCAACCGAGATAATCCTGATGCCTTTGAACCGGCACCTTGGCTGGAAAAAGATGAGCCCAAGGCGGCCGCGAAGCCAGCAGTATCCGAACGCTATTATATTACTGTCAACGATAAGGAGTACGATGTAGTGGTATCACCTGAGGGTGTAGTAACCTCTCTGGAACCTGCTACAGCTTCTGCTGCCCCGGCTGCGCATCTTGCCCCGGCCGCCACACCGGCGGTTAACACGCCAGCCGTTTCAGTCGGCGCCCCTATGGCAGGCAATATTTATAAGATCAATGTCACACCGAATCAGCATGTCAAAGATGGCGATGTCATCCTGATCATGGAAGCAATGAAGATGGAAACTGAAGTTCGCTCAACACATAGCGGCACGATTGTCAGTGTTGAAGTCAGAGAAGGTGACAGTGTGGATGTGGGCCAGGCTCTGGTCACCATTGCCTGATACGTTCCCGAAAAGCGAGATAAGAAACCACTATGCAGAATGAACTGATAGACAAACTCTGGATCACCACAGGTATTGCCAATTTTGAATGGGGACAGGTGCTGATGATCGGCGTCGGCCTGCTGCTGCTCTATCTGGCCATCGTAAAGAAGTTCGAGCCGCTGCTTCTCGTTCCAATCGGCTTTGGCGCCATCCTGAGCAATATTCCAGTCGCCGAAATTTCCGGTCCCGAAGGCATGTTAGGGCTGATCTACCACGTCGGCATTGAAACCGGCATCTTCCCGCTGCTGATCTTTATGGGCGTTGGTGCACTCACCGATTTCGGTGCCCTGATCGCCATGCCGAGAACCCTGATGCTAGGTGCCGCTGCTCAGTTCGGAATATTTACTACACTGCTTGGCGCACTGGCACTGAATATAATTCCGGGCTTTGAGTTCAGCCTCGCAGATGCTGCCGCTATCGGCATTATCGGCGGCGCAGACGGCCCCACAGCCATCTTCCTGGCCTCACGCCTGGCTCCTGACCTGCTGGGCGCCATTGCGGTTGCCGCCTACTCCTACATGGCGCTGGTGCCGCTTATTCAGCCACCGATCATGAAACTGCTGACCACTGAAAAAGAGCGCAAGATCAAAATGCAGCAGCTTCGTCCTGTAAGCCGTGCTGAAAAGATTGTCTTTCCGCTCACCGTCCTGTTGCTCTGCGTTATATTCCTGCCGACTGCAGCGCCCCTGATAGGCATGCTCACCTTCGGAAACCTGCTACGCGAATGCGGCGTCGTAGAGCGTCTCTCCAACGCGTCGCAGAATGAGATCATCAATACGGTAACCATTTTCCTCGGTCTTGCTGTCGGCTCCAAACTTTCTGCCGAGAAGTTCCTCAATGTTGAAACGTTAGGCATCCTAGTGCTTGGTATGCTGGCGTTTGCAGTCGGAACGGCTGCAGGCGTCCTGATGGGTAAACTGATGTGTCGCCTGAGCGACGGAAAAATCAATCCACTGATCGGCGCCGCAGGTGTTTCGGCCGTACCGATGGCTGCACGTGTCGTGAATAAAGTCGGGCTTGAGTCAGACCACCACAACTTTCTGCTCATGCACGCCATGGGCCCGAATGTGGCAGGTGTAATCGGTTCTGCTGTTGCAGCTGGTATTCTGCTCGCCATTGTCGGCGCTTAAACCGCCCCCGACAGATTCATGCAGATCTCAGCAAACAGCCCGGTCACCATTCACTATACGCTGACACTTCCGAACGGCGACATCGTCGAATCTTCTTGTGGCGGTGATCCGCTCTCCTATATCCACGGAACCGATGCGCTTGTTGCAGGCCTTGAGAGAGCGCTGGAAGGCAAGTCGGCAGGCGATCGCATTGCAATTAGCGTGAATCCAGAAGATGGGTATGGCGAACGCAGGGATGACCTGATCCAGACTATTCCACGCAATATTTTCCAGTTTGATGGTAAAATCGAGAACGGTATGCGTTTTCAGGCTGATACTGGAAGCGGCATTGAACTGGTAACTGTCATAAGCGTGGATGAAGAGAATATCACGGTAGATGGCAACCACCCTATGGCCGGTGAAACCCTTAACTTCGTTGTTGATATCGTAGAGGTCGGGAAACCTTCAGAAAGCTAATCCGCTTCACGGACTCCGTCTGAATCATCAGATAGTGCAGCGGATTCAACCAGATGGTGCGGCAACTCTTTCTTGGTTTTACCAGCCAGTTTACCCAGAACATCTATCTGGCTGATCACATTGCCCGGTCCGGTACTGATGCGGTTCAACGAAATATCATATGCTTTCTGCGCCTGCCCCAATCGAACCCCGATCTCCTCAAATGATTCAACGAAACTGGCCATTTTATCATGCAGTTTTCCGGCCCTGTCGATCAGCTTTAGAACATCGTCACTCTGCCTCTCATAGCGCCACAACTGTTCGATTAATTTCAGGGTAGCATAGAGTGTCGAAGGTGTTACCACGGCCACCCCTTTTTCAAACGCCGTTTCAAAGATACCCTGATCCTCTTCGATCGCCATCATGTAGGCAGCCTCGATCGGCATAAACATCAACACATAATCGGGAGAGTTCACGCCTGGTAAGTGCGCGTAATGTTTATCGGCAAGTCCACGTACATGATTGCGAAGACTGTTAGCGTGCGCTTTGATGAACTTTTTCCGCGCATCACCTTCAGTAGCTGCAACGGCACGCTCATAATCGGTCAGGGAGACCTTGGAGTCGATAATGATATGTTTATCGCCAGGCATACGTACGATCACGTCCGGTCTCAGACGTTTTCCGCCCCCGATATCGGTTGAATCCTCGCGCAGATACTCGTGATCTTTACGCAACCCCGAGGTCTCGAGAATCCGTTCCAGAATCATCTCGCCCCAGTTTCCCTGTGCCTTGCTGTCCCCCTTCAATGCATGCGTCAACGACAATGCATCCTCGCTCATCTGGCGATTAAGTTTTTCAAGCTGGGAGAGGTGCTCACGAAGGCCGGCACGATCCTTGGAATCATTCAGATGCACTTCATCGACACGTTTGCGGAAGTCACCCAGTTGCTCTCGCATCGGCTTAAGCACCTCATCGAGGCTGGCACGGTTTTGTTCAGAGAAGCTTTTCCCCTTTTCCTCGAAGATCTCATTGGCTAGCAGCTTGAATTCACCTGCAAGCTTCTGCTTAGCATCCTCAAGCAGCGCCAGCTTCTCCTGCGCCCCCTGTCGTTCTTTATCAAGCGTGGTTTCAAGCTCAGAGATCAGCGAAAGATGCTTCAGCTTATCATTGTTAGATTGTGAAACTTCATGTTCCCTTTCTGCCAACTGGCCCTGACAATCGGTCAATTTCCGGCTTACCTGCTCAATTCGTTCGGAGAGTGTTGCCACCTCGATTTTTCGCTCGGTGAGCTCGACTTCCAACTCATGAAATGCGGCTTTCAATTCACGGTTTTCGGAATCCAGCGTTTCAATCTTTTCGCTCTGATTGCGAAAAGTGACCAGCCAGATGATCAGCAGAACTGCTGCAAGCGCCATCATGATGATGGCTGCAGGTTGGGTCAGCTGGGCTACATCCACCACTCAGCCTTGTATCAGAGAAGCGACAGACTCCAGTGCCTGTTTCAGCTTGTCAGGCTCAGTTCCGCCTGCCATCGCCATGTCGGGCTTACCACCGCCCTTGCCACCACATATCGTAGCAACTTCACGGACAATATTTCCGGCATGGAACTGGCCGACGAGGTCAGCAGTAACGCCAGCGACCAACTGCACTTTGGGGCCGTTTTTCATACCGAATACGAGTACGCCCGATTTCAGCTTGCCCTTGGCCTTATCCATGAAGTCGCGCATGTCCTTCACACCAGAAACTTCAGCAGCGAGCAGTTTGACGCCATTCACTTCGACTGCGGTTTTCACCAGATCATCAAGCAGCCCCGTGGCCTGTTTGGCGCGCAGGCTATTCAGTTCTTTTTCCGCCTCTTTCAACTTCGCCTGCAGTGCTGTGACTGCATCATTCGCCTCGAATGGCCTCACCTTCAAAGCACCGGCTGTTTCATTGAGTGTATCGATATCAGTGACAAAGCTCTGGTAGGCAGAAGGGCCAGTAACCGCCTCGATGCGACGCACACCAGCTGCAATACCTGTTTCAGACACTATGCGGAAAGGGCCGATATCCCCGGTTCGTTTGACATGCGTGCCGCCACACAACTCGGTCGAGAAACCGGCAGAGACCACACGCACCTCATCACCGTACTTCTCGCCAAATAGTGCCATAGCACCGGATGCAATGGCCTCATCCTGCGTCATCAGGTTGGTCTCAACCGGATCATTGGCCCATATCGCCGCGTTTACCTTCGCCTCAATATCTTTCAGTTCCTCTCTGGCAATCGGCTGAAAATGGCTGAAATCGAAACGCAGACGTTCAGGGTTCACCAGTGAGCCAGCCTGTTTGACATGCTCGCCCAGAACATCCCGTAACACAGCGTGCATGAGATGTGTGGCCGTGTGATTACGACGAATGGCATCACGGCGTTCACCCCCCACCGATAACTGCGCAATGCCCTGAGCCTTGATGCTACCGCGGCGCACCTTGCCGACATGCACGAAAAGATCGGAGAGCAGCTTCTTGGTATCGGAAACAACAAACTCACCATCACCGGTGGTAATCAGGCCGGTATCACCAACCTGACCACCCGACTCGCCATAGAATGGGGTCTGGTTGGTAACCAGCCACGCCTCGTCTCCTTCATTAAGCCCAGCGGTCGCTTCACCATCTTTGATCAAGCCGGTAATAACGCCCTCAGCCGCCAGCGTCGTATAACCCAGAAACTCGGTTGGACCATGCTTTTCGCGCAGCTCAAACAGTGCCTTCGGCAGGCTCGCTTCACCAGAACCACCCCATGCGGCGCGTGCACGCTGGCGCTGCTCTTCCATGCAGCTCTCGAATCCATCCATATCCAGCCCGACATTGCTGCCTTTGAGAATATCTGCGGTCAGATCGGTCGGAAAACCATAAGTATCGTAGAGGGTAAACAGGGTACTGCCGGGAATTACACCGCCCTCACCCGCTTCGTTCACGGCCTGCTCGACAAGCTTAAGCCCCTTATCAAGCGTCTTGATAAAGCGCTCTTCCTCGATTCGGATCACCTGCTCGATATTGGCCTGCCCTTCACGCAACTCTGCAAAATGGTTACCCATCTCCTTCACCAGGGTATCCACCAGTTTGTAGATGAATGCCTCCTGCTTGCCCAGCAAGCGACCATGGCGACAGGCACGGCGCAGAATACGGCGCAGTACGAAACCTCGTCCCTCATTACTAGGTAATACGCCATCAGCCATCAGAAACGCAACGGAACGCAGGTGATCGGCCAGCACGCGCAGGGAGACATCCTGCTCGGCACTGTCACCAAACTGAATACCGGTTTCCCGGCATGCTGCAGCTATCAGGTTTTTAAACAGGTCGATATCGTAATTGTTATGTACACCCTGCATCACCGCAGCAATACGCTCCAGTCCCATGCCGGTATCAACGGAAGGCTTCGGAAGCGGTGTCAGATTACCATCCTCGTCGCGATCGTACTGCATAAACACGAGGTTCCATATTTCGATAAAGCGGTCGCCATCCTCTTCTGGAGTTCCCGGAGGGCCTCCCCAAACATCCTCGCCGTGATCGAAAAAGATCTCCGAGCAGGGACCGCACGGTCCGGTATCACCCATCGACCAGAAATTATCCTTGGCGCCGATGCGGGCGATTTTATCTGTCGGGATACCGATCTCTTTGGTCCAGATATCGTACGCCTCGTCATCCTCTTCAAACACGGTGACAAACAGGCGGTTGGCATCAAGCTTCAGATCATTTGTAAGGAACTCCCAAGCATATCGGATCGCCTCATGCTTGAAGTAATCGCCAAATGAGAAGTTGCCGAGCATCTCGAAAAAGGTGTGGTGTCGGGCGGTATGCCCCACATTCTCCAGATCGTTATGTTTACCACCTGCGCGCACACACTTCTGACTTGATACTGCAGTTACGTAGGGGCGCTGTTCGTTGCCGAGGAAAACATGTTTGAACTGCACCATGCCAGCATTGGTAAACATCAGCGTCGGATCGCCATGCGGTACCAGCGAGCTTGAAGCCACCACCTCATGGCCGTGACCTGCAAAGTAATCGAGAAATTTCTGTCGAATCTCGGATGTTTTCACCGGGAATCCTCCACCTTCATCAAATGATAACCCTTCATGAGTTACCGCTGTTTTAATACGCGCAGAATCGTAGCACTGTTGTAACCCTTATTCCGCAAAAAACGGGCCTGACGCTGCCACACCCGTTCATCTTCAAACCTCAGTCCGCCTGGATCGCGATGCTCAAGCAGGGTTCTGCATGCCTCCTGGGCATCGAAATCCTCGTTCATATCCGCCAGCACCGCTTCCAGTACAGTGTGATCCACACCCTTCTGCTTCGCCTTCTGCGCCGCCAGCCATGGTGCCTCGCCCCTGTTTAAACGCGAACGCAGATAGCTCTCGGCATAGCGCTTTTCACTCAGGTAGCCCTCCTGTTTGAGCTGCTCAAGTACAAATGCAACCAGCTCCTGCTCAAAGCCGCGCTGCGAAAGCCTGCTGCGCATCTCTGCCGTACAGTACTCCCTGCGTGCCAATAGCCTTGCAGCGTAACTGAAGGCTGCCAGTTCCTCTTTATTCAGCGACTACTGCCTCTTTGCTCAGGCCCAGCTCAACCCGGACACCGGCTTCAATCTCATTGAGAATCTCAGGATTCTCCTTGAGGAAGTTGATGGCATTGTCCCGTCCCTGGCCGATGCGGTCATTACCTTTGGCGTACCAGGCTCCGCTCTTGTTCACCAATCCGTACTTCACACCCATATCAAGCACTTCGCCTGCATGCGAGACACCCTCTCCATACATGATCGAGAATTCAGCCTGACGGAATGGCGGAGCCACCTTGTTCTTGACCACCTTCACGCGGGTATCGTTACCAAGCACCTCATCACCTTTCTTGATCGCGCCGGTACGTCGCACATCAAGACGAACCGAGGTGTAAAACTTCAGGGCATTACCGCCAGTGGTAGTTTCGGGATTGCCGAACATCACACCGATCTTCATACGGATCTGGTTAATGAAGATAATCGTGGTTTTGGTGCGCGAGATGGAGCCGGTCAGCTTGCGCAGCGCCTGGCTCATCAGGCGGGCATGCAGACCCATATGAGAGTCTCCCATATCACCTTCCAGCTCGGACTTCGGCGTTAGCGCCGCAACCGAATCGACAACGATGATATCCACGCCGCCAGAACGGGTCAGCATATCCACCACCTCAAGCGCCTGCTCACCGGAATCCGGCTGCGATACCAGCAGGTTATCAACATCGACACCGAGCTTTTCGGCATATGACGGATCAAGCGCATGCTCGGCATCTACAAATGCGGCCTGCCCTCCGAGTTTCTGTGCTTCAGCCACCGCATGCAGTGCCATAGTTG
This sequence comes from Mariprofundus ferrinatatus, assembly GCF_002795825.1. NCBI lineage: Bacteria > Pseudomonadati > Pseudomonadota > Candidatius Mariprofundia > Mariprofundales > Mariprofundaceae > Mariprofundus > Mariprofundus ferrinatatus. The sequence continues at coordinate 894,855 of NZ_CP018800.1, read as the reverse complement.
TCTTACCGGAGGATTCCGGACCGTAAATTTCGATCACGCGACCGCGCGGATAACCACCCACGCCAAGTGCTGCGTCCAGAGCCAGTGAGCCGCTCGGGATCACATCCACAACCACCTTTGCCTGGTCGCCGAGACGCATGACCGTTCCCTTGCCGAACTGGCGTTCGATCTGGCTAAGTGCGGTTTCCAGAGCTTTGGATTTCTCAGACATATTTTCCCCTCGTTCGATTGCTCGAACCGTTCAATTCAAATGTTTCCAGCCGCCTGTATTGCGGCCCTTCCGGCCTTAAAATGGACTGGTAAAGGTTTATCCTCTGCACTCCCCAGTCAAGCACGGGCACATCTGCCATCATCTGCAACTGTTCCATATCCGGTAAAGCAGCATGGCCCCTGACTCTGGCTACGGTGATGTGGCCCCGAAACGGCGCCTCCGTGGCGGTGCGTTTGCGAACGGTAGCATGCCCGGCCCGCCTGCAACAACGGGCAAGATGTTTCAGACCATCACCATCGCCTGCTTCATCAACCCCAACCCAGAAAACGCGTGGTTTTGATGCCCTTGGGAAAAAACCGAAATTACCTGTTTTTAATGTCAAAGCCTTAGCATTTCGGGAGCATTCAGCCAGCTCTTCTGCAAGATCGTCGACATCACCGCCGGAAACCTCGCCGTAGAAAGCGAGTGTTAAATGCCACAGGTGCGGCGCCACCGGGCGCCAGTGATCAGGATCAAGGTATCCCCGCTCCGATTCCCACCAGAGCGTTAACTGATCTGTAATATTTGATGGCAACTCAATGCCGGCAAACAGTCGCATGCTGCGATCATATGATGGCCGCAGATAAAATCTCCTGTTTATTTACCTAAACTGCCTGATGACTCAAAAAACATGGAACATCAGAACGGATTAATGTCTGCCAACCTCTTTGTCGAGTTCTCCGTTGCGCAGGCGTATCATGTAATCCTTCAAGGCATCGGCCACCTTGCCCTGCAGCAGGTAGAGGGCGAGGAAGTTCGGGAAGGCCATGGCGAGCAACAGCAGGTCAGAGAAGTCGAGAATATTGCCGGCACTGACCAGCGAGGCCAGCACGATAAACATCAGGAAGATCAAACGATACACCATTGAAAACTGCTCGCCGAACACATAGGTCCAGCAACGTTCGCCATAATATGACCATGAGATCATCGTCGAGTAGGCAAAGAGCACCACCGAGATGGAGAGGATCACAGGAAACCATGAGATCACTGAACCGAACGCCACGGCGGTAAGTGCAGCCCCTTTGCTCGCTTCAACCAGTGCGGCATGTTCTGGCGCGTTGTAAACGCCGGTCAGTATGATCACCAGCGCGGTCATGGTGCAGATTACCACCGTATCAATAAACGGTTCATAGAGTGCAACAAAACCCTGGCGAACCGGGTATTTCACTGAAGCAGCCGAGTGAGCAATAGCAGCCGATCCGATACCCGCCTCACTCGAAAATGCAGCGCGTTTAAAGCCCTGCACAATCACACCGATCATGCCGCCGGCAACGGCAGTCGGGGAAAATGCCTCGGTAACAATCAGGCTGATCGCTGCGGGAACATCGGTTAAGTGGCTAAGAATAATCCAGAGGCATGCGGTGAGGTAGATAAAGACCATGGTCGGGACCAGTGCCTCGGCTGCATGAGCGATCCGCTTGATGCCCCCGATAATCACGATACCCACTGCGGTCGCCATGAACACACCGAACACCCACGGATAATCCTTGAAGAAGGAGAGTTCATTCTGCACAGCACCCATCGCTTGCGACACCTGGAACGCATTTCCGCCGCCGAACGATGCGCCGACACACAGGATCGCAAAAAGAACCGCCAGCTTGCGGCCCATACCCGCCATCCCCTTCTCTGCAAAGCCCTTGGAAAGATACTCCATCGCACCACCCATGACATGGCCGTCAGGGCGAAACTCGCGATACATCTGTGCCAGTGTCACCTCGGTGAATTTAGAGGTCATGCCGAAAAAGCCGGCAATAATCATCCAGAGGGTGGCCCCCGGACCACCAATACTGACAGCTATGGCGACACCTGCGATATTGCCAAGACCCACGGTTGCAGAAAGCGCCGTGGTCAGAGCCTGAAACGGGGAGACTTCACCCTGATCATCGGATGAACGGTATTTGCCACGCAGAATCTGCATGGCATGGCCCATCATGCGCAGGTTGATAAACCCGAACCGGAACGTGAGGTAGACCGCACCGACAATCAGCCAGGCTACGATAAATGGCATCGACCCCTCACCGGGCATGACGTCAAAGAAGAGCACCGATGCAAGATAACCGTTGAGGGTGCCGAAAAAGGCATCCACACCAGCCGATTCAGCCTCGGCATGCGCCACACCCGCAGGCAGCAGCAGCGACATAAACAGTATGATTTTCAGATAAAACTGTCCCATGACTCCCCCAGAACCAGAAACTCTGCCGAAACAGCATGGTAATGAAAACCCGGCAGCCACCCGGCCAGACCTATTCAGCCGCCTCGAAGAACCAGCGCACTTCGGAGAGATCGTCCCTGATCGGTGCAGGAGGCAGGTTTCTCGCCACCTCTCTGCCATACCCCTTCACGTAGAGGCGGGAGTCGAGCAGTGCCATCACGCCACGATCATGAACCGAGCGGATCAGCCTTCCTGCTCCCTGCCTGAGGGTGGCAATAGCCTCAGGCAACTGGATATCGCGAAACCCGCTTCCACCCAGCTCTTCGCACCGCTTAATGCGCGCCTTAAGCAGTGGATCATTGGGCGGGGCAAATGGCATTTTATCAATTATCACCAGACTCAATGCTTCGCCCGGAACATCCACCCCCTCCCAGAAGCTGCGCGTGCCGCATAGCACGGAGTGGGTATCGGAGCGAAAGGTCTCAAGGATCGCATCGCGGCTACCCGACTCCCCTTGAATCAGAACATTCCACGGTAGCCTTCTGGCAAGCTCAGGACCAATCTGGGTCAGTGCCTGCCATGAAGTAAAGAGTACAAAAGCACGCCCGTGTGATGCACGGATCAGTGTCTCCATCTCATCGGTCATTGCACTGATTCCCTGTTCGGAACGGGGATCGGGAAGCGTTCTCGGCAGATAGATCATCGCCTGCCTGCCATAATCGAACGGAGATGGATGAAAGCTCTCAACCGCATCCTCAAAACCAAGCCTCTGTTTGCTGTAGTCAAAACTTCCGGATACGCGCAGCGTGGCTGACAGCAGAACAAATGCAGCAGGCCGGTCCCATAAGTGCTGCTTCAGTACCGGTCCGGTTTCGACAGGTGCCACGACATAGCGCCTGTTATCCGGCTCGCCATCGCTCCAGCCGACATAGCCCTCTCCGGGTTCACGTACCATGGCGATATCGGCGGCGATCTGCTCGGCCCGGTCAGCCACTCTGGCCAACTCCTCGCTGCGTTCACGGCGGGCATCAACTCGCTTCAGCATATCTCCCCAGTGGTTTTCAACCTCCTCCATCGCCCCTTTCTGCCACGCATCAAGCAGTTCCCGGCCAATTTCCACCAGCTCCTTTTTCAGAACCGGCTCATCTCCCATCTCATCAAGCAGTGACTGAACATCATTGAGCCACGTAATAAGCGTGAGGCGGGTCAACTGCACCCCGAAATGCTGACAGGCAAGTTCAGGCAGCGCATGCGCCTCATCGAGCACATAGGCATCAAAGCCAGGCAGGATTTCACCGTACTCTCCGGATTTCAGCGCCGCATCCGCCAGCAACAGGCTGTGGTTGGTTACCACAATGTCGGCTGACTGCGCCTTTTGACGTGCTTTCATCAGCGGGCAGTTTTCAAAATCTCCGCAACGGGAACCCAGACACTGGTCCGCCGTGGCCGTCACCATCGCACCGATCCCCTTGGCAAAGACGTCGAAATCCAGTCCCGAAAGATCACCATCTCGACTGCTATCGGACCACTTCTGCACCTTGAGCAGAGATTTCTGCTGCCAGATCTCAGGCTGCGCGGAGGTCAGGGATCGCTTCAATCGCTGTGGGCAGAGGTAGTTGCTGCGCCCCTTTAACAGCGCCACCCTGCGGCTGGCGCCAAGCGCTTTCTGGACGGCGGGCAGGTCTCGGTGAACCAGCTGATCCTGCAGAGACCGCGTATGGGTAGAGATCAGGACTTTATCCGAAGATCGAAGCGCAGGGATCAGGTAGGCCAGGGTTTTACCGGTTCCCGTTTCCGCTTCAGCCAGCAGCAGGCCGCGCTTCTCGAACGCTTCGGCAATCTCATCGGCCAGAAGTATCTGCTCATCGCGCCGTGCATAACCGGGCAGCCCGCTGACAAGTACCGACTCATCCTCAAAATCGCGCCGGACCAGGCCGGCCAGCTTATTCATGGTGAGAACTATTCAGGGGATAGAGACAGGCAAAACCATCACTGTTCAGCCTGCAGTTGAATGTTGAGCAAGCCTCCTGCGCATAGAGACAGCGATGCCTGAACGGGCAACCGTTCAGTGCCACCCCTTCGTCGCTTGCGGCCACAACCTCACCACCACTCCTCTCATCGGGATGGGCAATCGGACGCGCCTTAAGCAGCGCTTCGGTATAGGGGTGCCTGCACGCCTCAAACACATCAGCAACACCCCCCTCCTCCACCACATGGCCGGCAAACATCACCGCCACCCGATCGGCGATATGGCGCACCACCGAGAGATCATGGGAGATAAAGAGATAGGCAAGACCGCGATCCTTCTGGATATCGTTTAGCAGATTAAGAATCTGCGCCTGCACCGACACATCGAGTGCTGATACCGGCTCATCAAGCACCAGCACCTTCGGCTCAACAATCAGTGCCCTGGCTATGCCGATTCGCTGGCGCTGTCCTCCCGAAAACTGGTGCGGATAGCGATCCATACCGCTCTCATCGAGGCCGCACTGGCTGAGCACATCCGCAACCCGCTCACGCCGCTGGCTGCGATTTAACTCCGGCTGATGCACCCGCAATCCCTCGGCAACACTCTCCCAAATCCGCATGCGCGGATTAAGGCTGGCAAATGGATCCTGAAAAACCATCTGGATATGGCGTCGAAGCCCTCTTATCGCCCTGCCGGAGAGGTGCGTCACCTCGTTCTCACCCCAGAATATCTGTCCTGAATCAGCAGGCAACAGCTGCATCGCCATCCGCGCCGCAGTCGATTTACCACTACCTGACTCGCCCACAATCGCAAGTGTCTCTCCCGCCTTCAGATCGAATGAGAGATCAACCACCGCTTTCTTGGCATCACCTGTGGCACGGAACATGCCACCGGAAGCAAATGTCTTACTGAGCCCGGAAACCCTCAGTACGCAACTCATGCCGGATTCTCCACATGAATGCAGCGCGCCACGTGGCTGTTGCCGCTCCATGCATCAGCGTTGACGGGTGTGGCTTTGCACGCCGCATCGGCTAGCGCACAGCGAGGAGCAAAATGACACCCCACCGGCCACCGGCCCGGTTGCGGCACCTGCCCGGGAATAACAGCCAGCGCACCACCCGAGCCTGAAACCTCCGGCCTGCACCCCATCAGTGCTCTCGTATAGGGGTGAGCCGGACGGTCAAATATCTCCTTCACCGGCCCAGCCTCGACAATCTGACCGGCATACATGACGGCGACATCGTCACACATCTCAGCCACCAGGCCGAAATCATGGGTTACCAGCAGCAGCCCAAGGCCGCGCTTCTTCTGCAGATTGAGCAGTAGCGCGATAATACGCTTTTGCACTGACACATCGAGCGCAGTAGTCGGTTCATCGGCAATGATGTAGTCGGGATCGGCGGCCATCGCCATGGCGATCAACACGCGCTGGCGCATACCGCCGGAGAGGGCATCGGGATACTGCTTGAGAATGGTTTCAGCATCCTGCATTCCGACATCCCGAAGCAGATCGACTGCCCTTTGCCGCGCCTGATCTTTACTCATATCCAGATGCAGACGAATCACCTCTGTTATCTGGCTTTCGATCGAAAAAACAGGGTTGAGAGCAGTCATCGGCTCCTGAAATACCATCGCGATGCGACCACCGCGTATACGCCTGAGCCGTTCATCGCTCATGGAGAACAGGCTCTCGCCATTGATCAGAATATCACCGCTGCTCTTGTTCACACCCTGATATTCGCCAAGCCTGAGAATGGCCTGCGCAGTCAGCGACTTGCCACAACCGGACTCGCCGACCAGACCCAGTACGCGCCCCGCCTCAAGCTGCAGCGACACTCCCGATACAGCATCCACCCGTTTGCCCTGAACGGATACGGAGAGGGAGAGGTTACGGATATCAAGCATGGTGCTTTGGGGCTTCAGGCCTGCGGTGCCAGCATGGAAGCTGGATCGAGCAGTCTGTCCAGCTCATCCTCGGGCAGCACCCCCTCTTCCAGACATATCTGGCGAACCGTTTTACCCTCACTGACTGCCTGTTTGGCAATCTGTGAGGCTCGATCATATCCGATCACGGGAGCCAGCGAGGTGACCATGCTCATGCTCCACTCGATCTGGTCGGCACAACGATCACGATTGGCAACCAGCCCAGAGATACACTTGTCGGCAAACATCCGTGATGCACTTGCCATCAGGCGCTCGGATTCGAGCAGGTTATGCGCCATCACAGGCAGCATCACATTCAGATCCAGTAGTCCGGAAGCACCACCAAAAGCGATTGCTGCGTCATTGCCAATCACCTGCGCAGAGACCTGAGCCAGCGACTCGGCAATCACCGGATTCACCTTGCCCGGCATGATTGAAGAGCCCGGCTGTACGGCGGGCACAGTGATCTCGCCGATGCCACAACGCGGCCCCGCATTAAGCAGTCGCACATCGTTGGCAATTTTCACCAGCGATACCGCAACCGTTCTCAGCTGACCAGAGAGCTCGACAGCAGCGTCCTGGGCTGCCTGAGCCTCGAAGTGATTGCGTGATTCACTGAATGTTATGCCGTAACTGTTTGAGAGCTCAGCGGCAATCATGCGACCGAAATCGGGGTGGGTATTGAGGCCGGTGCCAACCGCGGTTCCACCCTGAGCCAGCTCTGTGATTCTCGGAAGTGTCGATTCCAGTCGCCTGATGCCGAGATCGATCTGTCGCGCCCAGCCGGAGATCTCCTGTCCAAGGGTGATCGGCGTGGCATCCATAAGGTGCGTGCGGCCGATCTTCACTGCATCCATCGTCTCACCCGCTTTCGCCTCGATGGCCTGCAACAGATGTCGCAGAGCGGGCAGCAATTCATACACAAGCAGGTCGGTGGCCGCCAGATGAATGGCGGTCGGAATCACGTCATTGGAGGATTGCCCCATGTTGACATGATCATTGGGGTGAACAGAAACCTTCTCGTCAATCTGATTACAACGGCAGGCTATAACCTCATTGGCATTCATGTTGGTCGAGGTACCCGACCCGGTCTGAAAAATATCGACAACGAATTCGCTGTCCCACTTGCCCTCAGACACCTCTTTGGCTGCCTGCACAATCAGTTCAGCCTGATCCGCCCCCAGCTTTCCCAGTGAACAGTTGACTGTCGCCGCCGCCTGTTTGATGCGTCCCAGCGCACGGATAAACTCACGTGAAAAACGTAGTTCTGATACCGGAAAGTTCTCAACTGCACGGGCGGTTGATGCGCCGTACATCGCATCCGCAGGCACCTGCATCTCCCCCATCGAATCCTTTTCAGTTCTCATGTTCGACATGTTTACTCCCGTCTTACGCACAACAGCGTCAAATCATCATCCTGCTCGTCGCGGCCATACCTGTTCAGCTCATCCAGTAGCAGAGCTGGATAGCGATCGATCGGATCGCCTCGATGCGCTTCCAGCCACTTCCGCAACCGCTTCTCACCAAACCGCTCGTTGCCGAAACGGCCGGATGTTTCGGTCACCCCGTCTGTATAGGCGAGCAGGGTGTCACCGGGATTGAGTTCAGTGCGAACCACCTCGTATTTCATCCCCTTCATCAATCCGAGCGGGGGCCCGGATGCCTCAAGCGGTCTGATTTCATCTCCACTGGCAAGCAGTGGCGGTACGTGTCCGGCATTCATCCACACCAGCGAGTGGGTTTCAGGCTGCAGCTTACCCATAAACAGGGTCACAAACCGGCCGGCAGAGAGCGATTCACAGAGTGCGTCATTGAGGTAATTACCCGCCACTTCGATCGGCCAGTCAACCGTAGCCAGACCCCGCAACATGGCCTGCAGATTGGCCATCGTCAATGCAGCCGGATAACCCTTGCCGGAGACATCGGCAACCATCAGCCAGATGCGCCCGTCCTCAAGCTCAATATAATCGAAATAGTCACCACCCACCGAGAAGCAGGTCTGCTGAAACCCCTCCAGCTTATACCGGGGAATCACCGGTGCCTGCTTGGGCAATAATCCCTGCTGGATCTCGGCAGCAATAGCCAGCGAATCCTTCAGATCCTCCCGCTCCTGCAATCCGTGCATGGCGGTATTCAGGCCTCTCGCCAACTCCCCGAACTCATCATCAAGCAGTACCGGCACCCGGCCCGTAAAATGACCCTCGGCAAGATGGTGCAGACCGGCCTGCAGCGACAGCGTAACATGTTTGAGGGTATGACTGAGAAACCAGACCAGAATACTGCCTGCAGAGATACTCATCGAGAGCAGCACCATCGCCTGTGCGAGGATAAAATGCTCCTCAGCCACCTCACCGGCCTGTGAGAGGAATACAAACAGGCCCAGAATCATCGTAGGCAGGAATCCCGTCACCATAAACACCAGCCACGGCCGGTACTGCGATGAGATCAGGTAACGCTCCATTTTCATGGTTCCGAGTTCTGAGACAAAGAGCCCCTGCAGCGCCAGCTTCGCCCTTAATCTTGTCGTGAAAACAATGGAGCTGGAGACTGCCAGTGCCGGTGCCAGCACAGCCGCTCCGAAGCTGAAGTTCAGAGTCAAAGCAACAAACATGCGCCAGGTAAACAGATAGTCACCCATCAGTGCCACCGAACTGATCACGACGATCAGATAGAGGGCGTATAGCCAGCCGGCTATGGAGTAGGCTTTGAGTGTTCGCCACGGAAAATTGGCCACGACTGATTCGATGACACGGCGATGTTTTTCGGGATGCTCGCGGGAGACCAGGTAGGTCATGATCGGGCGGAAGGCCCACCAGGCCGCACCTGCAAAGAGCAAGACAAACACGACCATATCAAGCAGCGAAACCGAGACCGAAATACCCAGGTTAGCGGCATTGCCGTTGGCCCACATCACGATCTGCCCCACCATAAAGACGGTCGGCAGCGGCCACAGGTAGAGCAGGTATTTATGGAACTGTCTGTTCAATATCCCCATCCCGTGACCCTATCCCGTTTTATCGGCGAGTTCACCTTTCGTTTTCACGCTTTGCCATCTCGAATCAGAGCAAATCAGAAACCTGGTAGCGATGAAAATGGATAGACGAATGTTCGCTGTTTTTGTATGCTTTAGAGAAATCGAAACCAGCCACTTTCGGGTCAAAACCACTCAGATGGATTACCTCACAATTCGTGCAGGATTCGGTTATTCATTTTGTTAATTCATCAGGCAGGAGGGTGTCTTGAGTAAGCTCAACAGCTCACAAATCAGAAACATTGCAATGCTCGACCATGAAGGAGCGGGTGAAACCACGCTTCTTGAGTCGATGCTTCATGTTGCAGGAACCACAAACCGCATGGGCCATATCGATACCCATAATACCATCAGTGATTTCGACCCCGATGAGAAGCAGTATGAGAAGTCACTCTACTGCTCCACTATATCATTCAATTACAATGATCTTCATTTTAACTGTCTCGATGTACCCGGTTCTCCCGATTCCATCGCAGATGTTATGACTGCCCTGCATGCAGCTGAGTGTGCACTGATTTGTGTCGATGCAACTGACGGCGTCAAGGTTAATACCCGTAAAGTGTGGCGTCTGGCCGGCAAACGTGGCCTGCCTCGCATTATCGCCATGACAAAGCTTGATGCGGATAATACCAACTTCTCTGAAGCTCTTGCCGCACTCAAGGCGGATTTCGGCGATCGCTGCATTCCGCTCTATATGCCTAACGGCTCATCCGCCTCCTTTACCGAGGTTCACTCCGTACTGCACAACAGGGATGCCAGCATAGAGACGGCCGCTGTCTATGAAGAGATCGTTGAGGCGATTGTCGAAACCGATGACGCTCTGATGGAGCGCTATCTTGAAGGCGATACGATTAGCGAAAAAGAGTTTGTAGCAGCCCTTAAAGGCGCTGTGATCGACGGCAGCCTCTATCCGGTCATCCCAACAGCCGGAGAGAAGGAAGTAGGCACTGCGCAACTCCTGGAGCTGTTAAGCGAACTGGCCCCGGCACCGCATGAGATCGAACATATCGTCTACCAGAACGATGAACCGGTTTCGATTAACGATGTCAAAGGCTTCTCAGCTTACGTTTACCACACAGAGTCGGACGAGTTTGTCGGCCGCATCTCCTATCTTCGCGTTCTCTCCGGCTCCCTCGCCGCCCATGGCAGTTTTATCAACCGCCGTTCCGGCAAGGAGGAGAAAGCGGGCCACATCTTCCGTGTGGTCGGAAAGGAACAACAGGACATCAAAACCGCAGTCGCCGGCGATCTGGTCGCCATCCCGCGCGTTGCAGACATGCATGCCAACGACATTATCACCGATGCAAACACCGTCATCACAATGGATGATTTAAAACTCCCTACCCCGATGGTTTCTCTGGCTGTGCGTCCGAAAACCAACAAAGATGACCAGAAACTCGGAACCGCCCTGCACGAGTTCGAGAATGATGACCGTACTTTCCACGTCCATTCCGATCCGCAGACACACGACCTGATCATCAGCGGCATGTCTGATCTGCATTTGCGTCTGATCCTTGGCAAGCTCAAGCGCCGCTATAAGGTCAACGTGAGCACCTCAACGCCGCGGGTTGCCTATATGGAAACCATTACCAGCAGCGTCAAAGATGTCGAATATACCCACAAGAAGCAGTCAGGCGGCGCCGGCCAGTTCGGTCGCGTGGTGATCAATGTCGAACCCCTGCCTCGCGGTGCAGGTTACGAGTTTGTCGACAAGATTCATGGCGGCGTCATTGATGCCGTATTCCGCACCTCAGTCGACAAAGGCGTTCAAGCCGCAATGGAAGAAGGTGTAATGGCCGGCTATCCTGTTACCGATGTACGGGTCACGCTGGTCGATGGAAAAACCCACACGGTTGATTCCAAGGATATCGCCTTCCAGATCGCCGGGCAGAAGGCATTCAACAAAGCATTCAAGGAGTGCAAGCCAGTGCTTCTTGAGCCGATCGTAACGATGGAGATATCGGTGCCACAGGATCACATTGGCGACATCATGGGCGATCTTAATTCACGGCGCGCCCAGATTCTCGCGACCGATATGAAGGGTAACTCGACGATCATACAGGCGCGTGCCCCGATGGCTGAAATTCAGTCCTATCAGGCACAGTTGAAAGCGATGACCGGTGGCGAGGGAAGTTACACGATCGAATTCGATCATTACGATGTAGTTCCTGCTGCTATCCAGAAACGCATTCTGGAAGAGTCCGCAAGCAGTTGAATGGAAACTTGTCCCGGCCGGTAGCGATACCGGTCGGGTTTTCCATGCGCTAATGGAATAAATGCCCTGAATTAGTGGAAAAGTTTTCGGGTTTCTTTCCCGAACAGATAAAACAGAAAAAATACCGCAATACCAATCCCCACCAGTTGCAACGTTATATTGGCAGGCGAGTCATCCAGACTAATTGCCACTACACTCAGCTGAATGGAGACAACGTAAATTGCGATTGCCAGATAGTACCCCCATCTCTTCAACCGCCACAAACCGTACGACCCGAGCAGCGTAGAAACTCCAATGGCTACTACAATCAGATTAATCAAGGCCAAATCCAGTGCAAACAGGTCAAAAATAATCGATGGCACGCCATAAACGAGGCAGAGCAGGCCACCAAAACCAGTGTATACTGCCAGGATGACCAGACATCTCGGTTTCCCATCAATTCCCAAATCAAACATGCGTACTCCTGTATGACTTTTATAGACAATAACTGGGGAACTGCAACCTACACCAAAATAATACTTGACTTATTTACTAGGTTTCTATATGGTGTACCTACCAATATGACTCAAAAGGTCTTCAGGAGGTCTGATATGAGCAATAGCAACGAAACACATGACGGCGTAGAAGGACTTGGATTGGCAACCATGTGCGGCGGTACAGCACTGGCATTCTGGGCAGCAGTGGTACTGCTGTAAGAAAAACAAGTATCGGTTCAAATTGACAAAGCCCCGGCATGCCGGGGCTTTTTACTACCCCATCTGAGCATCTCGATTGAGACCCACTCCTATCGGGCAGCGGCTATGATGGCCTGACCCAGTGAAAGACCGCCATCGTGTACCGGAACCTGACGGTGCTGCAGCACCTCAAAGCCACAGGATTCAAGCGATCGTGGAAGATATGTGGAAAGCAAACGATTCTGAAACACACCCCCTGAAAGTGCGATACGGTTAAAATCATGATTCTCATTTATTGCCTGGGCCACTTTAGTCAGGGCATCAATAAGCGTGTGATGAAAACGTGATGCAATAGCCTCCGGTTCAACACCGCTCCTGATATCAGCCAGCAGCTCCAGCCACATCGGCTGCCAGTTGATATGCATACAATCGTCACGATCAATGCGGTATGCATAGGGCTCACACACTTGTTCAAAGCAGGTTGCAGCAAGCCTCTCAAGGTTGATGGCCGCCTCTGCCTCAAACGCCACCCCTTCTCGGTTTATGCCGAGACCTCCTGCCACGGCATCAAACAGGCGTCCGCAGGAGGAGGCAGGCGGCGCATTCATCCCCTTATTCACCATGGTTTGAAACGTCTCGACAGGTTTACTTTTCAGAAACTGAACAATATCGACATCTGCAAATTGAGTATGCACCTGCTCCCAGATGGGCAGGAGATGCGCCAGGGTATTCCGCCAGGGTACTACAGCTGCTGCTGCCCCACCGATCATGGCAACAGGTTGAAAGCAGGCCAGCCTCTGAAAGCGGCGATAATCCGCCAGCAATATTTCACCGCCCCAGATGGTTCCATCATCGCCGAAACCCAGTCCATCCAACGCAAAACCGAGCAGCGGTTTCGTATCAACCGGCAGCGCATTGTCAGCCATTACTGCTGCGATATGGGCATAGTGGTGCTGCACAGAGTGAAGTGTTAATCCGTACTTAACCGCCAGCCGCTCCCCCCATTGCGAGGAGAGGTAGTCAGGATGTTTATCGATAACCAGATGTGCAGGTGGCGTTGTCTCAAACAGTTCATCAATCTGGTCGATAAAATTCCGGTACACAAACTCCTGTTCAAGATCACCCATCGTCTCGGTGATCCAGGCCCTGCCGGCGTCGATCAGGCAAATGCTGCTTTTTAACTCGCCCCCCAGCGCTAAAATTGCGGGCGCCTTGTCAAATCCCGGTGGCAGATCGATCTGGATGGGAAACTGCTCAGGCATTGTTCAGCAGATACGCGGCAACTGCTCACCGGCCAGCCAGTCAACGACACGCAGACCTCCGAACACCGTTTTCATGGTGACAAGCTGCCGTTCGTCCTCCACAACTTTACCGATGATCGCTGCATCCCTGCCCAATGGATGTGCCTGCATAACTGAGAGCACCTTTTCAGCCACGCCGGCAGGACAGATGCATATCAGTTTGCCTTCATTGGCAATATAGAGCGGATCAAGCCCCAGCAGTTCGCAGGCCCCCCTGACCTCGGCGCGAACCGGAATGGCACCCTCCTCGATCTGCATGCCGACCCCGGATTGGCGTACCAGCTCATTAAGCGTGGTGGCCAGGCCTCCGCGGGTAGGATCTCTCAGGCAATGAATCTCGGGAGCCACGTTCACCATCTCTGCCACCAGTTCATGCAGTGCCGCCGAATCGGATCTGATAGCGGTAGCAAACTCCAACCCCTCCCGGCTGGAGAGAATTGCAGTGCCATGATCACCGATATGACCACTGATCAGAATCATATCGCCCGCTTCCGCCCGGTCGCCGGAAATATGGACGCCTTCCGGAACCACGCCGATACCAGTCGTAGTGATGAACACACCATCGCCTTTTCCACGCTCGACCACCTTGGTGTCGCCGGCTATGACAGGTACATCGGCCTCTCTGCTGGCCCTGGCCATACTGGCCACAATGCGATCCAGACCTGCCAGCGGAAACCCCTCTTCCAGAACAAAACCGGCGGAAAGATAGAGCGGCCTGGCGCCACTCATGGCAACGTCATTAATCGTGCCATGAACCGATAGCGAACCGATATCACCGCCGGGGAAAAACAGCGGCGATACCACATGTGCATCAGTACTCATCACCATGCGTCCTGCACCGACATCAAAGAGGCTGGCATCATCGCCCTGCCTCAACCATGCATTATCCAGATGGCGGATAAACAGCGATTCGATCAGCTGTGCCGATGCCCTGCCGCCGCTTCCATGCGCCATTTCAACCACGCCGCGCTCAATATCAAGCCTGCTCATATTTCGGACTTCCCGCCAAGACGATATCTTCCATAACTGTACTGGGCTGCACACGCCCCTTCGGATGAAACCATACAGGCCCCTTTCGGCTGTTCAGGGGTACAAATCGAGCCAAACAACTTGCAGTCAACGGGATCGCTTACCCCCCTTAACACAGCCGGACAGATGCAGCCCCTGATATCCGCCACATCAATCGCCTGCATGCCAAAGCGCTTCTCGGCATCAAATGCATGAAACGCTGCCTTTATCTGAACCGCACTGTCAGGCAGCCCGCCCAGGCCGCGCCACTCAAACATGGCTCGGGGCTCAAAAATAGCCTGCATCAGAGCCTGTGCTTTCCTGTTGCCTGTCTGACTGACGGCTCTGCTGTACTGGTTCTCAACCTCGAATCGCCCCTCATTGATCTGGCGAACCAACATCAGCGTCGACTGGATCACATCCAGCGGTTCAAAGCCGGCAATTACCAGCGGCACCTGATAGTCGTTGCAGCACCCGGCATAGGCCTGGCTGCCGATAATGGTGCTGACATGTGAAGGGCCGAGAATGCCATGAATATGGGCCTCGCCGCTGGAGAGCAGGTGCCTCATGGCCGGTGGCGTCAGCACATGATTGCAGTAAACAGAGAAATTGCTTAGCCCCTCCTTCTCTGCAATCTGAATAGCCGCAGCCGTCGGCGGCGTAGTCGTTTCAAAACCGATGGCAAAAAAGACCACCTGCCGTTCAGGATTGGCACGAGCAATTGCCAGCGCATCCGTGCTTGAATAGATCATGCGGATATCCGAACCGCGCGCCCTGGCCCTGTTCAGGCTGTCGCCTCTGCCTGCCGGAACACGCATCAAATCGGCGTATGTACAGAGAATGATATCCTCAGCCTCGGCCAGTTCGATCGCCGCCTCAATGCGCCCGGCCGGCAATACGCAGACCGGGCAGCCGGGGCCGTGCACATATTTAAGGTTCTCCGGCATCAGATCATGAATACCGAAACGGAAGATGGCATGGGTATGGCCGCCACAGAACTCCATCAACCGGTACTCCCGCTCCGGGTTCACCTCTGTGCGGATCAGTTCAGCAAGCCTGCGCGCCTTATCGCCGTCGCGAAACTCATCGACGTATTTCATGGCTCCACACCCTTGAGTTCATCGAACATGGTCAGGGTCTTTTCCGCCTCTTCAGGGTCGATACGCTCAAGCGCGTAACCGACATGAATAAGTACATAATCTCCGACTGCCACATCATCGAGCAGCAGCGTAGAGACCTCTTTGGAGATGCCATCAAGATTCACAACGGCCGTGGAGGCAGCGCGATCCAGTGATTCAACCCTGGCCGGAACAGCAAGGCACATTAGCTGCTTTGTTCCTGGCTGTATCCACCGGTTCGTGCGATTTCGCAATTTGCCTTGATCCAGTTCAGCCAGCCATCCATACCTTCACCCGTGGTGGCGGAGAGCTTGAGGATTTTTATGCCGGGATTAATGCGGCGGGCAAAATCGCAACAGGCATCCAGATCAAAATCGACATACGGCAGAAGATCGGTTTTGTTGATGATCATCAGGTTTGCAGCGTGGAACATGTCAGGATACTTCAACGGCTTATCGCTGCCCTCAGTGACTGACAGAATCACAACCTTGGCGGCTTCTCCGAGATCAAAAGCGGCAGGGCATACCAGATTGCCTACATTTTCGATAAACAGGGCACTTCCGCTGGCAGGTTTCAGATCGTCGATGGCGTGACCGATCATGTGTGCATCCAGATGACACCCCTTGCCTGTGTTAATCTGAACCGCCTTGCTGCCCGCCTCGCGAATACGCGCAGCATCCAGATCTGTCTGCTGATCACCCTCAATCACGGAAACAGGAACTTCATTCTTAATGGCCGCGATGGTTTTACTGAGAAGAGTCGTTTTTCCTGCCCCGGGGCTTGAGACAAGGTTCAGGCATAACACGCCGTTATGATTGAAATAGCGGCGGTTGGCATCTGCATAGCGGTTGTTTTTGCTGAGGATATCCTGTTCGATGCTGACAAGCCGGGACTGCTCCATCCCGGCCACATGTGCACCGGCCTCTCCATGGCCATAGTGGTGACCATGGCTGTGCTCATGTTTATGCTCATTCGGTTCTCCACAACCGCACACCGTACACATCAGACTACCTCCACATATTTAATTCGCATTTCGTCCCCCTGCCTTATCTCCAGAGGGTAGGATTCGCAATTCGGACAGGCATCATACCTGTGATCGATCCGGACTTCCGAGGCACATCGACTGCACCAGCCAAGCCCCGGAACCTCGTCGATTTCAAGCTTGGCACCCTGGGCCACAGTGCCAGCAGCCACCGCATCAAAGGCGAAGCGCATCGCTTCTGCTTCCACACAGGAGAGCAAGCCTATCTCAAGCCGGATGCTTTGGATGCAACTGAAGGATTCCACCTCCGCCTTCTCCTGCAACAGCTCCACGATACCCTGGCAAAGCGACACTTCATGCATCGCAGTGACCCGTTAAATTGTCCATGCATAAAAGGCTAACAACACTGACTATCGATTCCAACACTGCAGCCAGATAATAATGTCAGAACATGACCTGAAGATGAACAAAGCCCCCTGCTTTCGCAGAGGTCTTTGGATTTGGTGGCGTTTCAAGGACTCCCATTACTCTGCAATTTTATTCGTATTGCTTGGTTTTACACTCTCGCATGTCAAAACATACCGACGAAAGTACTGGTATATTTATGGCCCGCCTCTCCTCGGCAGAAATACTAACTACACTCTGGCACTATTTAAGGGGGAGCAGATCACATCACCATAATTCGAATGTGACCTCGAAGACTGGATCCTAATACCTTTTCTATCATACTGTTTATAAATGGCATTCATTATTCGGAACATCTTTGTGCCAACATAAATACCAACAGATTTAATTCTACCACCTAAATTTTCTTCAATATGCATGGCCTTGCTGCACCTTCATACCTTACAATGATTAGTAATCAGAAGGCCTAGGTGGACTGCCCGCATTTCAGTAGACGTTTGTTATCTTACAAAAAACCTTTCTCATAGCCAACTAATGATTCAGCAAGCAGCAATTGCCCTATGGTCGTAACAATTGCATGACCATAGTCATGAATTAGTACTTCCTTTTAGCTGTTTTCTATTCAGAAAGAACCCTAAGCCTTTGCGAATGCCGCCCCGGAATATCTACTGCCAAACCAGGAACCTTTAAAAATTCAACCCATGATAGCAAGTTAGAAACTAAGCATTTTATATCTTTCCTATACGGTAATGGATCATCCAGGAGCGCATCGTGCAGCCTTACAGTTAACTCCCCATAATGTAATTGACCACCATTCTTCTTTAATTGGCATATTAGCCAATGATATGCTCGACTAGATATGAATGCTGGCAACAGGCTGCTTGCTTCAATGTGATGGTACAACACGGGCAATCCTAACAGTTTAGTATCATGCTCAATCTCACGAGCAAAATCCGGAGAAATCTCCATTACTAAACTCTCTGATGAGGGAGAAGACCATAATAAATCCGCAACCCATAGCTTTTGTGGAGGTTGAAGAAACTTCTCTTTCAACTCATTTGGCCATTCCCCATCTGATGCCTTTGTTTTTTCATCTGGAGGCAATTCATCAAGATATTTTCTTATTTCTAAATACAATTCAGGAGTAATGTATACGCTTTCATCCTGCACTGTTTTTATCACATCCAAGTCCCTTTGGGAGGCCAAAAAAGAGACTCCAAATTCTCTGTTTCCTCCGGGTGCAAGAGCAAGACCCTTATTTGTAACATTTGCACTACCGAGATAAATTTGGTGATCATCTACCAGTGCTACTTTGGCATGCAGGTCCGGCTGCACATAAAAGTCCCAACCAAGAGACCTAGCATATTCATAAGAATCTAGATCAGATGCTCCAGATATTAAATCCTGGAGTTTCCAACGAACTATAAATTGAACCGCAACACTTGGGTGACTTATGTGATGATTTATCCACTCACAGCCACCTTTTGTAACAAATGCTGAAACAACAACAATAGACTGTTTTGCATTAGTAATCGCTGCAGCTAGAGAGTTCCGATAAGCCTCTGTTCCGAGCAGGTTCATATAGGTTTATATGAACTCATGCTTCATCCTTTAATTTCAACAAAAATGTCTTCAGGTGGCGCCCCCATATATCCCTAATTTCGTCCAACTCATCATTTCGACTATATAATTCATCTTCCATTCTCGCATAGGCCATTAAAACAAGATCAAGTGCCTCGATATATTTATCATCATCGGCATCCATAATTGGTTCATACAAATCACTAAAGAATGGGTGTTTCCTATTGATCACCAGCACACATGTTCCACCGATAATTTCGATGCTAAAGAACTGGGAGCCGGGCCAAGCGCTAAAGTCTTTCTCTATAATTAAGTCAACCTTCTCTTTCGCGACTGCAGCAGCCTCATCAGTAAGAAGAGATGAGTCAGATTCAAGTAGGCGATCTCTCCACTCAACAACCTTCTCATCTCCTGATTTTTTCTGACCAATTTCTGCAGACCGTGTAGGCGTCTTTAATCCCTCAAGTTCCTGGTTTGCAATTCGGGTACTTTTGTCTGATGCCGCCCTTTCTTTTGCGCTGTCTCCCCGCTTACCTGCACCTCGCCCCTTAATTATATTCCACATCTCTTTATGGTTCTGGTAGAAATATTTACTTAGCTGCATTCTAAGAAGCAACTTAAGATCATCTTTTAACATGTCTTCCCAGTCATCAGCGTGCTCTTTTTTGAACTCTTTTTCGTCTATATAATGAACCCCTCTCACGGCCTGTTTGTTATTCGTCACTCCAAACAGCTCATCCAATTTTGGCTCAAAGCGAATCTCACACCCCCACCATCTCTCTCGTTCATCCTGACTGTTAAAGTAGCCGAAGGTACCAAAATCGATCTCTCTGGCTGCCCTCATAAAAGATATCCCTGTGTTCCGTCTATAATGTTGCCCTAACAGTGATCCGCCGCCTAGGGTCTGGGTTTCTGGCAAAGCAATAGAAAACCTAATCTCAACATTCGCTGTATCACCATCTTCATTATATCTTACAGGGAAAGAAACTATATTCCCATGCAGCATGTTAGTTTTTTTGGTTTCAAATTCAGGGATATTATTTGGGGTCATCAGATACAAGGGGTCATTCGCCTGCAGGGGAGTGATTTTCTTCTCCATATTCCCAAGAAGCATTTCTTTGCTTGCCTCTACAAGCCTTATCTTCACTTTCTTTCCATAAGAATTATCATCATCCAAGAAATGCCTATAAATTCTGCATAAATCTTTACTCAAGGTTGTAAAGAGAGTTCGTGACCTCGCCATATCAAGCCGATCACACTTTGACCACACAATTAGCGTTCCTGACTCCTGAACACCCCCCTCAATAGTCTGCTTCCACTCTTGGGGCAACTCTTTCCTCGTTACTGGATTCACCTCATCAAGATCACCATTACTAACCTCATCAACATCGAGGTAGGTGTGATAGCACTCATTGTTTTGCCACGAATAGACATCAATTCTCTTGGCCTGACTTACTGAGGCATTCGGCAAACCAATACCAAAACGACCAATACCACTCCTAGATGATAAACGAGTACCATTGCCAAATTGCAAACATATCTCCAAAACAGAAGGAGGCATCCCACCACCGTCATCATATACAGCTAACTCATTGATTCTGTATGTAGTTCTAGCCCCCTGAAAGACAGCTTCCTCAAAAGTAATAATCTGGATGTCTTTAGCTTTGGCCTCAATCGAGTTGTCAATTAACTCAGCCACGGCCGATGCTGTATTTTTATAGCCAGCATCTCTGAAAGTTTGAATCGCTGTTTTTGCTGGTATCAGTGCATTTGCCATTATCTGTACTCCCTCATTTATTCACCCCATGCTTCATCAAAATATGAAAAAGCCATGCTTTCATTTGGAAACCCGATCAGGTTGTCTTTAAGGTCAACCAATTTACAGTCAAGATTCCCCCCCATTCGTTTACCTCTAATTCCACGTCCTATCATCTGGGAATAAAGAACAAGTGACCCTGTTGGTCTAGCTATAAGTACCGCATTAGTATTTGGTGCATCAAAGCCAGTTGTTAAAACACCATAATTAACCAGCACTCGAACAGCACCATGTTTATAGTCATTAATATGTTTATTCCTATCATATGAGCTAGTTGAACCATCAACACACCTAGCTTCAATACCACGCAACATCAGAAGTTCAGCTACCAAATGAGCATGTTCAACGGACAGTGCGAACACGATAGAATCTCTCCCCTCCATTACTAATGCCGCAATCTCAGCAACAATCAAAGCATTACGCTCAGCATCATCTGCCAATCTATTAAGCACGCTTTGAGGGAGATCAAGAAGGTTTGCAACATAGTTCTTTTCTTGTTCAGTGAGGTCTACAGTCACTTGCGTTGCTACAGCCCTGCGGATTATTTTTGCCAAATACTGTTCTTCTTGGAGGTAACCAATCGGATCTTCTACATCACATCCATTTTGATCTGTAATGGTGATTTTATTTCCATGAAAGAATTCAACTAACTCTTTCGTTTCATCTTCTTCAAAGCCTCGCCCCGGAGTAGCGGTTAACCCCAAAATTTTAGTAGAATCAAGATTTGATATGAATTCAATACTTGCTAGATATGTAGGGGCAATAGCTTTGTGAGCCTCATCAATAACAACCATTCTACACTTTGATTTTAATTGCCCGGCTTGGATGAATGTCTGATCTTTCCTGCTTAGACGCATTGCATGAATTCGTTGAAGACTCGCAACGACAAAACCTGAGCCATTTGAGAAATCAGGTGAAGGGTGCTTACCCCAGAGGCGGATTACATCAATGCTTTCATCGCCTCTTACACTCCAAATCTTTTTAAAGGTTTCCACAGCTTGCTCGCATAGCTCTTCTGAATGAGCAAGCCATACAACATATCCAGATCGATCTGAAAAGGCCCTCAAGCAATCTACGAGGCCTTCTATGCATGTTCTTGTTTTGCCTGCGCCCGTGGGCATATGGAGCATCAAACGATCTGCACCGCCAAGCAGGGTTCTTACATACCTATCTTTAACCCTTCTTTGATATGGAAAAAGGATAGTATCAGGTTGTATGTTTTCTACAGAGGGTGGTATCTCTTCTTTTGGTGGAAAACATTCATCACCTAAATCAAACAGATTCAATAGCCTTTTAGTTGACGACCTACTTCGCCCCCAGCTTTGTGAGTCCAGATTTTTACGCTCATTTTGGCTCAAAACCCTTCCATCAAGGAAGTTTCCATCATAAATGTAACCTTGATATTCAGGCTCGAGGGCAAGAAATATTGCGTTTCTTATTTCTTTTTGGGCTAACACTTGTGAGCCGTAGCGAAGTACTAGTAAGTCTACTAGTTTACTCTCAGTGACACTGGCATTCAGAACGTCATAGATCATTTCCAATCTTTGGTGCCCTACTAGGTTTGCTAACCTAGCTGTACCAAGCTTTCTCAATGTTGGCTTAAGCTCTAGATTCTTCACATATCCCCCCGCCCAGTCCCATTATAGACTGCTTTTGAGAACTTGCACTGTCCCCTCTCCACGAATGCCACCAGCTCATCTCCTTACTAAACAAAAAGTGTGCGGCCTTTAATATAAGTAGTATATTTAAGTACATTATAGAGATGTCGGAAAAGTAGTAACCAAGGGGCCGATATGAGAAAACACAATATTATAGCTGGGCAAGGCCTACAACTCGCCAACAGAACTGAAGCGATAATGGTACTCGAAAAATGTTTAGACGCTGAGATAACAGACAAAGACACTGTGATCATGCCTGGCCTTGGAAAGCGTCATGTATCATGTTACACCAGCACCGTAGGGGCGATGGTACTTGACTCTGATGGCGACATAAAAAGCGGCATTTATATTTGTGGAACAAACGTATTGATGGTCCAGTTGAGAGAGTCTGATGGAGCGCTAAATGTTTTTGACATTGACCCGGAGAAACTACGTCCATACTTAGATGGAAAAAATGAGTGCCGCATTGGGCTAGCTGGACTTAAGTGGCCATTGATTCAAAAAGTTGCTGATCATAAGTGGCTGATCACATCTGATTTAGAAACTGTCAAACAGTGGAAATAAAGCGCTCTTCTGACTTGAAATGCTTCACCCCCCCATCGACAGACTAGGGACCACATAGGATGATGCATTCACAACCGAGACCTCTCGGAGATCACTAAGCTCATTTCTTGGATCAGGATATGAACATTCGGCCACCTGAAAGCATACTCCTTCAGCATGTTCTATGGTCTTCAAATAGACAGGAATAATTTCCATATCTGATGGGACATTTGGTGCAAGAGCTAAAATTGGATACACAAGCTTATGTTTAGCTAAGGACCGATGTCTCCCTCTATTCTTGGCTTCAAGAACAAAAAGGCACTGTTTACCACCTCTTTCCCCAACAAAGACTGCATCAAACTGAACCTGACCACTTGTGTGCCTTATTGGTGGTATTTGCTTACCTACTTTGACATTAAAGGTATATGTGGATGCCCCAGTCGCTGGCGCGCTAATTGAAATAAAATTAAGGCCTAGAGCCTTGGCCAACAATCCTGACGAACAACCAAAATTCACAAGCGATGTTTCTGATTGTGCACCTATCAACTGGAAAGGATAAAGCTCAGAATACTTCATTGGAGGCAAAAATGTTTGAGGCGTTAGACCCTCAAATATAACTGAATCGACAAGAAAAAAGTCTCGCACATCCCGCGATTTTACTAGGCCAAACTGCGTCCCACTGCTTGATGAGCGTCCAAGCCTAAGCACCATCGTATTTGTATCTTTTAGTTCAGGTCGTAGCGCTTCCAAAGAATCAATAGAAATAACTGTTGGAGCATTTATTCTACTGAATCCATTTTCTGAACTATATGTCTGAAAATCTTTTGGCCCCCAAAACTCAAGGTCCTCTTCGTCCATCTGAGAAAGCGCAGGGTTGAAGGAGAAGTCAGGCAATCTTATGACCTTAAGTTTGCCACAATATCGCAAATTGCATGAACAGCTAAATCAATATCTTCGTTAGAAGTATATCTCCCCATACTAATTCGGATTGCACCATATACTCGGTCTTCTGAAAGCCCCATGGAACGTAGAACATATGATGGTTCAATTGCTCCAGAGTTACATGCGGATCCATTTGAGATGGCAATCTTGTTTCTTAGTCGATGGAGCAATAGCTCTGCATCTATTCCGTCAAAGCTAACGTTAAGAATGTTTGGAACCGAGCGCTCTATAGATCCGTTTTCATACATGCCCTGAATTCCGCTAAGGCCAGCAAGTAGTTGCTCTTTTAGTTTACTCATCATTTCATGATCTTCAGCCATTCTTTCTTGCGCTAAAGATAAGGCTTTACCCATACCGACAATTTGGTGGGTAGGCATAGTTCCAGAGCGCAATCCGCCCTCTTGCCCTCCACCGTGCATCTGAGGCTGAAGATTGCGCTCCAAGCCCTTCCTGACGAATAAACAACCTATGCCTTTGGGGCCATATATTTTATGCGCAGAAATAGACATAAGGTCGATAGGGATTTTTGATAAATCAATCGAAAGCTTGCCAATACTTTGAGCTGCATCAACATGTAACAAACAACCTTTCTTCTTCACTATAGATGCTATTTTCTCAACATCTTGAATAACACCAGTTTCATTATTTACATGAATGATAGAAACGAGCGAGGTGTCTTCTCTGATACTGTTTTCTAGCTCATCAAGGTCAATTAAGCCGGAAGAATCTGGCTTAAGCCTTGTTACCTCAGCCCCCATCTTCTCTAAATAAGAACACGTATCTAAAATTGACTTGTGCTCAATTTCAGTAGTAATGATGTGCTTGCCAGCTATAGGGCCAAAAAAAACACCTTTAAGAGTAAGATTATTTGATTCTGTAGCGCCTGATGTGAATACAATTTCTTTTGGAGAAGCACCAATTAAGCTTGCAACTTGTTCTCTTGCATTCTCAATAGCAATTGATGCTTTCTCTCCAAATGAATGTGGAGATGATGGGTTCCCATATGTACCATCAACAGAAAGGCACTCGCGCATCTTTTCAAGCACATTAGAGCCCACAGGGGTGGTTGCAGCATAATCCAAATAAATCATTCTAAGATATAGATTACCTAACTAAAGCCATGCAACCAAATCGTCAAAAACCAACTCACATGTGCGATTGGTTCGCAAGTCCACGAAGTCTTTATTCCATGGTAATCCTTTAGAACCCCTATAAGCGATTGGAGCAAGGTTCGCAATATATCCGCTTGCTGCCGCTACAGTCGCTATAGATGGAGGTATCGTTGTTACCCCTAATGCTTTTGCCATATCACTAATTACAAACGTAGTAACAGGGTTAAAGCGAGTTAGAGTAGCGTAATACAAAACTTTCTCCTGCCATTCAGGATAGGTCGATGAATTTGCTGATGGCGACCACAATGTAAGGTTCCCAATTTTATCTACCACAGAATTATCTCCAGGGTACAACAAAGGATCAGGGCCACCATATTTATTTGATGCAGGCTTTTCTCGGTTGCCTATGTGTTCCATAATGCCATACCTTTCCGAGAACCAGCTCTCACAGTTTAAGTAAGTGGCACTCCTCACGGAGCCTTTTTCTACAAGCCCCTCGAATCCGGGAGCCATATCTGGGGCCTTGTCGTGAGAAGCCACAAAAAGAGAGAACCTGCAAACTGCTTTCTTTGTATATCCAAGGCGTGTTATTGCTTTGGATTTCCACAAATTCTTAGCATTTCCTAAATTAGATACATCAAAAACACCATTATCTTCTAGTGCCTTCTTGAAATGCTCTTTTACAAAATTGGCATTTTGGTTTCCAGCTCCAGTTTTCCAAGAAATATTCGCGCCTGACTGATCAAAAAGTCGACGATATACATCATCTGGGAACCCAGAAAGAGCGGCACTCCATAATGTAAAAAAGCTGGCACAGGCCTTACTTACTTCGATAAAGTTTTGAATCTCAAACTGATGGTTTGGCGTCCCTATAGCTCTCAATAGTTTGCTATAGAAAAGACTCAACAAGTAATGAGCCATTGCATGCTTGGCATCTTTCAAGTAATAAATACACAAGGCTGAAAAGTCTGCATCATCATTATTCAAACCCAATGTTGTGAGGTGATTAGAAATAGTAAACGAGACCGAATTACGGCTTGGCCTATTCGGAAGAAAAATATTTTCCCAATATAAAGTGAGATCACTCATCCAATGGATTAAGTTTTCTTGTTCCTGAGTATTACTCTCTGTGTATGCTCTAGTAAGCCAATCCCGCTGGTCACTAAATCTCTTTCCTAATTCATATGAATCATGAACTAATGCCATGCGAATTAAGACTTCATCGGTCATTTTTTCTTTTGAGGCAGCACTTTTTTGTTGGTCAAAGAAACGGTCAGAAATATCAAAATACTCCTTAGTTTTTGACGTCCCAAAAGCTGCTCCTACTGTATTTACAACTAATGGTTTAAATACCTCAATTGCTGTTAATGGTGTTCCCGTTGCATTCAGCGCTTGAAACATATCAAAAGCCAAGGATTCTCCAGGACATTCAATTACAGTTAAAAAGGTTCTATGAGACATAAAATAAATTAAAGCCAACAGCTTCATAGCTCCACAAGTCAACTGATAGCAATCAGCATCTGCATGTTGTAATACATCCAGGTCAATGTTCCCATCTATAAATCCTGGAAGATTTTTGGAGTTTTGTTCCAAAAGAATTTTTGGGGTTGGAAGGTTGGATGATTGCTCGGTTTTGATAATCCACTCATTGATTACCTTTACATTGCCTTTCAATTTCACATTAGAAATTGGGCTAATTATATCACCATGCTCTATATAATGAGCAAGAAACTGCCCTATATCAGATCGGTAATAATCTTTAGATGCTCCATGTAATGTCCATTGGTCAGTCTTTGGTGATGTATGTGTATTATGAGCTCTGATAACTATTGGCTTCTTTGATGGGTTAACGCGAGCTTTTCGAATATCAATGCTATAGAATTGCTCAAGATCATAGCTTTTATTTTCAATGGTAGTTAACAAATCATCAATGCCTGGAAGAGTTTCCCAACCATTTTTTTGAATTTCTTTAGAAATATCTTTAAGCCGCTTATGAATGATAATCGACAATACTGTAAGCGTAGATATCCGTTGCTGCCCATCAATTATGTTATTGATTTTTGTAATTAGCCCGTTGCTATCGTAATGAACGTGGACTAATGGATTTGGCTCTTCCAGGGTGATTATTGTACCAATAAAGCGCAAGTATCTTTTTTGGGAACAGATTTTTTTTACACCATCATAGAAGTCATCCATCAGCTTCTCTACATTATCTGAGTCCCAGCTATATTGTCGTTGATAAAATGGGATATAATACGCAACGCCTGAGATATTAAAGAAATCATACAAAGACAAACTATCACTTTTAAAAAAACTCATTCCCTCTCCCCTCTCTCTATAAAGTACAAATCAAACACGCATCATCGTCTTCATCCTCATCTGCAAGGGCTTCCTGCCACGAAACCTTTTTCTCTCTTTCATTCATCACCATATCTATATCAGACGCTCTTGCCACCAGCTCTTCAAGACTTTCTTTTTGATTCCAAGTAAAACGTTTACCACTTTCTTCATCAAACTTTTCAAAAGCCATAGCTTTCTCAAAAAGTTCAGGATGTGTGTTAAGAAGGCCTATCCATTCTTTCTTTCGCTGAAAGAAGCAAAAGTAGCAGCCAGAGCGGCTACGCCACTTATAGTACTCTGGAACACCGACACCCGATTCTTCTAGAATCCGAAAGATATCCTCTTTAATTAACCCATCTTCCTTGAATGGGAACACGGCCTTAATGTTTGGCTTGGTACTTACGTAACCCTCACGGTTCTCATCGGCTCGGATTCCCACATAGCTGACGACTTGGTCATCACCAATCCATTTTTCAAATGGCTTTAATTTCAACTCCCGCGTACACCAGCGTGCGCGTGGTGATGGTAAAAAATTGCCATAAAGCTTAAGAAAGTGTTCAAAATCTCGTTCTGGGCTAAGGCGATCAATGCGCTTTCCAAGGTAAGCTTCTAACCGCTCAATGAAATCCAATGTTTCATCAAGCTCAGCTCCGGTATCAGTAAAAAAGTATTCCATATCCGGAACTTTATCCCTGAGGTAAATCGCCAGGGCTGCGCTATCTTTTCCACCTGATATACCTAGAACGTGGCGCTCTTTTTTTTGCGGACTATTCATTGTTCAATGACTTCCCTTTTAATGTCGTTGCAGGTGCAGGCAGCTTTTCTCTTCCACTGTTTAAAGCTGAGTTTAGTAAATCTGTCAATAATGCTAGTCTCAAAGGCTCATCCAGCTGATCCAGAGCCTTTTCAAGTTGGCTAGCCACCCCTTGATAGGCAAGGCGCTTTTTCTCATCTGTGTGGATAATCCTGTCCTTTGATGCTTCTCCCTGCCTCATAATCCGAATTAAAGTTGAGTCAAAATTAACATCCGTATGTGACTGGTTCTTTTCATGTGAGGAACGAAGCATTTCCAGGTCATGTAAGCGCTCTGAAAAATCAGCCAGTCTAAAATCAGCCAGCTGAAGGTCATCGTCATTCCACTTCTCAGCAGGTTTTCTTCCAAGGAAGGCAGCTAAGCTCTCAAGCCACTGTTGATCATCCTTAAAGCCCTCGTCACAAAGGCGAAGCACAAATGCCTTTACCC
Organism: Mariprofundus ferrinatatus; assembly: GCF_002795825.1. Lineage (NCBI taxonomy): Bacteria > Pseudomonadati > Pseudomonadota > Candidatius Mariprofundia > Mariprofundales > Mariprofundaceae > Mariprofundus > Mariprofundus ferrinatatus. The sequence continues at coordinate 866,592 of NZ_CP018800.1, read as the reverse complement.
CTTCTGCATCAACTGTGTAGCGCTCAAGACCAACAAAGCGCCCATGCAAATTATTCCGGAAATCGCATAGATCAACTGCTTTGCTATCGGGGAAAGCTCCCCCCAGCTTTTCTTGGAGTAGGTTAAGCAGGTTTGGGTATGCATCCTTCAGCTCTTTTAAAACTCGAATAAATGCCTCAGAAAACTCTTTCACTTCATTTCCATTAGAAGCTTCAGCATCAAACTTTGGAAATCCACAAGCTATTGGAACATCTTCAAATAAAAGGGATGCTGGTGATTTCGCAGAAAAGAATACGCGCCGAACTGCTTGAGCTTCTTTTGAAATAAGCTTGGTTCGTTTGGCATGATCTGGAAGACCATTCATAAACTTAGCCAAAGGTCTTACTAGTCCGATAAGGTCTAGCTTTTTATATGTTGTTCCTGTGACCATCTCCATGTATTTCTCATACACTGAGACCCGCATTCCAGAAATCCTAAAACGCTGAACCGAGAATGTGTTTGGATTCTTAATTAAACGCTCAATAACCTCATGCGATATTACAGGGCAAAAGTGACCATCCTCATAGAGTGCAAGTTCATGTTGATTGGCAAAATATGAGGCGATAAACAATACGGGAATGACTCCGGCCTTGATGCCGAGAGGTGGGAGCTGAAGCTCCTCAAAAAGGTCTGCAATAGGCAATGCCTGTGCCTCACTTCTTTCGAAGAAGTCTAAAATAGAATCCCAAGTCGGTTTAAGCTTGCAAGGATCATTCTGTGCGGGCGCACCAAAAGCCCATGAACCTCCATGCTTTGAATGCAGCCCTGTTGCTTCCAAAACAGACTTATAGATCGCCTTTTCTGCAGGATATTTTTCAATACCAAGCTCTGGCAAGCTTGCATGCTCAAGCATTGCAACTATGAGTTTGTTTCTCCCTGAGATTGCACTTGAAGATGGTTTTGTTCGATTTAGCAGCTCATTCTTAATAATAGGAGCCTTGCTATAGACCTCCTCCAAGATATTTGAGAGCTCAAACTGCAGCGCCCTTCTACTAGTTACTTGAAGCGTCTTATTCGCATACAACCATTGATGCTGTCCTGGATTAACAACGACAGACTCTAGCAGCTGCTTCTCTAGTGCTTTGGCTGCACTTAATCGATCCTTCAATTCACGTTGAGCAACGGGATCTCCGCTTAACTTTGAATTGTTCCTAATGATTCGTTCAAGAGCCAACACCTCTTGAACCGCTTGTTTAACTTCGCTGCCTAATGAGCAAACCGCAGCAACAGTCATTCCTCCGCATAAAGATGCTGCTTTCTTCACAAGCAACTCTTTCTCGATTGGTGACCCAGCAAGTAAAAACAGAATCCTTGGTTCGTCTGCCTTCTTCTCAAGACGTTTGATCGATTTAACATCTGCAAACAGCGGCGCGAAATAGCGTAATGAGCCTGTTTTAATCGTATAGCGCCTCGCAACGATTGGAGAAAAACTCCCCCTTTCATTGAGCTCATCGACTAGTTCCAGGCCTTTTCCATTCTCAATCTCATTCTGGAGCTCAAGCTCCAAATCAAAGTCACTGCCCTGCCAGATACGATATTCACCACTATATTTTCTATAAGAGATTACTGACTTCTCTTGGAGGTCAGTAAGAAGCGTTTTTAGCTTTCTTTTTCCAAATGGAGTACAGCACTCCAACAGCTCGATTGATGACTTTAAGCCACCTTTTGCACCAATAATATTCATTAGCCCAATAGATTTTATAAGGTGCAACTCATCTTCTGAAGAATCACCAAGACGCTCAACAGCAGTAACCACCTCAGCCCAGCGTCTATGAGTAAAGTGATCAGATACTGCTACAGGCTGATTAAGGATAAAGTACTCATAGATCTCCCATGGGTACACCCAAGGGATGTTTTTTTCACTTGAATCAAACCGAGTGATAGAATCACTTAATCCATGGCTTTCACGGCTGCCTAAATAGCTGAACAGTGTCCGTTCATTTTGAGCCACCCTCTGGCAAAGAAGTGGCAACAATAGCAGTGATACAGGATGGAGTGGATAGCAGCCGGAAAACAGCTCGACTGCAGCATCAGCATCTAATACTCCAGGCAGAGCACTCGCTTCTTCAAGAGCTTTAGAAATAGGCAACAGTTCTTGGTGAATTTTCTTTTTAGTCTTGGCATCAAAGTCTTGAATAAATGCTGCTCGCGTTACACGCAGAGTTTGTTCAACGGATTCAAGAAACGGCACACTCTCAAATCGGCCTTGGACCTTCTGCCACTCATGCTTAAGCGTTTCACCTAACCCCTTAGCATATAACTCAATAGACTGGTGAAGTAAGACAAAGAAATGAATTGGAACACTGCCTTTATCACAAGCCTGCTCGGCAACAGCCTGCAGAAGATAAATATCATTCGTTCCAAAATTTCTTGCCTCGGCCTCAAGAAACTTACCCAGCTCATCAATAACCAAGAGAATGCCACTTCCACCTGATTTTGAAACGGCAGTTCTCAGTGATTTTAATATCTCGACCACTTCATAAGTAGAGTGGTTTTGATCGGCAATAGCCTGCTCGATCTGTTTAACTACTAAAGGTGTTCTTCCTCGCTTAGCGGACCAATATGACTTAGCACCTAGATAGATTGCATGAAGAAGCCTTTTGGCTAATGGCTCAGGGCTACCTGTCAGTAGCACCCTGCAATGTCCTTTGCTTCCCTTTAACTTTCCTTCAATCTGATCGGCCAAATCGGCATCAGCATTTTTTAACGTTTCAATAGCTAACCGTGCAGAACTACTTTCAGGGTCTTCTAAGAGGTGGGATACAAAAACCGCAAACGATGACTTCCCCGATCCATATGGACCAGTTAAAGCCCAGGACCTAGGAACCGTTCCTGTATTTAATGTCTTAGAAAAATCACTAAGGATTTTTAAAGCACGTGAAGTAGGGATGTATGCTCGAACTACATCTTCGCTTGATGCATCTCGTTCTAAATGAATGGAGCGGGTATAATGAGCATTAATCGAAATCGAGTCAGACCAATTCATGCGGCAATCTCCATTTCATAAGCTTTATAATGCATATTAAGAAACTCTATCGGCAACATCTCTTCCAACTGGTAAAGTAAATAAATGCCGGCACTCTCCCTTAATTCAAACACACCGGGCACCCAAGTTATCAGCTCTTCGATTTTTGACACCAAACATTCTTCTGTAATTCTGAAAGTTGAGCCAAGCCCAGGCATTGATTCAGTCCCATGAACAATGGCTTCAATAGCGACACTAGACTGATCACTTGCTTCGAATAGCTCCCCAATAGCATAGCCAATCACACCTAAAGGGATATCCCAGCGCCCATCAGGCTTAGACACATAACGATTTGAAAGTTCACTTTTATTCATCAGCCCTAGTGTGGAAAGTGGTGAGTCTAAGGCATCTTCAACAGGCGTTCGTTTATCACCCTGAGATGGAACGTATAACCTCGTAAGTATGTTGCAATCGTGCTTAAGGGATGAATCAGCAACTTTCTTACCCTCTAAGCGCTCTCCAACAAACTCTTTCATTCCCCCAAACATCTCATCTGAAGAAAATTCAGATTTGTGGAAGTGATTAAAAAACCAATATACCGCTGTCGCATGCTGACTGTTTGATGCCAACAGCCAATGAAGCAGCCAAATCGTCGCCTCATCTTCAAGGTAAGGATCCCAGCCAGTTTCAGAAAAAATTAAATGTCCTATTTCTGAAGCCTCTATATGTGAACCTTTTATCTCAGCAATTTTTGTTGCTAACATCCAATATCGAATGGACGACACCATGTTTTTACCAACGCCAAGGTGAACGGTGGCATCCTCATCCAAAAAAATATCTGGATTGATTGTCAGCCCTTGAAAACCCTTTGTGAGCCAACCAAAACGAAGTGCAAATGTTTCATGGCGCCCAAATGAAAATGATTTGGAGTTAAATTGAATGGAGTGTTGTTGAGTAGACATGATATTACTCACCATCCTGATTGAGGCCTTCTGAAAAAGCCAATGGCAACTGGGGACCATCATCCAAAGCCTTTGTGACATTTTGCATAAACCACTCTTTCATGGTCATACCTTGCAAACTCAACATGGCATATAGGTCAGATTTTAACTGCGGATCCATCTCGATCACTACCCGTCCACTTGTACCCTTTGGCATTTTACACCCCTCCAGAATCCATGTTATGTAACATAGTTTCTAGAAGACGAATGTCAAAGATATCTTGCATAAAAATGCGCCCTCTCCCTAAAAGAGGCATTCACAATTCAGCATATATAGCCTATATTATTTCTATACCTGAAGTTTGGGAGAGTGATGGTGAAAGGGCATTTATCCAAATCTAATTTCATGGCAGGACTTCAATGCCCTAAAAAACTTTATTTGGCGATCCACCGGACAGATTCGTTGGGAGAAAGCGCCCCTCAAATGCAATTCATTAATGGTAATGAAGTAGGTTCTCTCTCTCGGACCTTCATGGATGGCACACTTATTTCTATGGATAACGGGCCACTTCAAGCAATCGAGGATACGAAAAAGGCTATTGCTGATACGAATGTGAATGTGATTTATGAAGCGAGCTTTAAGTATGGAGAAGTCTTTATTCGCGCTGACATTCTTGAGCGTGGTAATCAGGGCTGGTTTCTAACTGAAGTAAAATCATCAACAGAATGCAAAGACCAACACATCCCTGATGTAGCGATTCAAACATGGGTCATTAAGATGTGTGGAGTTGAGTTAGAAGGTGAATATCTCCAGTTCATCAATAATGAGTTTATGTATCAGGGAGACGGCAATTTTATGGGGCTGTTTGCGTGGCAGGATATAACTGCATCAGTTTCAGGTATTATTGAAGATATGGCAGGAAAGAAGGATCTATTCATCAGGATGCTTGATGGTGATCTGCCCCAGATTAAGATGGGCTCGCAATGCAAGAAGCCATATAAATGCGATTATATTGATTACTGTAAGCAGAGTGGTCCGAAATATCCGGTTTCGATTCTCCCCAATGGGTGGAGAGCAGCTCAAAAGCTTCAGGACCAGGGAATAGACGATGTAAGAGATATTCCAAATGGCTTTCTTACCAGCGAGAAACAGAAACGTGTCCGGGAAGTCACTATTAGCGGCAAACCCCACCTTGATCCTGAGGCAACCTCAATTCTCAAAAAGCTTGGATGGCCAAGGTATTATCTGGATTTTGAAACTATTGGATTTGCCGTGCCGCACTGGAAGAAGACTCGGCCTTATATGCAAGTTCCATTTCAATGGTCATGTCATATTTATCATAAGAATGATCACAGCGATCATAAAGAGTTTCTGGATATCACTGGGAATGATCCAAGAAGGGAATTCGCTGAAAGCCTCATAGCTTGTTGCGGGGATGAGGGGCCGATTATCGTTTATAACGAATCCTTTGAAAAATCACGCATTCGTGAATTGGCAGAGGCTTTCCCTGACTTAAGCGATGAATTGCTAGCTTTGAATGCACGTGTCTTTGATTTACTTAAGATTATGCAAAAGCATTACTACCATCCATCAATGATGGGCTCATGGTCGATCAAGAGCGTGCTGCCGGCGCTTGTTCCTGAGCTCACCTATAGCACTTTAGTTGGAAGCGTCCATGATGGTAGCGAGGCACAGGTTGCTTACTACGATGCAATTTCATCAGATGCTGATTTACGAGTTAGGCAGAAGATATCGAGTTCACTTCTTGAGTATTGTAAACTTGATACGTTGGCGATGGTGAAAATTGCAGATGCATTGCATAATTACCAAAGCGGACATTGATGCTGAAGCGTTTCTCAAAGGAAGCAGAAATATTCCCAAAACCGCAGAGTGGACTACTGTTTTAAGGGTAGTCCACAACACGCTCTGAGTATTTGCTACTCATGATTCACTTTCCTCTATATTTGAAGAATCGGAGTCACCATTCTTAGATGCCGAAGCTTTCGGAAGGCCCGTCGAGCACATTCCACCAATAATGTAGCCACGCGTATAAATCGGGTGATCCGGCGGAGCCTGCAAGATACCTATGTATCCTTCTTTTTTGGTTAGGTAATGTAGAACGCTATACCAGTTAGTGAACTTTTCTGTGCCGAAGTGAATGTGCTCACCTGTAAAGCGATCTGCACCATTGGCAGTTCGATCATCAATAAGGTAGTCGCCCTCGCTTAGATTCTTGTGGTGGGAAAGGATCAGTCGCTTATAGGCTGGGTCGCCTAGATACTTCTTTACCCATTCGAGCTTATCGCTCCACGCCGATGGATTCTCCCACGGGGCTGTCGACAATATATAGGCGTCGAATTTCCTCGCTAATAGCCGGAAGGCTTCTAAAGCACCCTCTTTTGGCTTCATAGTCGAGAAGATACCTGGAACCTCGTCATACCTTCCTTCGTATTCCTTGAGCTGTTCCTCGTTCAGTTGGTTAATACCCGACTGAAAGTCCACCAACACGTTGTCCATGTCGATAAACAAAACTTTCTTTTTTGCATCCGAACCATTTTGTTTTGTCATAAAAAAGCCTCCGTTAGTTATCACCAAGGAGGCTTGTACCCTGTTTAGTTGCCGGTACGACCACATCCCCTTTCGGGAAACCACCTTTGTCTGGGAAGACAGGTTGGCGAGAGCATCAGCTCTTCTCTTGATGTACTACAATTATAGCTTAAAACTTGTTTTCGTCAAAGCTCGTTTGCACCGACACACGGAAAACCAAGGTGCCTGCGTTTGAACACTTAGCTCCGGCTAGCCATGATTGTTTCATATGCCTGATTGATTTGATGCATTTGTTCGTGTGCAAACTTCATAAATGCATCAGGCAAATTTTTCGACATCAGTTTATCAGGGTGATACTCATTACACCGATTGCGCCATGCTTTCTTCACAGCAGCATCAGTATCATCTGGCTTGCACCCTATGAGCTCATAAGCTTGGCTTAATTCAATGCTTACACCTTCAAACTCTTCTCGAAGCACGTCATAGGAAGAGCTTGGTAGACCAAGGTAAGGCGGTATGTTTTTTAGAATTTCTATTTCATCTGGATGCGTTGTCTTGTCTGCATATGCGACTGTAAACAGGAATCGATAGACCAGCTCTAGCAACTCTCGACTTGCAGTTAATTGTTTAAGCTTCTTTGCATAGTCATAGATGGTGTTATCATCTTTTAACGCACTATTAAAAGCCTGCTTAGCCACCTTCTTTGTATCTAAATCCATCTGGAGTTCATGAGTGGCTAGGTTGTTGATATGCTCAGCTTCCTTCGCACTTATACTTCCATCGGCTTTCGCCATCTTAGCCAGCATCGAGAACACGATCTGATAGAAAACAAGGTTAGAACTACTGCCACCTGAATTGGCATCAAATGGGCTTCCATTTTCTTTGGCCGCACTGTTAATGCCATTGGAGATCACAGCGCCTAAAAAACCACCAAATATGGCACCAATCCAACCTCCAATAAAAAGGCCTATTATTGCCCCAAAAAACAACCATCGCGACATTTCCACTCCAGTCCATACACCAAAATATGATGTATACCCTCTAAATTTCGACTCTTCCTTGCTCGTCCGAAGAACTCACAGAACCTGTAACTTACTGCTGCTCTTGAACCTCGATCGTGACCCTCATAGTTTTTATCCGGTTCAATGCCATTTCAGGGTCCAGCTTTCCTTGCTCGATTAAGTTAACCATCCGGTCTGCCTGGTCCTGTTTGAGCAGCCCATTTCCAATAGCTATCGGTAAGACTGCCTGCAGCTCATCAAGGACACCTTGCTGAGCATTATTTCTTTTCTGCTCTTCCAGGCGCTTTGTAAGTCGATTAATTATCTCCTTACGAACTTGGTCCTGCTCACTGCCTGACTGGATCAGTTTTGCAATGCCGTATCCAGCAGCTCCCATTACTGCGGCACTTCCTATGACCCAGCCAATGGGCGTCGTCACAACCAAGGTGCCACCCACCCAGCCTGCAAGTGTTGTTGACCCAAGGAGGGTAGTTGCTCCTGCAGCTGCGGCGAAAGTTCCTGCAACTGCAGCGCCAGCGGCAGCACCACCTGCTGCGGCCAGAGCTTCTCCAGCAACGCCAACTTTGTCCTTTTTCTTCAACTCATCGATTGTATTTTCAACATCCTTGGTTTCATCTCCATCCAAGCTTGTTGAATTATCGTTTGGCGAAGGGCCAAAAAGCCTCTCAATCTCCTGTTTTGGCATCGCAACTATGATTTTCGCCTTATCGAAAACCGCATTGTAGCGGTCGGACTCCTTAACCTGATTGGACCATTCAACTAGGGAGTCGCCAACTGTTTTACTTGATGCAGATATTGCATCCCTTGCTTGAGATGCCACTGGCTTCGCTTTTTCAAAAGCCTCTTTCCCTTTGTCCTTCATGAACTCCAATGAGTGCGAAGCCTTATCTTTTAGATTTGGCAGTTCGCTTTGGACCTTATCACTAGCGTTGTCGTATAGTTTCCTTGCCTTGCTAAAAAAGTCACTCATCCGAACTCCACATCAGGGCAATCGCGCTGGTTTTATTATGCGGCAACCCAGTACCCCTGAACTGCATTGAAAATTTCCTTCATTAACTCGAAGAACTTCTCTGCAAGAGCCACAGCTGCATCAAATGGATTCCCAGAATAATCACCCTTATCCCTAGCTGCACCTACCGCAGCACCATATGTAATTCCGAGCAAGGCTGCGGTTGGAGCGAGTAATGGCCCAAATATTGGGATTGCTGCAATTAATACAGTAACGGCAGCCCCAATTGCTATTCCTATTGATAATTTAGGGTTTGCTTTAAAAAAGTTAAATATGGCACGGACAATAATTTTACCAATTGCGACCACTTCACCAGCTATTAACTTTGTCTTCTCCCATAACTGTTTAAGCCTTGTTAATAGCTCTGGAGGTATTCCACTTTTAATACCCTCGATAACGATATCATCGAATTCAGCATGGGCCTCCTCTGCATTTAATAGAGTCACTTCAAAAAGTGCCTGTTCTGGTTCATACTTTACAACATCGCTCATAACTCCCCCCGGAAGTGTTTAGTTTTATATGGCCCATGATTTTTGTAAAGGCCCGTTCTATCCATCCAATACTTTCCATTTAGCAAACCGGAGAGGTCTCTGTCCCCTTAAATATCCGCCAAACCATCCGCCTCTCCTGGGCGGAAATACTAACTACATTTTGGCACTATTTAACGGGAGCAGGTCACATTTCAATGCCCCCTCCTAGTAATGGCAGCCCTTTACTCGTCTTTGGCCTCCTCCCGTTTCTTAGCCGCCTCAGCAGCCAAGATACCACCTAGATATGCACCAGTGACCTCCTTGCGAGCGTGCCCCAACTCGGCACTTACTTGCAACCGAGCCTCTGTGTCCCGTTTCTTCTCATCATCAGTCAAGTCCCGCGGCGATTTCCCGCCGTTTACGGGAGCCCTCAAGTCAGAGAGTTCTTCGTAACGACCTTGCGCATAGGCATGCCTTAATGAATGGGTATTGCCTAAGTCTACCGCTGCTGTCTCCTTCTCAAACTTCCTCATATGCTTCACATAAGTGTCTTCACTGGGAATCATGGAACCGCTGCCAGCCACGGCCCTCGCCATATCAAGTATTTCGCGCTGCGAATCCGCCGTGATTGGAATCTCTCGGGCCCTACCCCCTTTACACCAACTGCTGCGCAATACAATTATATCGCCGCGATCAGCCCAGGCGGGTTTAATTTTCATTGCCTCTTCTCTTCGCAATCCAAATGCCTGTTGCAACATAACGCTGATCTGAATTCGCAGGTCACGTATAGAGGCAACCGTTTCCGGCTCTGGATAAATTGCTTTGGACTCTCTGGCTGTAAGTTCCCGATGAGGGACTCCATAGAAGTCATTATCTTTACGCATAACGCCTTCTTTCCCGATCTTCTCCAGCCACCATCTCAAAGCAGCCATACGGTTTTTGATTGTCCCAGGCTTTTTACCTTCATAGAGCCACTGGTCAACCAAGGCATGGACATGCTTTGGTTTCAAGCTGCGGATTCGCAACTCCCGATAGCCTAGTGCAATCAATTGATTAGCAATCAATGACAATATCCTTGCCCGATTTGCCTGTGTTGAGTCAGCGCCGTCACGATTGCGAAGTCCCAATTTCCTAAGATCATAGTTTAGATCCTTCATTTTTAATTCCTCTTTAGATTTATTATAATGGTAACTAATTGGTTAGTGTTTCTGCCTCGCTCATCGTCGATAAGCGTCCTATGTTTACTAGCCTCTTGGACTAGCAAAGTAGTGAATTGGCTCGGGCCATTAACCCCGTTTCGCCCAATGGCGCCACTGTCATTTGTGATTGACAGTGTGGTTGCTTATTTACCTCCTTTTATGACATCGAAATGTCCATACGCACGGGAACTTGAAAGTTCTTAGGCCGCGCTGCCCTTTCTTTTTTCCTCCTTTTTGTCATTGAAATGACGGCATATAAATGCCTTGCACGTGAACTCGAAAGTTCTGGTGACTGTGCGGGCCAATCTGCTGTGGTTTGGGGTCATCACTCGGTCGTCACTTTTTAAGCAGGATGCAAGTGATTGGTATTAAAGGTGTTTTGGCTTCTGTCACTACTCGGGCGACTTAGAAGGCGCAAAAAGCATCACTTCCAATTCATGCGCTCTATGACCAAGGCCCCAACCAAAATCTCTTAATTTTCATTGCCTAGTTGTTCGATCAACTCTTTGATGTCAGATGACCTCCACGCCGATGAGCGGGAACTGATTTTTACAGGTTTTGGATACCGCCCATCCTGAATGCCTCGGTACCAAGAGGACCTAGCAATTGGCAATAGGGCGAGAACGGAATCAATTCTTAGCAGTCTCAGGCCTTCTATATCGTTGACGTCTACTTTCATCATTTACCTCCATGTACTTGCTTGTGATGGAGGAATTGTCCCTGCTGCCCGTAAAATCAAAAAGACTGAAAAACGACTTTTAAAAATCATAAAATCAATTTTTAAAGAATTTAAACCACGAATCATAAGACACCATTTGTCGCTGATGCTATTACTGCAGTGAATAGCTGCTAACCTAGTCGTTGGCGATTGACGCCAACCATTCGCTTGCAGACATTTACATTATCTATCAAGCTAGAGGTAATTACTTCTACAGACATTTGCATTAATCATTATTTTATGGGCTATCGAGGGAGTCTCCAGTGTTGAAAACAACTGACGATATTACATTAGCGGTTACAAGTACTGTAAATAGAATTCTCAATCCAACTGGTTATTTGCTCAACCAACTCATAGACCTCACAGCAAAAAATGTAGCTAAAAGCGAAGAAAATTCTGACATGCAAGTTCCGTCTCTAAGAGAAGAGGTTGAAAGACAAGAACTCCAAATGCGCATTGCTGAGGCCCAAGCTCGAGTTGCGCAGGAATTAGCGATCGCAACACGAATTGAAACTGCTGAAGAAGTTGAAATGGAAGAGTTTTATGAATATTGCGGCGAAGGGAATATCGGAGCCAAGACGGATGGTGAAACTTTCTCAGTTGGGGCTGGTGGCTCAGGCAAACGGGTAAGCAAGCGTGTATATCGATTTCGTGGAAATTCCTCAATAGCACTTGATGAAACAACTAGCAGTGATTCAGATAGTGCGACTACAGATACACAAAAAAAGCGAGGCAGCAGGTAACTGAATTTCTTATGTTTCCCACTAGTAATCGATAAAGTGCTACTACATTCAAAGCAGGCTAAATAGCTAGTAATATAAGCCCTCTTTAAATAAAAGATTTACCTTTTATCAATTTCAATCCAATGGACTACCCCTAAATCCGTAGACGCCTGCTATCTTCCAACTTAGGACATTCGAATGAGTTCAATTATGGACAAAGTGAGGCTCGGAGTGTCTAGTAAACAGGTTGCGATTCAGTTTCTAGTTTGCAGGGAGATTCCTTTTGACGACCCTAACCGTTCAATCATGGTTGATTTCAATAGTTCTGCTTTTTATTCAAGCCCCTGACGCAAATGCATATATGGTTGCAGGGGTTAAAGCAGCTTTAAAAATTCACTCGATCACTAAGAACACAAGAGCATTGCCAGATGATGAGATAATAAAGCTTTCCCACCTTTCTGATGAAACTAAGGGGACAAAAAAAGTAGGCGAGCTTCTGGGGAGAAAAAAATTACCACCAGAGGTCCTTGAAGACACTTATCTTAGGCTCGCAATTCACCAAGGCCGACTGGGCCGAATTGAGGCTGAAGGTATGTATTCACGCTTGGGAAATGTACCTGGATTTCGCAGCACTCTTAGTAAAGTAATTGGAAACAACCCAAATAAATCCTCTGGCCATTTGAATGAATTACGGATTGCTGACACAGCCGCCTCTATAAGAGGTTTCAAAGTATTAGGAATCGGCGAACGATTCTCTGACGGAAAAAAAATGGCACCAACAGATATTGATATCATCCTCGGAAAAGGCCAAACCAAGTATATTATTGAGGCAAAGGACTACCATTCTTCCACTGCAGTCAAGATGGATCATTTTCGATCAGATCTTGATTCGCTGGTTCAATATAAAAAAGAACACTCAAGTGAATACATCATTCCAATCTTCTCTCTAACCAACAAACCAAATGATCTAAATGTTCTGAAATTGTTAATACGCGAAGCAAATCGAAGAGATGTTCACCTCATTATTGGTACTCCTGGCGAACAAGTGCAACAAATTAAGATACTAGGAGAAATTCTTTGAAACCATACATTTTTGGAATTGTTGTTCTTACCTACTTGCTTATCCCAGAAGTCGGGCATGCATCTAGTGATGGTGCGACATTTGAGTCACTCTATAAAACATCATCACACATCGGCTGGATTGCTGCCGCCACATTAGCTGCTATTGCCGGAGCAGTTATTTTCTTTACTGGAGGCACAGCTAGCCCCGTCGTTATCGGAATAGGATCTTGGGTTGGAGGCATGATGGGGTTCTCTGGTATCGCAGCAACAAATGCTGGCTTGGCGTTACTGGGCGGAGGGTCCATGGCGTCGGGGGGGCTTGGCATGCTGGGGGGCACAGCCCTGATAGTGGCTTCTCTAACTTTTAGTACCGACATAGTAATGGATTACACTGTCGGAAGAGCAATAAACGCATATGAATACAGCAATCTAATAGAGAGAAGCAAGGGTATGACTACTCTTCCGCCGCCCAAGAATAAATCTGGTTCAGAGACTTATAAAAATGCTTTGCTGGTTTTGGACAATCTCGACAACAAAAAAGCCATTCAAGATAATGAGAATCAAGCTATTTTGAAGGTGGCGATTCAGCAACTTAAGGACACTGCTCCCTCAACAGACCCTGACGAACAGATCAAGGAAGAAACATTATTAGCACTGCTGCTGTTCACGACCAATGACTACAAAGTGGCAAAAGATAAAGCTTGGTTAGCAATTCAAAGCGCGCGCAAGGCTGAGCTAAAGAGAACGCTCCCTGCATTCATATATGCAACCAGTTCTTTGTATGATGAACAGATTAATGTAGAAGATATTACCAATAATTACTTTGGATATTCAGTGCTGGCAGAACCAGAAAATCCAATAATACCAATGCTTTTTTCAATTTATCTCGATCGCTTAATGCTTAGAGTCGACAATGACTCTAGTGATGCGCCACACGACGAAGAATTGGCCAGAGTTTTCTCTATCATGCTTAACCCAAATATTGAGAGCTTCCAGCTATCAAACTACACAATCATTCTCGTAAAGTATTTTACACGAATTAAAATTGAGCAGCAGAAAATATCTGGGCTCACCAATACCGTTGACGCAGCAATTAAGGGCAGCACCAAAACACTTTTAAGTGTTCAGAATTCGCTCATGATCTATGACAAATTACTCGATAACACTCTGGATGTTATCGAGCATTTAATAACAAGTGATACCTATTACTCTCTTGAAGATAAGCAAAAAATCAGTGAGCTAAACACGTTGTTTGTCGGCTACGCTAGAGACCGCGCTCGCCTTGGGGGCCTTGTAGACCAACTGAAATCTTATCAGCTGAATTTAAATTCAAATCTCACAGCATCACATCATGCACAATCTGGAGAGAACAAGAGTAATAGCGTAATCATGTATTCATTACTTTTCATATTTGGACTTATCGTACTATTGCTCGTCAAAAGGGCCAATAAAAGGAAGGCGTCTTCAGGAGTTCCTATTGAGTAGCATTTTGAAACGACTGGACTACCCCTGAACTTATAGACACAGATAAGTTCCAAATCGAATGCCCGAAGTTGGCCGACTGCTGCCGATCACGACAGGCGACTCACGGCCATAAGCAGTCACCTGACTAATGACCAAAGCGGGCAAATATAGGTGCCCAAATTTATCTAGAAAATCAGTGGTGGTTCAGATTGAATGTTTCTCACGGGGGTAATATGTTTAACTCAACTTCTAAGAAATTTCTTTCCCACGTGGATTCACTTAATCTGGAAAGTCTCACTACTCAATATTCGTTTGTGGAGGATGACCAATTCAAGAAGCTTCTAATGGTGAGTCCGCGCTCTGCAGCCAATGTCTATTGGCACGAGATTTTCGCTAGGGCGCATTCTGGTGCAGTAGTTTCTATTCTTCGGAGTCGGCGCTGGGCTTACGGAATGACTACAGCAGCAAATGATGGTAACGCACTACTCTTTGCAGCTGCTTTCCGTGGACTTGTAGAATCTGCTGCTGATAGCTCGACAACCTTTATATCCATTCCGTTAACTTTAGCAGAGCAAGCTTCATATATTGCACCTGCATTGGCTGGAAAATCTGCGGAAATTGCAATAAATAGAGAATTGGAAGATTTACTTATCCATTTTTTATTCGCAAGACGACTTGATAAAGGCGAAAAGGAAAATCTGCCTAATTCCCATCAAGCTTTGCAAATTAGACAATACATTGAGATATTAGAAAAAGGTGGTGTTAGCTCAGTGGTTGAATGCTACAAAGAGCTTTGCGACTTCACCCATCCAGGAGCCAGCTCTGTGGGCACGTTCATTATTCAGGATCAAGGTTCGGATTTCTCTCTGATGAATAGGGAGAAAGATCTACTCCTCCATTGGGAATCTAAATACGCTTCTACATTTACTGAATTATTGATGTTTGCATTCAATCCTGCCCTGTTAACACTGCGAGTAATCAATGACTTCCCTGTTAGTGAATTTCATGTACCAAAATTAAACGCATGGGCTTTTTCTGACGTTGGGGCTTGGCAAAAAATAAGCGCTGCTTTGCGTCAGAATCATTCTAACAAGGACAAAAGACTGAAAGTGATTAAGTAATTATCAAGTGTGATAAGGAAACATATGGGAATACACTTGAATCATACAAGGCCGAGTCGACTTTGAATCACCGATGGAGAGATTTAATGCCTGTGTTGCATCGACCCTTTGAGTCCAAGGCGAAAGCAGATCATCCGAAGATAACTTCTCTAAATAAACTGCTCGGGGGACCTTTTTTTCAGGCTATCTATATATTCATCGAATCCAACCACATTATCTCTGCCATAGTGCTTTATCGTTTCCTTATCTTGGCTTAAGAACACGGCAATCTTGTTATGATCGCAGCTTCTGATACAGATCTCTGATGTGTAGGCATTCCCGTTTAAATATCCAGTATCTGTGCCGGGGATTATTACAAAAATCATCTATTCTCCTTGCATGGTGTATTAGACCAGCTTTACTGGTCTGTCTTCTCATCTAATTATAAGGGATAGATGGTTAAGCAAATCCGGTTTTTGAAAAAAGAATTTGGTGATTTTGTCTGTAAGTAGACATTGTTTTAGTTCAATCTGAGTACTTGTTCGAACGACAACTAACTTAACAGCATGGCGACTATAAGAATGGCCGGTGATGGCATTTGTTCTAATGTCCGCTCCTTTAATCGGGCCATTCAGTCAAGCACCTAAAATATGCCGAGTTCGCCTCGGTTTTGTCTATCGTGGTGGGTCAGGCTCCTTTCCGCAGTCGAGCTGATAGATCTAGCCCGCTGCACGCATAAGTCAGACAGAGTGGAGAGCCAGGCTTTTGGTCGCGCTTGGTTGGCGCAGCAGACATTTACGGCTTCATCCAGACATTCGTCCACACGAGGGACGTTTCTGTTATAGAGCTACGAAGTCAGTTCATGTTGTCACCTCCGTAGAGCCATAACGGAAATCGGTCTCATCAATCCATATCCTGTGCAGGATGACAGCAAGCTTTCGTGCCACGGCAATCACAGCTCGCCTGTGCCCTTTAGTTTTAGAGAGGCGCAAACCCCAAGCCTTCAGATATGTCCATTTATCAGAGCGAATTACCAGCGAGTGCGCCGCCACATAAAGGGCAGAGCGAACATCGGCATCGCCAGCTCTGGAGATATGCCCCGGATTATCCAGCTCACCGGATTGAAAACGCCTCGGTGTTAAGCCGAAGTGTGCAGCAACAGTGCGTGACCGCTTGAATCGTGATGGATCATCCACGCCAGCCTTGTAGGTCAATGCTGTGATTGCTCCAACGCCTGGCACTGTCATCAATCGCTGGCAGATCTCATCCTTCCGTGCCAAGGCAAGAACTTGTCCATCCAGTTTGAGATAGGTTTTATAGAGTATTGACCGTGCATCAAGTAGTGGGATGAGGGAATTGGTCATCAGGCCATGCTCTTCGACTATCGGGCGTACAACATCATCAAAAGCACCATGCTTAACCGAACAGGGAAGCTTGATGCCAAGCAGCCTGATCAGTCCGCGAATCTCGTTCTCCAGATCCACACACTTCTTCAAAACCGCTTTCCTGCCTGACAGCAAGGCACGGATCAGGTGACTCTCCATGCTTTTAACATGGACGCGGCTGTACCAGCCACTACGCAGGATTTGCGCGATACCCCGCGCATCATTCTTATCTGTCTTGTTACGCATGGCTGAAAGCGCTGCGCTGACTTGCCTTGCTTCCATGCAGATAACTTCAAACCCTACGGCCTGTAATCCATAGCTGAGATATTGAGTTAATGTTCCTGCTTCAAAGCCAATAGATTTGATCTCAGGGCTGAACCGCTTCAGACAGGAAACAATCTCATCAACCTCTGAAACCACCTTATCTTCGAAGCAAACCACTCCGTTATCATCAATAATACAGATGGAAACCGAACGTAGAGATACATCCAATGCAGTGTAATAAGCCATGATAAACCTCCTTGCTGCTCGCTATGCGAGCTACTAGGAGCTTAGACGATAATCGCCAGCCCGATTACCGATGCTTTTGGCCCAGACTGTGTAAAAACGTGAACCCTGATAGAGTGTAATCATCCGGAATCAGGGGGCGTTTTGATGAAGCGTTTCATTGAGGGTCAAAGCCGAACGCAGGGAACATTGCTTCCCGAAATAATCGATGAATATGTTGAAGAGTCCAATCCAGTCCGCATCGTGGATGTCTTTGTTGATGAGCTGGATCTGGAACAGCTCGGATTCACGGGCGTGAATCCGGCAGACACAGGGAGACCTGCCTATCACCCGGCGGTACTTCTGAAGCTTTATATCTATGGATATCTCAACCGCATCCAATCAAGCCGTCGTCTGGAACGAGAAGCCCAGCGCAATGTTGAACTGATGTGGCTACTTGGCCGTCTGACTCCGGATTTTAAAACCATCGCCAACTTCCGTAAGGACAATGGAAAAGGTATTCGTGGCGTCTGTCGGCAGTTCGTTGTGCTATGCCGGGAACTGGGCCTGTTTGCCGACTCGCTTGCCGCAATCGACGGCAGCAAGTTCAAAGCAGTAAACAACCGGGATCGGAACTTCACCAGTGCCAAACTCAAACGGCGCATGCAGGAGATTGAGGCCAGTATCGAGCGCTACCTGACAGCAATGGATAGCGCCGACCGTCAGGAGCCAGGTGTCGCCAAAGTCCGGAATGAACGATTGCAGGATAAGGTCTCGGCCCTGAAGAAACGGATGAAGGAACTGAAGTCCGTAGAGGAACAAATCAAGGATTCACCGGATCATCAGATATCGCTAACCGACCCTGATTCCCGCTCCATGAAAACCCGAGGCCAGGGCATCGTTGGTTACAATGTGCAAACAGCAGTGGATACCAAGCACCATCTGATCGTTACCCATGAAGTTTTCAATACAGGTACGGACAGGGATCAGCTTAGCAACATGGCCGTACGGGCGCGGGATGCCATGGGTGTCGAACAGCTGGAGGTCGTTGCAGATCGTGGCTACTACAAAAGCGAAGAGATCCTCGCCTGCGAAGAAACTGGTATCACGCCCTTGGTTCCAAAGGCTGTTACCTCCAGAGCAAATCGGGAGGGTCGTTTTGACAGAGCAGACTTCATCTACGATGAAGAGAAAAACGAATACGCTTGTCCTGCGGGAGATCGACTGATCTGGCGCTTTGCCAGAGTTGAGAGTGGCAAGTTGCTGAACCGGTACTGGAGTTCCAACTGTCAACAGTGCCAACTGAAGGGCCAATGCACTCCCGGCGAGCAGCGGCGAATCAGCCGATGGGAGCACGAAGAGGTACTGGAAGCCATGCAGGTGCGGGTGGATCAATCGCCGG
This sequence comes from Mariprofundus ferrinatatus, assembly GCF_002795825.1. Taxonomy (NCBI): domain Bacteria; kingdom Pseudomonadati; phylum Pseudomonadota; class Candidatius Mariprofundia; order Mariprofundales; family Mariprofundaceae; genus Mariprofundus; species Mariprofundus ferrinatatus. The sequence goes on along the minus strand of NZ_CP018800.1, from coordinate 848,060 downwards.
ATTGCATGCGCATCCGGCGAGAAACAGTCGAACATCCATTCGGCACCCTCAAATCATGGATGGGCCATTCCCATTTCCTGACTCGCGGGCTGGATCGGGTCAGAACGGAGATGAGCCTTCACGTTCTAGCTTACAATATGAAACGCATGATCAATATCATGGGCGTTCAAGGGTTGATGGCAGCAATCAAAGCCTGAATCAGGCTTTTCCCCATCGCATCGGATCAGGGTAAAACCCGAACACTTTGCCAGTTTTCCTGAATCAAAGGGCAGAACTCAAATGACGACGGAAACATAAATTCTGTTTTTACACAGTCTGGGCCGACTGCTGCCGATCACGACAGGCGACTCACGGCCAACTCCGGTCATTCAGAAATAGCGCGTTGCAATTTATCAACGCAAATCATCCGCATGTGATATACTTAGATATGCGAGGTGTATCATATGGCGCTTTTTCATCATGTCGAAGACTCAAAGCCACTATGCGAATTATTTTCGGAAATAATGAGGTTGTTCGGACATGAAATCATTTCGTTTAGCAACGGGCTTAAATATTTAGAATACATCGAAGATGAGGAAGCTGCTTGCCCTGTAGCTGTATTTACTGACATAGATATGCCTGTAATGGATGGGTATGAGATGATAGAAAAAGTCATCGGAAGGTATCCCAATCGTTTAATTGTGGTTCTCTCTGCTCATGCAGACAGAGAAAATGTGAATGAAATACATGTATTTCATCATGTGGATAAACCATTCCAACCTGCATCCTTGGAGAAATTAGCTAAGGTATTAATTGCTAAAAAGCTCTCTCTTGGAGCAAATGCTGATTTGCTGAATGTCTGAAAGTGGCCGACTATCGCCTGTGGCGACCGGCAAGATTCAGCCAGAAGCGGCATTCAAGTCTGTGTGTGGGGTAGATTGGTAGACAAGCATTTTGTAATGCATCAGCTATACTGGCAAAGCAGTAAAGATTTGATCCCAAGTAGAGGAAAATGTATGCCATCTAAAGAGTTCTTGTGTATTCAGGCTGCCAACAAGTTCCGGGTGAAGCATGCACGCGGGAAATTTGAAAAGCTGTGGGTGATCGTTTGTCAGTATAAACAGGGTGTGACTGCACTGCCTCTTCCAGAAGCTAAAACAGTTCTAAATTTATGGCACCTGCATGGCATAGAGCGAAGAAAGTATGGTCAATGCAATCCTGTCGAACTGTTAAACCAATGGCTGGATATTCTTTACGGTGAAGGCACAGCCGATAAATTGGATATTGAAGGTCGCTGCTCTCAAATTGGGCAGAGACATGCTCGGGTAAACATCCCCTATTACACTGAAGAAAATGCACCTCACTTTTATTTTCGGAATCCATTTGATTGTATTTTAGAACAGCTCTCCGCTGAATTGTCTGGGTATGAATAAATCTCTATGTGGTACTGATCCATACTATTCGCTTCTAGAAGAAAGGTTGTCGGCTCTACCCATGAACAAAGCATCTTCAAGGCAGTGGGAAGCTACTATCCGTAACCTGACAAAATCCGGTATTCGTGAAGAAGAAATCCACTGGTCAGGCGTACTGGATTGGTTGGCATTGCAATCCCAGTCGCAGACAAAAGCAGAGGTGCTTGAGCATATTTGCTTCGACCACCTAAAGATTCGATTGGTTGAAGAAGTAAGGAAGCTCTCACCACACCTGGATTTCATTGAATGCAACTGGCCGGTTGACAGAAAAAAGAACAGATGGGCAAACTGTGTCGTCAGTGCTGATGTCTGTTATTATGAAAGGATTTTTCAATACGCTGTTATAAGGGTAAAGCGTGATGGGCTTTTTGGTGACTACGCATATTGGATGCTGCTTGGACCGAATGGGAAGCCCATTCTACCCAAAGAAGTGAAACATATACTGGCCAGTGATGGATGGCCGAATCCAGAACCGGCTATGGATCTAGCCAATCAGGATGTGCGTGAACGATATGGTCATTTGGAATGGTTCACCACAGCTCGAACTTGGCGATATGAAGCTTGGTACGGGGGGTGTAATTATTGTGAATGGCTGCTGACCATCCCAAGCTTTCCTGAGACCTACTACTCCAAGCATTTCAGCACACGCAACATCATCGCCCATGTTCGTAGTGACGAACGGGATGATGTGTTTGGCCGGCGCATTTTGTTTCTTCAGGAGATCCAAAGTGACTGGCACCAAAACGGGCGACTGTACGGCTACAGAAATGTAAATGAAGATAGCGATATTCCCTATGGGCCATTTTCTGACTCATGGCATGAACTGGCAATCAAGACGATGCTCTACATGGCAGCCAAATCCAACGTGGATGGCATAGCGTGGACTACAGGTGAGCAGCAAATGGAACGCTGGAAGCATTATTATCCAAATGACACGCCGAAGCTGGATGGAATGGCTATGTTCTATGATAAAATACTTCCGAAGCTTTTCCGGCAATTAACCAAAGGCCTCAATGCTGAATTAACCGAGACATCTTTTGAAATAAAAGAACAAAAATACTATGCCAGTACAGTAGGTGGTGGCTGGGTTCTTATGGATGAAACATCAGATGAGCCGGTTTCAGACCTATTTCAAAGTCGCAAGGTGGTAGAAGACCTAGCCAGTCGAAAAAACGCTACAGTGTACGTGAAAGCCCCTCTACTTCTATTGAATGAGACCATGAGGGAGCAACTATCTAGGTATGGCGTCCCATTGTTTGGGCGTTTCCCAGAGAAGAATGAATCGCCACCAAACTTTTAGGCCGTTTTGAGTCTCCGGTTTTGGCCGTGAGTTTTTCATAACCACTCATTTGATATATGCTTACTGTTTTAGAGGTAGTCCATTTGTACGGTCTGTGACGAGGGGCTATTATCTCGAAATTCACCGACGCGGAGGTTGCCATGAATCGTAGTGAGTTTCTGATCGACCAGAGAAAATGCGCCGAATCTGATGACCTGACAAACATAAAGCTGTTTGTTCTAGGTGAAAGTCAGATGGCTGCATTTGAAGCTGTGGTGAATGCCCCTGAGCCTGCCAACGACAAACTTGTTGCCCTTATGAATAAGAAAAGTGTGTTTGAGTGAGCGCTTAGATTAGCGTGATTGGTAAAGCATAATAGAAGAGAACATCAGGATGCCGCGATTTCTGCGACCGAAGCTGCTCCCAAGCATTAGATCACATGCCTTGCCTTTTCTTTGAGCATCCGGAAAAATACTGAATACACTTGATAATATATTGGCAGATTGAGAATGGATGGTATTTTTGATGGTGCTTTTTAAAACCGAATTAGATATATTATTACAACCAAGTCTAAAAATGAACTATTCGACTCCCGTTCCCACCCTGGATAGCTACAATAAAGAAGTACTGGCCGTTGCTTTCCCTATCAGTTGAGAATTAAAGCTCTTAGAGCGCCGGTCCAATCCAAGCCTCACCAGTTTAGGCCTCTCGTAACGAGTCCAGGTAATCGGCCCACTCCTGCATCATCGTTATTCGTTCAGACAAGTGTTGTGCATAGTTGTATGATTTCTTAACAGCATTCCCTTCAATATGTGCTAATTGTCGTTCAACAGCATCGGTGAGATAGCCCTTCTCATGCAGTATAGTGGATGCCATCGCCCTCAAGCCATGGCTACAAATCTCCTCCTGTGCATACCCCATGTTGCGCAATGCATTGTTTAAAGTGTTTTCGCTGATTGGCCGTTGGTTACTCCTCATGTTCGGAAACACATACTTACCTTGACCTGTAAATTTCTTAATCTCATTGAGTAATTCTAGAACCTGAGTTGAAAGAGGAACGATATGCTTTATGCCCATCTTCATTTTTTCATCAGGAATACACCACTTCTTTCCTTCATAATCTATTTCTGCCCATTCCATATGCCGAAGCTCTCCAGGACGAACAAAAACATAAGGAGCTGTATTCAATGCGATCCGAACGATCATTGAACCTTGGTATGTCCTCATGGATTTCAGCAGGTGACCAATTCGATCCGGGTTCGTAATAGTGGCCATGCTTTTTGGGTTTTTCGCAGGGATAGCCCCTTTCAACAATGAAGTTGGATCACTCGTGCATAGCCCCTTTGATGCACCAAAGCGAAATACTTGACCGCAGGCATTCCTTATACGATGAGCAGTATCTATGTAGCCCAAATCAACAATATCCTCCAACATATTGAGGATAATGTTAGGTTTTTCTTGAAGCACCTTTATGGGAAAGTGGCCGATGTTGGGGAATATATATTGCTCCAGCCTTCCCTTGAGTTTTTCTGAGTAACTTGGGTTCAGCTTTTTAGAGTGCACCAAAAACCACTCTCTTGCGACTTGCTCAAAGCTCTCTACATCAGAGTACTTTTTACGTTTCTTCATTTCCGAAGGGTCATTGCCGTCGTTGACCTGTAAACGCGCAACATCTCGCAAAGAGCGTACTTCTTTTAAGCTCACTTCTGGGTATACACCTAAAGACAGTGTTTTTCGTTTCCCGTAAATTCGATAATCGAGCCGCCAATACTTCCCACTTTTATTTACAAGAAGATACAATCCTGCCGAGTCAGAAAACTTTTTTTGCGTTTTTCCTTCCGGAACAGTCGCTTTCTTACACTGAATATCGGTTAGAGCCATAAGCCACCTCGTGTACATAACGGTACAAAGGTGACGGTATCAGAATTCATTCATTAAAAATACCGACATATCTACCGTCAGAAATCCTTGGATTCCATTAGATAGTATAGGACACCTATGGACAAGAAGGCAATAAAAAACCCCGTAAACACAAGGCTTACGGGGTTTCTTTGGACGTCCTTGGACGTTAATATGGTGGCGCTTCAGGGACTCGAACCCCGGACACGCGGATTATGATTCCGCTGCTCTAACCGACTGAGCTAAAGCGCCGTTGAATGAGGCGCGAAGTATAGGAAGCCAATTCGCTTTGGCAAGCGGTCAGCCGCTATCTTTTTATCCGGCGATCTGCATCGCCCCGGCTCCAACAGTACGATTCTGATCTATAACGTCTTCGTGCCGCGGGTGGCCTTGAACAGATCCCCGGTCACGATCTTTTTCTGCAACCAGTAAGCCCACTGCTCCGCTGCTTTTTTGGTACCGAAGCAGCCACACTGATGCGAATGGTTACTGAACCAGACATGCGCCTGATAGTGGCAATCCTTGTTTTCTTGCTGATCTTTGATGAATACCATGACCTCTGCCTCCGGCTACCTGTAAGTATATTATTATTTAATAATATGTCAAGCGTCAGATTGTCGCACCTTACCCGATCATTAACCGCACCGGTGCTAGGAAAAGAGTCTGATAACACTCAATGTTACAAACGGCTCTTCGCTTTGCTATCGTTCGGGGAGGTGCCATGATCCGGCGCCAAATAGAGGGGATGAGATTGAGTACTTCAGAAAATCCACAAAACAAACCGAAACGCATTCTTTCCGGCATGCGCCCGACGGGCAAACTGCATCTCGGGCACTACAAGGGCGTACTGGAAAACTGGCTGAAACTGCAGCAGGAGAACCAGTGCTTCTTCTTCGCTGCCGACTGGCATGCGCTTACCACCGACTACGCCAACCCATCCATCGTCAAGGATACGATCTGGGATATGCTGATCGACTGGCTGGCTGTGGGCGTGGACCCGGAAAAGGCGGTGGTATTTATTCAGTCCGAGGTTCCCGAGCATGCCGAGCTGCATCTGCTCTTCTCGTTTATGACACCACTTTCATGGCTGGAGCGCGTGCCCACATACAAGGATCAGATCGAACAGCTGCGCGAGAAGGATCTCGGCACCTACGGCTTTCTCGGATATCCGCTGCTTCAGGCTGCGGATATTCTGATCTATCGCGCCGACGGTGTGCCGGTCGGTGAAGATCAGGTTCCGCATGTTGAACTGACCCGCGAAGTGGCCCGCCGCTTTAATTACCTTTATCGCCAGGGCATCCCTCCCCTCTTCCCCGAGCCTGAATCGCTACTGATGCCAGCCGCCAAACTGCCGGGGCTGGACGGCCGCAAAATGAGCAAATCATACGGCAATACCATTGAGCTTGGTGAAGCGTGGAATGTGACCGAAAAGAAAGTCAAAACCATGCCGACCGACCCTGCCCGCGTGCGCCGTGACGATCCCGGCAACCCTGAGAACTGCCCGGTATGGGATTTTCACAAGGTATATAGCACCGAAGATGAACGTGAGTGGGTCAAGGATGGCTGCACCACAGCCGGCATCGGCTGTATCGACTGCAAGATGTGCATGTTGAAGCATCTGGAAGAAGAGTTGCAGCCGATCCGTGATCGTCGTGCAGATATTGCATCGCGCCCCGATGATCTGAAGGACATCGTGCGGGCAGGCAATGAGCGAGCCAGGCACGAAGCGAGCCGCACCATGGATAAGGTACGTAAAACGCTGAAGATGGGCTACCGCGTATGACCGAAGCGGTGCAGGCGCCTCTGATTCAGCATGAAGAAGCTGATCAACGTGCTCTGCCGCCGGTTCAACTGGACAAATTCGAAGGACCACTCGATGTCCTGCTGCACCTGATCCGCAGTCAGGAGCTCGATGTCTTCGATATTCCGCTGGCGCTGATCACCCAGCAGTACCTCGATATCCTGGAAGCTCAGGAACAGCTCGATCTGGAAATTGCCGGCGACTATCTGGTAATGGCCAGCACCCTGATGCAGCTGAAATCGCGCATGCTGCTGCCCCGTCCTGAAATCGACGATGAGGGTAACGCCATCGATCCGCGTGCAGAACTTGCCGCACAGCTGATCGCTTACGAGCAGTACCGCATGCTGGCCGAGGAGCTCGATGAGAGACCCCGCCTTGGGCGCGATGTGTTTGTTCGCTCGATCTTCCCCGAATCCGATGCGGTGGAGCGGCCGCTTCCCGAAGGGGACCTTGATGCACTGCTTCTCGCTTTTCGCGCCGTGCTTAAACGCGTCGGCGGCGAGGTTCGCCACCAGATTTTCTCGGAGACCATGAGCGTTCGCGAGCGCATGGGAACGGTGCTGGAGCGACTCAGTAAAGGCGGTATGCAGCTCGATGAGCTACTGGCCGGAGAACCGGGCCGTGAAGCACTTGTAACCACCGTACTGGCCATTCTCGAATTATGGCGCCAGCAGACGATCACCGTGATTCAGAGCGAGAACTACGGCTCAATCACCCTGCTTCCGAAGGAGGAGATGCAATGAACAGTTCTATACTGCAATTAACTTCACAGATCGAAGCAGTGCTGTTGGCCAGTGATGAACCGGTTTCCATTGCCAGACTGCGCAGTCTGCTTGGTGATGATGTGCAATCATCCGATATCCGCGAAGCGATCAGTACGCTTGAAGCCGATTATCACGGACGCGGCATCCGCCCCGAGATGGTGGCTGGCGGCTGGCAGTTCCGCACGGCGCCCGAACATGCAGAGCTGATCCATGCCATGTGGGAAATCAAACCGCAGCGGCTGTCGCGCTCTTCCCTGGAGACACTGGCCATTATTGCCTACCGGCAGCCTACCACCCGCGCCGAAATCGAGGCATTGAGAGGCGTAAAGGTTTCAAGTCAGATGATCGCCACCCTGCAGGAGCGTGGCTGGGTCAAGGTGCTTGGACGCAAGGAGGTTCCCGGTCGCCCGCACCTCTACGGCACAGGCAGACAGTTCCTCATCGACTTCGGACTGGAATCACTGAAGGATCTGCCGGAATCGGCACAGTTGATGGATGAGGATGAGATCCAGCAGATGGTGATGGAAAATATAGAACAACACACGGATGAACATGAACCAGAAGAGTCAGAAGAGAGCGCCGAAACGGAAGAGCCCGAGCAGATCGAAGCCGCAGGCGGTTAAGGGCACACAGAGCGAAGGCACAGAAGAGGGCGAACGCATCAACCGTTTCCTCGCCCGTTGCGGCCTCTGCTCAAGACGGGAAGCGGACCGCTGGGTTGAAGCCGGTCGCGTATCGGTCAACAACCAGGTCAGCAAGGAGCCGGGGCTTAAAGTCAAACCGCGGGATATTGTCTGCGTGGATGGTAAACCGGTTGCGCAGCAGACCACTTTTACCTATATCCTATACAACAAACCGATGGGTCAACTCTGCACCCGCCGCGATGACAAGGGGCGTCCGCTGATCTACGACACGCTCGATGTAGCTCCCAATGTACAATCGGTTGGTCGCCTCGACATGGATACCGAAGGACTGCTGCTGCTCACCGATGACGGAGACCTGACGCGTGCACTGACCCGCCCCGGCGCCAAAGTGCCGCGTGAATACCGAGTACGCGTGGGTGGCCAGGTGACACTTGAAACGCTTGAGAAGCTGAGACGCGGTGGTTTTGACATCGGTGAAGGTGACAAGAGCGACAGCTGGGAAGTTACCGTGGACTCTGAAACAAGAGGTCATACATGGCTGACAGTGATTATCTACAGAGGTCGCTGGCGTGAGGTGAGACGCACCCTCGAAACAGTCGGCCATCCGGTACGTCGGCTTATGCGCATCCGCTTCGGCCCCGTTCGACTCGAAGAGGGAATGCCGCGAGGCAGTTACCGTCCGCTCAATCGCAGCGAGGTTAAAAAGCTGCTCGACTGGAGCAGGAGAGCTGCGTGAGCCGCACTTCTCCGATGCAGGTCTACGATACGCTGTTCACGGCCTACGGGCCTCAGCACTGGTGGCCGGCGGAGAAACCGTTCGAAGTGATGGTCGGAGCGATATTGACCCAGAACACCAACTGGAGAAATGTTGAAAAGGCGATTGCCAACCTGAAGGCGGAAAAGATGCTCGATTACGCCTCCATTGCCAGCAGCAACCGTGAGAAACTTGCCGAATTAATCCGGCCATCAGGATTCTTCAACCAGAAATCGGAACGGCTGCAGCAGTTTTCGATCTTCTATATGCAGCACGGCAAAACAGGCGGCCTGAAAAAATGGCCCAAAAGCAGCCTGCGCAAAAAACTGCTTGGCGTTCCCGGTATCGGACCTGAAACAGCCGACTCGATTCTGCTCTATGCACTGGATAAACCGGTATTTGTCGTAGATGCCTATACCCGCCGCATTTTCACACGCCTTGGCCTGCTGCCTGAAAAGATCGATTACGATGGCATCCAGGTTTTTTTCGAGAATCGGCTGACCCCCGCCCTCTCTCTCTACCAGGAGTATCACGCGCTGATCGTCGAACACGCCAAACGCCACTGCCAGACAAAACCGCTCTGCGAGGACTGTCCGCTCGGAAATCACTGCCCCACCGCCAAACAGGCACACCCGGATGAGGCGATTCTGACTGCATAAAGGTATCCGCTACTGGCGGCAACGAATTCAAGAGATAGGCTGACGCCATGTGGTTTGAAGCCCCCATTCCCCTTGCAGAGCTGCCGCGTGAGCCGGGTGTGTACCGCATGCTCGATAGTGAGAGAAAGGTTCTCTATGTCGGCAAGGCGCGCAATCTGAGGAAGCGTGTCTCCAGTTACTTCCGGAAACAACCTGAATCCCCGCGCACCCAGGCCATGGTGCAGCAGATTCGCGACATCGCGTTTACAGTTACCGCCTCCGAGGCCGAGGCTCTGGTGCTTGAACACAATCTGATCAAGCAGCTCAAACCGCGCTACAACGTGCTGATGAAAGATTCGAAGTCCTACCCCTATATTCTCTTAAACCGTGAGCCCTATCCGCGCCTGCACCTCTACCGCGGCAGGCGAAACCAGCCTGGCGAGTACTTCGGCCCCTTCCCCAATGCCGGCGCCGTGCATCAGACACTGCATACCATGCAATCGATCTTCCGCATTCGTGACTGTGAAAACGGCGTATTCAACAACCGTTCGCGCCCCTGCATGCAGCACCAGATCGGCCGCTGCTCCGCCCCCTGCTGCGAGCTGGTCAACAAACGGGAGTACGGCAGCCAGGTGGCTGAAGTTCGCCGTTTTCTTAAAGGTGAAGACCAGGCGCTGCTGAAATCGTGGGAATCAGAGATGCAGCAGGCATCCGATCAAATGGATTTTGAGAAGGCCGCCGTTTTGCGCGATCGAATCCGGGCCCTTCGCACTATTCTCGCCGGATCTGAGAACAGCGCCCTGCCCGATCATGCCGACGCCATTGGACTGATACGCCACACCTCAGGCGTGTTTGCCAGCATCGGAGTGCGCAGGGCAGGCCGCGATCTCGGCACGCACAATGTGCGCATCGCTCAGGCCGTCGATGCAGAGAACAGCGAGATTCTCCAATCGCTTCTGATCGAGCGCTACAGGGATGATCTTCCGCCTCGCGAGATTCTGTTGCAGGCCACTGAAAATGAGTGCGCGGAGCTGCAACGACTGGTACGGCTGTTGCATCCGAAAAACAGAGCGACTGTGCTTCACCCGCAGCGCGGAGCCCGAAAGAAATGGCTGGAGCAGGTATTGCGCTCCGGCAACCAGATGCTCTCAAGCAGGCGTGGTGATAACCAGCAGGCTGCTTTTGAGGCGCTCGCAGAACTTCTTAATCTGGATGCCATACCTGATCGTATCGCTGCCGTAGATAATGCACATCTCGGCGGCAAACAGATGGTTGCAGCCGTCACCTTTGCCGGCTGGCAGGGGGCTGAAAAGGAGCACTACCGCCGCTACAAACTCGATGGCATCTCAGCAGCATCCGATGTTAGCGCAGGTGACGATTACGGTGCCATGGAGGCTGTGTTATCCCGGTTTTTTCGCGCCATCAGCGAAGATGCAATTCCCACACCTGACCTGATGCTGATTGATGGCGGCCGCGGCCAGTTGGGCATTGCACTGGAGTGCGCGGCCAATGCAGGACTCTTTGAGCTGAAACTGCTCGCCGTTGCCAAAGGCGATAGCCGTAAGCTTGGAGAGGAGACGCTCTGGCCCGGCTGGCTGAAAAACGGAGAGCCCGGCATTGGGGATTCGCTCAAGCCGGGACGCCACTCAGCCGCCCTGCTGCTCATCGCCCGCGTCCGCGATGAAGCGCACCGCTTTGCCGGCGCCTATATGCGCAAACGCAAGAAAAAGAGCATGTTCAGTTCCGTTCTGGATAACATCCCCGGTATCGGAGCCTCCAAGCGGGCTTCGCTGCTCAAACATTTCGGCGGCATCGAGGGGGTGAAAAAAGCGGGGCGAGCACAGCTGGCTCAGGCGCCGGGTATATCCGAAACGCTTGCAGAACGAATTTTTGTCTCACTGCATCAATAGGCCTCTGTTAAAACAGATCTGATCTCCTATACTCACGTTGCGAGATCGGAAGAGGATTAAGGGGAGATACCATGAACAGTGCCACCAATGAAACCATTGTAATTTCCAAGCTGATGGAGACGAGCGGCGTCAAATTCGGCACCAGCGGTGCCCGCGGGCTTGCTGATGATATGACCGACCGCGTCTGCTACGCCTACAGCCTCGCTTTTCTCGACTACCTTCTCGAAACGGCTGATATCAAGGCTGGTGACCGGGTTGCCATTGCTGGCGATTATCGACCCAGCACCCCGCGCATCATGGCGGCTGTCGCCAAGGCTGTGAGTGATGCGGGGTGCGAACCGCTCAACTGCGGTTATATCCCCACCCCCGCCGTGGCCTGTTACGCCATGGCTTCTAATCTTGCCAGTATCATGGTGACCGGAAGCCATATCCCGGATGACCGCAATGGTATCAAGTTCTACAAGCCCGAGGGTGAAATTCTCAAGGGGGATGAGGAGGCGATGTGTGCCCGAAAGGTTACAATTCGTACCGCTGATTTCGATACAGATGGCAATGCCCTGATCGCTCCTCTTCCTGCCATTCAACCCGATGCATACCGCGCCTATGTGAAACGTTATCTCGACTTTTTCCCGGCCGGTTGCCTTCAAGGACTGAAGATCGGCATCTATGAACACTCCAGTGTCGACCGCGATATCCTCAGTGAAGTGGTCGGCGGATTAGGTGCTGAAGTGGTTCATCTTGGCCGCTCCGATAAGTTCATCCCGGTCGATACCGAAGCGATACGCCCTGAAGATGTGTCACTGGCCCTTAAATGGTCCAGAGAGCATAAGCTCGACTGTATCGTATCCACCGATGGCGACGGCGACCGCCCATTGGTCTCGGATGAACATGGCGAATGGTTAAGAGGGGATGTGGCCGGCATTCTCACTGCCCGTTATCTCGCTGCCACGCATGTGGTAACGCCGGTATCGAGCAACAGTGCGGTGGAGAAGTGCGGCTGGTTCGACCAGGTCGATCGTACCCGGATCGGCTCCCCATTTGTGATTGCCGCAATGGATGAGGCGGTAGCGGGAGGCAGTGAAAATGTAATCGGTTACGAGGCCAATGGAGGCTTCCTGACCGCAAGTGATATTGATCTGAATGGAAAAAACCTGACAGCACTGCCGACCCGCGATGCGGTGATCGTTCCGCTGGCCATCCTGATGCTTGCCAAGGCATCCAACCTCTCTATCTCCGGGCTACTGAAACAGCTTCCGCAGCGTTTTACCAGCAGTGACCGGCTGAAGAACTTCCCGACCGAACTGAGCAGGGAGAAACTCCGCCCCTTAAGCGGCAGTGATCAGCAGCAGAACATGCGCGAGGCTCAGGCACTGCTTGGTGCCGAGTTCGGAGAGGTGATTTCCATCGACAATACCGACGGCGTACGCATCACCTTCGCCAGCGGCGAAGTCGTACACCTGCGCCCATCCGGTAACGCACCTGAACTGCGCTGTTATAACGAAGCGGACTCTGATGAACGGGCGGTCGAGATGAACAAAACCTGTCTGGCGATTCTGGAGAGCTGGCGGCACTGATTTAGTATTTAGTTCGCCAGAGACAAGCGGCACGTTACTCTTTGCCGGTGCCCGATATCATCCTGACCACACTCAACGCGCGCTATACCCATAGCGCCATCGGCCTGCGCTATATCTACGCCAATATGGCGGAGCTGCAGGGGCGTGCAGCAATCCGGGAGTTTGTCATCAATGACAATGTTCAGGATATAGCGGAACGGCTGCTCGCTGAACGCCCTGCCATTATCGGTATCGGTGTCTATATCTGGAATGCGCTACAGTGCGGCGAACTGCTGGCAACCATCAAAAAGGTAGCGCCGCAAACCATTGTCATCCTCGGCGGCCCCGAGGTGAGTTATACACCATATCGCATCAACTTTGATGCCGCCGACTACTTCATTCAGGGCGAAGGAGATGTTGCCTTCCATGACCTGTGCACAACCATTCTGGCAGGCAATGCGCCGGTTGAGCGATTCATTAAAGCAGCGCCCGTAAATCTCGACGAGATCGAGCTCCCCTACCGGTATTACACCGATGAAGACGTCGCCAACCGTTACATATATGTCGAGGCAAGCCGCGGCTGCCCGTTTCTCTGCGAGTTCTGCCTCTCATCGATTGATAAAAAGGTGCGCCCGATACTCCTTGATAGGCTTCTGGAGGAGTTCGAACTGCTCTGGAGTCGCGGCGTACGCAGCTTCAAGTTCATCGACCGCACCTTTAACCTCAATGTAGCCACGGCCAACCGGCTGCTCGACTTCTTTCTGGCCAAAGAGCCACCCTACTTTGTCCATTTCGAGGTGATCCCGGACCACTTTCCGGAGAGCGTGCGCGAACGCATCTCCAGATTCCCTGCGGCATCGCTACAGCTTGAGATCGGCATCCAGACGCTTAATCCTGAAGTGGCAAAAAATATCCGGCGCAATCTCAAAGTTGAGAAGATTGAAGAGAATATCCGCTTTCTGGAAACTGCGACCAGCGCCCATATGCATCTCGACCTGATCGTGGGCCTGCCCGGTGAATCACTGCAAAGCTTCGGCCACAATCTGGACCGGCTCTGTGACATGACCAGCTCTGAGATTCAGATCGGAATCCTAAAAAAACTCTCGGGCACCACCATTTCCCGCCATGATAAGAGCTTCGGCATGGTCTATTCCGACAAGCCCCCCTACGACGTCCTGAAAAACAGCCTGCTCAGCTTTGAGGATATCCAGCGCATGAAACGATTCGCCCGTTTCTGGGACCTCTACTACAACAGCGGCAACTTCAAGCAGAGCCTGCCCCTGCTCTGGCAGGATGGCAGTGTGTTCGAGGCGTTCTATGACTTTTCACTGTGGATCTATGGTGAAACCGACTCGACCTGGAAAATATCGCTTGATCGCCTTGCCCAGCTTCTCTTCCGCTACCTCATCGATACAAAAGCAGAACATCCCGAACGACTGGCAGCAATGTTGATTGACGACATCATGAAGATTGAAGGGCGCAATATGCCGAACTTCCTCAAGCCCTACCGCCACTCTGCTCCGAAAACGAAACAGCTCCTCTCCGCCCACAACAAGCGGCAACTTCGCCATATTTAAGCAGCATCAACTGCTTCGGTAGATCAGACCCCGACGAACTAACCACTTCTCGATCTCCACAACCACAAGCAGCAGAGAAGAGAGTATCAGGCAGACAGCCAGCTTGAACACGGGCAGCGGCTGCGAATGGAAAAGCGTGTTCAGGGCCGGCAGATATATCACGGCAATCTGGAACAGCGTAAGCAGAACGGCTCCCAGCATCGGCAGCGCGCCATCAAAGCCGTTGAACACAAAATAGCGCAGCACAATATCTCGCGTTCGGGTGATGCGAAGAAGGAATTGTACCTGTTCCAGCAACATGGATGATTATCCGGTATCAGCTTCACTCTGCACTTCCACCTCATCGATGCTGTGCAGGCGGGCTTTCAGTCAGGGTTGATTGCCAGTTGGCCTGCTTCCAGAACAACCCTGCTTCTATGCCGTTGCTTCATACGGAAACTCAGGGGCCAAACATCTGGTTATGAGGACTTTCTCTCATTACAGTATAGAGTTGTATGCACCATTTAATCTGCCCGGACTAGACTGGAGTCTAGGTTTGCAAGGTGGTTATATTGACTATGATGAGAGCGTATGAAAATACTTATTGCAGATGATCACTGTCTCCATCGAGAACTGGTACGCACCTTTCTCGCGCCTGTCTATCCGGAGGCGTTGATTTATGAGGCTTCAGATTACTTTTCTGTAAAAGAGATATGTAAAAACAACCAGCCAACAATTGTTCTGCTGGATCTCTCAATGCCCAATATGAATGGCCTGCTGAGTGTAAACAAACTGGTAAGCCGGTTTCCGGATTCAAAGTTTATTGTCTGTTCTGCATCCGAGCACCCGATACTGATTCAAACCGTTATGGGTTTTGGTGCCGCAGGCTTTATACCAAAAACCCTCTCATGCCGGGAGCTCATCACCGGAATCAGATACGCCCTGGAGGGGGATGAATATTTACCCCCTTCATTGAATGCCGATGCCAATATCACACTGACTCAAAGGCAGTCTGAAATTCTGGGCTATATCTGTTCCGGTTATAGTAATAAAGAGATTGCTGCCCGGCTTGACCTTTCGCTGCACACAGTGAAGTTTCATGCCGGATTGGTGTTTGAAAAGCTGAAGGTTCAGAACAGGCAGCAATTAATATCACTGATAGGCTTACATAAACATCCGAATCAGGATGCCATGCTATAATTATCCGGATCCGTTTACTGCATGGCCAGGACTCTCTTTCCCATGCTGAGCAACACCCTGACGCTCCATCTCATTTTTATCGCCAGACGCCTTTTGGAGACTCGAAACTGCCAAGTGCCTTGATGTAGTTCGCACGCTCAAAGGCTGTAGGGTCCTTGGCATTGAGGTAACTGACGCTGCCCCTGAGCTGGGAGACAGATTCATACTCCTTCTCCTCCATCCACTGCTCAACGCCCCGCAACACCTCCCCGAGATGCTCGGGGCCATGCTGCAACAGTGCTGAGCACATGTGTGTCACATCGGCACCGGCAAGCAGCAGCTTGATCGCATCCTCCGCCGTATGGATGCCGCTGGTAGCAGCAAGGGTGAGGTTTGTACGGCCATGTAGCATCGCGATCCAGCGCATGGATAGGCGTGATTCTACTGAAGATGAGAGTTTCAGGCTTGGAACGACATCCAGCGATTCGAGATCGATATCAGGCAGGTAATAGCGGTTGAAAAGCGAGACACCATCCGCCCCTGCAGCTTCAAGTTTCTTCACAAAATTACCCACCGAACTGAACTGCGGTGAAAGCTTCATAATCACAGGAATACGGATATGCATCTTCAGCTCTATCAATGTTTCGATATAGCGTGCTTCGACGATATCTGCCGGCTGTCTCAGGTCGTCAGGCAGGTAGTAGATGTTCAGCTCAAGCGCATCCGCACCAGCCTGCTGTAGCTGACAAGCGTGGTGGACCCAGCCGATCGGCGTGGTGCCGTTGAGGCTGGCAACCACCGGAATATCGAGCGCCGATTTTAGCCCCCCAAGCTGCTCGAGGTAGCTCTCCAGGTGGGTCTTGTAACTCTCCTCAGCCGGCAGGTAACTGGCCGCCTCAAAGTGGCCGATATCCTGAAAATGCTGCAGGTGATCGAGCCGCTCCTCATCTTCGGTCACCTCCTCCTCAAAGAGCGAGTTCATCACGATGGCAGATGCCCCTGCATCCTCAAGGCGTCTGGCCATGTCGATATCTTTTGCAAACGGCGAGGCCGATGGCACCAGCGGATTCTTCAGCGTCATGCCAAGGTATTCTGTTGAGAGATCGATCATGATTCGTCCTCCTCTTTGGCATAGGAGAGATTGGCCAACTGCTCATAATGGTGGAAACGCTCCATCACCCCCTCCTGTGCCCGCTGCATAAGTTTCTCGGCCGCATCGGGATGGGTACGCCAGAGCATTGAAAAACGCGCCTCGGTCTGCGCAAATTCCCTATACGGAATACTCGGCTTCTTCGAATCGAGCTGCAGCGGATTCTTACCCTCTTCCACGCGCCGCGGATCATAGCGAAGCAGGTTCATGTGACCGCTGTTTACCGCCAGTTCCTGCTGCCTGATATTGTGGGACAGGTCGACGCCGTGGGCGATGCAGGGGCTGTAGGCAATGATCAGTGACGGACCATCGTAACTCTCCGCCTCGATAAAGGTCTTCAGTGTCTGCAGATCCTTGGCGCCGAAAGCAACATGTCCGACATAAACATGCTCATAGGCCATGGCGATCATTGAGAGATCCTTCTTCGGCACAGGTTTTCCGCCGGCAGCGAATTTGGCTACCGCTCCGATCGGTGTCGCCTTGGACATCTGGCCACCGGTATTGGAGTAGACCTCGGTATCGAGCACCAGGATGTTCACATTGCGGCCACTGGCCATTACATGATCAAGACCTCCGAAACCGATATCGTAGGCCCAGCCGTCACCACCGATAATCCAGACACTCTTCCTGACCAGATAATCGGCCACCGATTCAAGATTGCGTGCAGTCTCACCCTCTATCGCAGCAATCCTGTCCTTCACCTTTTGCACACGACGACGCTGCTCGTGAATACCCGGCTCGTCCGACTGATCAGCCGTCAGAATCGCGTCAACAAGCTCAGCATCAAGATTGAGCTCGGGTGATTTGATCAGCTGCAGCGCGTAATCCCTGTGGGCATCAATGGCGAGCCGGAATCCGAGCCCGAATTCCGCATTATCCTCAAAGAGTGAATTGGACCATGCCGGCCCCCTCCCCTCTGCATTGGTGGTATAGGGGGTAGTAGGCAGATTGCCTCCATAGATCGAAGAGCATCCGGTGGCATTGGCGATCACCATGCGATCGCCGAAAAGCTGGGTGGCCAGTTTGATGTAGGGGGTTTCGCCACAGCCGACACAGGCGCCGGAAAACTCGAACAGCGGCTGCGCAAGCATCGCCCCCTTCATGCCATTCCAGCGAATTTGCTCGCGGTCATATTCGGGCAGTTTCATGAAAAAGTCCCAGTTCTTCCGTTCCTGCTCGCGGATTGGCGGCTGTGGTGCCATGTTCAGCGCCTTGTGGCTGACATTACTCTTGTCTCGTGCCGGACATATCTCCACGCATAAGCCGCAACCGGTGCAGTCCTCGGGGGCCACCTGATAGCTGATCTGCATACCATCATCGAATTCGCGTCCTTTGACCGGCACATGCTTGAATGTTTGCGGCGCATCTTCGGCTAAAGCTGCAGGGAACACCTTGGAGCGGATCGCCGCATGCGGACAGACAAACGGGCATTTGCCGCAGTGGATGCATAGATCCGCATCCCAGACAGGGATCTCCAGCGCCAGATTCCGCTTCTCGTAAGCTGCAGTGCCGAGCGGCCAGGTACCATCACACGGCATCATGCTCACGGGAACCGCATCACCACGTCCGGCGATAATCTGACCGGTAATTTCCCTCACAAACACAGGGGCATCTGCAGCCACAGGCGGATGCATGGTCGTGTTACTGGAAACTTCACTAGGAACAGCAACCGAGTGGAGATGGGCAAGAGCGGCATCAATAGCGGCGAAGTTGCGCTCGATGATCTTCGCTCCCTTGCGGCCATAGGTTTTCTCCACCGCCTCCTTGATTTTTGCAATCGCCTCCTCTTTCTCCAGCACGCCGGAGATGGCAAAGAAGCAGGTCTGCATCACCGTATTGATGCGCCGTCCCATACCCGATTCTTTAGCCACTTTATAAGCATCTATGACATAAAACTTCAGCTTCTTCTCAATTATCTGCTGCTGCATGGTTGCTGTGAGATCAACCCATGCCGTTTCCGCACTGTGCGGCGTATTGAGCAGAAAGACAGCCCCCTCAGCCGCATGCGCCAGCATGTCATAACGCTCGAGAAATACCGGCTGGTGGCAGGCGATGAAATGTGCCTCGTTATTACCGATCAGGTAGGTGGAACGGATCGGTTCCGGACCAAATCTGAGGTGGGAGATGGTGACTGCCCCCGCCTTCTTGGAATCGTAAACGAAATAACCCTGGGCGTAGAGGTCGGTCTCTTCACCGATAATCTTGATCGAGTTCTTATTAGCCGAAACAGTGCCATCCGAACCAAGACCATAGAACATGCAGCAGGTGACGCCCGCTCCTGCATCGATTCTGAAATTCTCATCCCATGCAAGTGAGCTGTGGCTAAGATCGTCATGGATGCCGATGGTATAATGGTTTTTCGGAGCCTCTTTTCCAAGCTCGTCGAACACAGCCTTGACCATACCCGGCGTAAACTCCTTGGATGAGAGGCCGAAACGGCCTCCGGTGATGCGCGGCATGGCGGCAAAGCGGTCGCCGCCACTACCGACATATTCAGCCAGAGCGGTCATCATATCCTTGTAGAGGGGCTCGCCATCAGCACCCGGCTCCTTGGTCCGATCAAGCACTGAAATACGTCTCACAGTGGCAGGAATCGCATCTATCAGATGCTTTGGTGAGAATGGCCGGTAGAGCCGCACCTTGAGCACACCCACCTTCTCACCGCGCGCTGTAAGATGGCTGACAGTCTCCTCGGCCGTCTCGGCACCCGACCCCATCAGCACAATGATCGACTCTGCATCCGCAGCACCGTGATATTCAAAGAGCCGATAGTGCCGGCCGGTCAGTTCGGCAAACTGGTCGAAGCACCCCTGCACGATTTCAGGCATCGCCTCGTAAAATGGGTTTACGGACTCCCTGCCCTGGAAATAGACATCGGGATTCTGACTGGTACCACGGATCACCGGTGCATCGGGGGTAAGTGCGCGTTTTCGATGCGCACGGATAAGTCTCTCGGGCAGCATGGCATTTAATACATCATCTGCCGGCACATCCACCTCATTCACCTCGTGGGAGGTGCGGAAACCGTCGAAGAAGTGCACCACCGGAATGCGTCCCTTCAGCGTTGCCGATTGGGCAATAAGGGCGAAATCCATCACCTCCTGCACCGAGTTGGAGCTAAGCATCGCAAAACCTGTCTGGCGCACACTCATCACATCGGAGTGGTCGCCGAAAATGGAGAGCGCCTGTGCTGCAATCGAGCGAGCCGCCACATGGAATACCGCACTCGTAAGTTCGCCTGCGATCTTGTACATGTTGGGTATCATCAGCAGTAATCCCTGCGATGATGTGAAGGTAGTGGTCAATGCTCCCGTCTGCAGTGCGCCGTGCACGGTGCCGGAGGCACCCCCCTCGCTCTGCATCTCGATGACCTCAGGGATCGCGCCCCAGAGGTTCTTGCGCCCCTGATTGGTCCATGCATCACTCATCTCTCCCATCGGTGAGGATGGCGTGATCGGGTAGATGGCGATCACCTCGTTGGTGCGGTGAGCCATATAGGCTGCCGCCTCATTGCCCTCGATGGTCAGTTTATGCCGCTCCGCCATAGCCGCCTCCTACTTTGGCACTTATTGCAAGTGTAGCCGAAAACGACGAAGTTGTATGTACAGCCTTTGCCTGCTGTAAGCGATTGCCCTCTTTCGCGACCAACAGGATGACGGATAAGCGGAAAACACGCCCCGTTTCTGGACAATCATGATCAGCAGAGAGGATGATTCGAGATATGGAATATGAGAAAAGCGAAGAGGCCATCGCCCGCCTGACACCCGAACAGTACCGGGTGACCCAGCAGAGCGGTACCGAATTTCCCGGCACCGGTGAATACCTGCACAACAAGGAGCCGGGCATCTATGTCGATATCGTCTCCGGCGAGCCGCTCTTTGCCTCTTCCGAGAAATTCGAGTCCGGCTGCGGCTGGCCCAGCTTCACCAGGCCGATCGTGCCGGCCAACATCAATGAACTGCATGACAGCAGCCACGGCATGGTGCGCACCGAGGTGCGCAGCACGCATGGCGACAGCCATCTCGGCCACGTGTTTCCGGACGGCCCGGTCGAGCGCGGCGGCCTGCGCTACTGCATCAATTCGGCCTCGCTGCGCTTTATCCATCGCGATGAGATGGAGGCTGAGGGGTATGGCGACTATCTCGACCGGGTGGAGGAATCTGCATGAAACAGGAACGCGCATTACTTGCGGGCGGCTGCTTCTGGGGCATGCAGGAGCTGATCCGCAGGCTTCCCGGTGTCATTTCGACCCGCGTCGGCTACACCGGCGGCGATGTGAAATTCGCCACCTACCGTAATCATGGCAGCCATGCCGAGGGAATCGAAATCATCTTCGATCCGAATGTAATCAGCTATCGCAGGCTGCTGGAGTTCTTCTTCCAGATTCACGACCCGACCACCCCGAATCGTCAGGGTAACGATCGCGGCGCATCCTACCGCTCGGCCATCTACTATACGGATGAGGCTCAGAAGCAGGCTGCGCTGGAGACTATTGCCGATGTCGAAGCAAGCGGCCTCTGGCCCGGCAAGGTGGTCACCGAAGTTGCGCCTGCCGGCGACTTCTGGGAGGCCGAACCTGAGCATCAGGACTACCTTCGGCGATTCCCGGGTGGCTACACCTGCCACTATCCCCGCCCGAACTGGGTGCTGCAGCATCAATCAAACCATAAGTAGATCATAATCATCGACATTGACGCATTACGTAACACGTAATAGCCTGTCGATGTGATCAAGACATTCCGGGACAAGGCAACGGCCGCCATCTTTGCCGGAAAGCGGGTAAAAAGCCTGCCGCCGGAAATCCAGCAACGCGCCAGAGAGAAGCTGATGCTGTTGCACCATGCCGCTGTTCTTGAGGATTTGCGCATCCCTCCGGCCAACAGGCTGGAAGCACTGTCGGGAAACAGGCAGGGAGAGCACAGCATTCGTATCAACCGGCAGTGGCGCATCTGCTTTGTCTGGAATGATAGCGATGTCAGCGAAGTTGAGATCACCGATTATCACTGAAGAGGTGAAATGATGAGCATCAACATGGATGAACTGAACAACATCGATTATAGCGATGTGGCAACCGGCGAGAATCTGAACCCGGTCTCGCCCGGCGATATCCTGCTGCACGATTTCATGGAACCGCTATCGCTCTCCTCCAATGCCCTTGCCCGGGCGATGAAAGTGCCGACCAACCGAATCACCGGCATTCTCAACGGCACCCGCAACATTACTGCCGATACCGCCCTGCGGTTGCAGGCTGCCTTCGGCGTTTCCGCCTCATTCTGGATGGGGCTTCAGAGCCGCTACAACCTTGAAATCGCCGAAGCCGAACTGGCCGAAACCATCGCCGCCGAAGTGCATCGGTTCGCAGCATAATTTCGTAGAAATCATTTCTTTATGGATCCATTGACTTAATAAGTATATCTCAGGATATAGATGAGGCGAAGCGACCATGGTCAAATTCTTCAATACCCATGAAAGTAGTAGTCGGATTTTCACTGTTTCTTGCTATTGGTTCAGTAACTTCTTTATCAGACAATATTTTCAAAGGAGCCTTAGGGGTCAGGTCTTGTTTCACAGATTATTGGTTGGTGGCCTGGTAGGCACAACCGGAAATCAATCATAGAATCCGAAGTCGCTTAATACTTAGCTATTTCCCTGATTGAAGGCGTTCGAGATTTCTGCGCATGGCGGCCATGAAATCATCCGCCTCCTCTTTTGCATCTTCCGTCTCGAGATCGCGGTCCACCCAGCGCAACACCGACTGCTCGGGCTCTTTCAGGAACGGCGAAGGGGCACTTTTCTCCTTCTGCCCGAAGCGGTGGCGCACACGGCAGTAGCTTAAGGTCAGGTGATAGCGTGCCCGAGTCATCGCCACATACATCAGGCGGCGCTCCTCCTCCATGCGGTTCTCTTCCAGCGCGCTTGCATGCGGGAAGATGCCATCCTCCATACCGATAACATAAACATGGTCGAACTCCAGGCCCTTCGAGGCGTGCACTGTCATCAGACGAACCTGGCCGGTCGGATCATCATCCTTTTTGTCCGCCAAGAGGAAGATATCCTGCAGATAGCTGGAAAGATCGCCGCCCTGATCAGCATGCAATATCCACCAGCGTCGCAACTCCATGAGATTGCCCATACGCATTTCAGCTTGCGCCTCATCGGCCGCCTCGGCACGGATCGCTGCCTCAAGGTGGGTGAGATCGAGCGCTGCATCGAAAGCCTCATCCGCTTCACCATGTTTAAACTGGAACTCGAGCGCCACGATCAGGTCGCCGAACTCCTTTAAGCTGTGCGCGCGCTTGTGCTCCAGATCATCGTGCAGACAGGCTTCAAGCAGTGAGCAGCCATGCGCCATTGCAAACTGACCAAGCTCACCCAGTGCCACATCTCCGATGCCTCGACGCGGCCGGGAGATGGCGCGCATAAAGGCGAGATCATCATTGAAATTGGCGACCAGGCGCAGGTAGGCGAGCAGATCCTGGATCTCGGCGCGGTCGAAGAATGAAAGGCCCCCGGTAATATGGTAGGGAATCTTCTCTCTGCGCATCGCCATCTCGATTTCCCGCGCCTGATAGGAGGCGCGGTAAAGTACGCAGAAGTGGTCCCAGTGGGCATCGTCAGTGGTCAGCCGTCTGGCCTTGATATCGGAGGCCACCCGGCTTGCCTCCTCCTCGGGATTGGGGGACTCCCAGACGCGGATCGGTTTTCCTTTGCCGAGATTGGAACGCAGTGTTTTACCCAGGCGCTCGGAATTCTTGGCGATCAGTGAATTGGAAGCCTCGAGTATCGAACCGGTGGAACGGTAGTTCTCCTCAAGCCTGATCACAGTCAATGCAGGGTAGTCACGCTCAAGCAGGAAGAGGTTCTTCACCTCAGCACCACGCCAGCCGTAGATTGACTGGTCATCATCCCCAACCACGGTCAAATTACCATTCTCAGGCACCAGCAACCGCACCCACTCATACTGGATGCGTGATGAATCCTGATACTCGTCGACAAGGAAATGGCGGGCGCGCGCCTGCCAGAGAGCGCGCACATCATCATGTTCGGAGAGCAGCTTAATAGGCAACACCATCAGGTCGTCAAAATCGACCGCGTTCATGCGCTCAAGCAACTGATCATAACGCTCACGGACGGCTGAGAGCTGGTTATCGTGTATGTCGAGCAGGCCATTTTTCAATGCGGAGATACGGGAGATCAATCGATCGACCTGATCGGCATCGGCAGGGAGTTTCATATCGGAGAGTACTGATTTCAAAGCCGACTTCTGCTCGCCTCCGGCGAATACGGACACATTGGCACGCCGATTCAACAGCTTTGCATGTTCGCGCACAATTGCCAGACCCAGCGCATGGAAGGTACAGATGCGCAGTAATTTCGCCTTATCTCCGAGACGATCGAAAAGACGTTCGCGCATCTCTTTCGCCGCCTTGTTGGTAAAGGTCACGGCGGTAATCGCATCTTCAGGCACGTGGCGCTCGACCAAGGCTGCGATTCGCTCGGTAATCACACGCGTTTTCCCGGAGCCCGCGCCGGCAAGCACCAGCAGTGGGCCGCCGCGATAATGGACGGCACGATACTGTTCGTCGTTAAGGTTGGACATGGGGGCGGAGCATAGGGGCGCTCACCCACTTCGCAAGTGCAAGATCGGGACTTAGGTATTAGTCTAACTGGCCTCAGGAGGAGTGGGTTTTGAATAACGGTTTTCCGCACCATATTTTCCGTGAATACGATATCCGTGGCATTGCCGGAAGCGATGTCGATGAAACCTTCGCCTACAGCCTCGGCATGGCTTTCGCCGCCATGCTGCCTGAAGATGAGTCACGCCCTGTCATTGTAGGGCGTGATGTGCGCCTCTCCGGCCCCGCGCTGCAGGCCTCCCTGATCCGGGGACTGACTGATGCGGGAGTTGACGTGCTCGATGTCGGAATCGTGCCTACTCCGCTCGCCTACTACGCGGTATTTCAACTCGATGCTGCAGGCAGCGTACAGGTCACAGCCAGCCACAACCCTTCCGACTATAACGGCTTTAAGATGATGATCGGAAAATCGAGCCTGCATGGCGATGATATCCAGCACCTTAAACAGCTGATGCTGGAGCGGCATCCAGCCGCTTCTGTACAGGGAAGCTGTAAAGCGCATGCCATTGTCGAAAGCTATATCGAATTTGTTGCTGCCGACTGTCCGCTCGCTTACCCGCTTAAAGTGGTGATTGATGCCGGCAATGGTCCGTCAGGCGTGATTGCCGCCCCACTCTACAGGCGACTAGGGTGTGAGGTGATCGAGCTCTACTGTGAACCGGATGGTTCATTCCCTAACCACCATCCCGATCCAACCATTGCAGCCAACCTGAAAGATCTTGCCGACACGGTAGTTCGGGAAAAAGCCGATCTCGGTATCGCATTCGATGGTGATGGTGACCGTATCGGCATCGTCGATGCTCATGGCGATATCGTCTGGTCCGATATGCTGCTGTTGCTGCTCTCACGCCACCTGCTTAAATCACACCCCGGAGCGGTGATCATCTCGGAGGTAAAGAGTTCGCAGCATATGTACGACGGCATCGTTGAGGCGGGCGGTAACCCTGTGATGTGGCGAACAGGACATTCGCCGATCAAGGCGAAGATGAAGGAGACCGGTGCGCTGCTGGCTGGCGAAATGAGCGGCCACATCTTTTTTGCCGACCGTTTTTTTGGCTTTGATGATGCTGCTTATGCCGGTGCGCGGGTGATGCAGATGCTCACCGAAAGCAGGGCCGGTTTCCCTGAACTGCTGACCGGCATACCTGAATCGGTTTCCACGCCCGAGATTCGTGTGCCATGCAGTGATGCAACGAAATTTGCGCTGGTGGAAGAGGCAATCGCCCATTTTACAGGTGAGGATTACGACATCGTTAATATCGATGGCATGCGCATCCAGTTCGATGACGGTTGGGGACTTTTGCGCGCCTCCAATACCCAGCCGGCACTGGTGATGCGCTTTGAAGCCCCGAATGACAGGCGGTTGCAGGAGATGCGCTCACTTATCGAGGATTGGCTGAACAAACCGGACTGACAGTCGGCTACAGCACCCTGCTGACGATGCCACCACCCAACAATTCATCGCCGCTATAGAATGCCGCCACCTGACCGGGCGCGGTCGGTTTCTGCGACTCTTTGAAACGCACATGCAACATTGACCCGGTCTCGCTCAATGCACAGGCGGCGGGCTGCATCTGGTAGCGAACCTTGGCGGTAATTTCATCAGCCGGTTCCGGACGCCGAATCCAGCTTATCTCATCCACCTCCACCTCGCGAATCACAGCCTCTTCGGGATGTGCCACCACCACGCGCGCTGCTTTGCCGTCAAGCCCCACCACATGCCATGGCCCGTCTGGCAAGCCCAGCCCTTTGCGCTGGCCAAGTGTATAGTGAGCGATACCTTGATGGCGGCCCAGAACATTGCCCTGACGATCGACAATTTCACCGGCAATGAAACCGCTTGAGGCCCCTTCACGTTTCAGGAAGGCGATGCGATCCCCAGCCGGAATAAAGCAGATATCCTGACTCTCATGTTTTTCGGCAGTCGGTAAATGATAGTGGCGGGCAAGTTTGCGTGTATCGTCCTTCTCCATTCCACCGACCGGGAAGAGGATGCGCGATGCCTGCTCACGGTTGGTTGTGGCAAGGAAATAGCTCTGATCCTTACGATTGTCGTTACCCTTGTAGAGGTGAATGCCGTTTTCATCGTCGCGGCGCTGTACGTAGTGACCGGTTGCAACGTACTCTGCCTCAAGCTGATCGGCCGCTTTCAGCAACGCCCCGAATTTCACAAAGCGGTTACAACGTTCACAGGGGTTGGGGGTACGCCCGCTTTCGTAGTCAGCGACAAAGGGATCGATCACATCACGGCGGAACTCTTCGCGCATATCCATGGCGTAAAATGGAATGCCTACGCTATCGGCCACACGGCGGGCATCATAGGAGTCCTCCAGCGAGCAGCAGGAGCCGTGTCGATCCACCTCCTCGCGCGAATAGTCCCATACATTGAGAAATACCCCGACAACGTCCAGCCCTGCCTCTTTGAGCAGTGCAGCCATCACTGAGGAATCCACGCCACCGCTCATGGCCGCGATCACCCGCACACCTTTCAGGTGCGCAAGACTCTCCACAACTTCAGCAATAATCGCTTCGGCAGTTCGTTCGTTGCGGGGTTCGTTGCGGGGTTCCATGCCCGAAACCTAGCAGCAGAAGCCCGTTTGTCGCTTTAGTTGTTGCCGCTTAATCCGTTTTGCAAAAGTTTACGCTCATCTTCCGATGCAATCAGATTATGACGCAGCAGAAAATCGATAATGACGAGATTACAGTTGGGCTTGAACTCCTCGCTGTTTCGTACGATATCGGCCACCTGTTCAATCGGCATCAGTTCGAATGAAGCCACCTCGCCATCATTACACTCCGGCCTGAAGCTTCCCGGCAACTCAAGGTCGTAGCAGAAGAGGGTATCATCCCTCAATCCGCGCTTCACCTCGCAGCAGTAGCTGATCTCGGCAACCGGCCTGGCCGATGCCGCCAGTTCAGCTGGAATATTCGCCTCCTCCATGCACTCCTTGGTGAGGTTGTCGGCGAGCGAAATGCCATGCGGAAGGCCACCGGCCACCAGATGATCCAGTCGATCGGGAAATGCCCTGCGGTCAGATGCTCTTCGAGCGATCCACATGGCAATGCCATCACCGGTTTCGACATAACCGTTCAGGTGCTGGCCGAAAGCGCGGATACCGAACATGGATACCACGGCGCGATCAATCTGGAATGCCGCAGATTGATCAAAACCGCTGAGCACGGGAAACATCTCCCCCATCAGATGGCGAACCACACCGGACTCGGTCAACCGATGCAGCACTTCGGCGACTGCTTCTGAACGCTCATCAAAACTTTTCAGAGCAGAACTCAGGACTACACATTCTGTCCGAACATCAAAGCACTCCTTGAACCCGTCCAACTCTTGTGCAAAGCGGTGGCGGATCCTCCCCATGCGTTTGCCATCTACGATCAAGGGTAGAAAGTTTTCCGGATTCCAGCGGTTCAATGCCCGAATATGATCGATATATGCCATGAATCCGGAACTTTATCAGAGATTGCGGATAGCGTCGGCCATCAGCGGTGCCAGCCCAATGGCATTGGTCGGATGCGCGATAGTGTCCGTACTCCAGAGATGATCTATGCCGGCTGCACGGATGCGCTCCTCGGCATCGCCGACAAAAAGTGCATGCGTCACGATCAGCGATAACGAAGCGGGATTGCCGGATTTCACGCTCTCAACAGCTGCTAACATGGTACGTCCGGTGCTGGCCATGTCATCGACTATCACCACATCGCGGCCCGTCACGGAGAGATCATCCGGCAGGCAGATGCGTACATTGCGATCCCCCATTCGCTCCTTGCGGCCGACAGTAAAATCGAACCCCCACCCCTCAGCAATAGATGACACCCACTGCAGCGACTCCTCATCCGGCCCAATCAACAGCGGTCGCTCAAAATGATCGGCAACAAATTCGGCAATGGGACGTGTTGCAGTCAGACTGACCGCCTGCGTCGAAGTCACTGCCTGATCAAGCCGCTCTATCCTGTGAAGATGTGGATCAACGGTCACCACAGCATCGAATGAATCGCCAAGCAGTGA
Source organism: Mariprofundus ferrinatatus (assembly GCF_002795825.1). Taxonomy (NCBI): domain Bacteria; kingdom Pseudomonadati; phylum Pseudomonadota; class Candidatius Mariprofundia; order Mariprofundales; family Mariprofundaceae; genus Mariprofundus; species Mariprofundus ferrinatatus. The sequence continues at coordinate 819,824 of NZ_CP018800.1, read as the reverse complement.
ACCGATTGTTTTCTGACTCACCGCTTCACCAGGATGAAAGGCCATATCCTGGCGCATATAGCATAAATAAGGAGCTACCAGCGAAACCTTTTCAGCTCCACCCGCTCGCGCCGCATCGGCAGCAAGCAACAGCTCGACCAGTTTTTCATTGGGATGATCCAGACTCAGACAGATTACCACATGCTGCGGTAACTCAGCAGGCAGTCGCACCCTGCTCTCTCCATCAGGAAAGCGGTGTACCTCGATCCCGTCACTTGGCCAGGCCAGTAAATCGGCCAGTTGACCGGTCACTCTCCGGCTTTCGGCAAAACCGAGCAGTAGAATATCACTCATAGCGGTGGGAAATAGTTCGGCGCAGCCGGCTTATCGCCGATTCTGAAGCCGATATCCTTCCTTGTCTGCTCCTGTGCGAAGTCGAAATCGGATGGAAACTCCGCATGGATTCGGTAAAGCGATTCACCTTCTTCAACCCGGTCACCAAGTTTTTTGAGCAGGTCCACACCGGCCCCTTTGTCCATTGGGGCGCCTGCCAAGCGAGCGATCCGAGCCATCTGCAGGTTGTCTATCTCGGTAACAAACCCGGACTCGGGGGCCGTCACCTCCATAATTAACTCACCCAGCTTGGGCGGGTCTTTGTTTTCTCCCTGCGCTGCAATGATCGCCTGCATTTTGGCCATGGCGCGTCCAGTTTCGAGAATATCTCGCGCAATGGCATACCCATGTCCACCCCGAACATCCGGATCAAATTCCAGGATTCGACCGGCAAGCCTGAGTGCCTTTTCACGCAGATCAGACGGCGCTTCAGGATCGTTCTCCAGAACCTTGATCACATCGCGTGCCTCCAGTGCAGGACCGATGCCACGTCCGATCGGCTGTTCGCCGTTGGTGATCACCACCTCAAGGTGCAATCCCAGACGATCTCCGACATATTCGAACAGCTTGCGAAGGCGAAGGGCATCATTCATGCGGTGTACTTTTGCGGTAGGACCTACCGGAATATCGATCAACAGGTGTGTAGCACCTGCAGCGACCTTCTTGGAAAGAATCGAAGAGACCATCTGACCGGGAGAGTCGAGCGAAAGCGGCCGTTCCACCGAGATCAGGATATCATCGGCAGGGGCAAGCCTTGCCCTGCCACCCCAGGCAAGACAACCGCGTTCATGGCGAACAATTTCGCGCAAGTTGTTCAGATCCAGATCAACACGGGCCAGTGTCTCCATCGTATCGGCCGTGCCGGAGGGTGAGGTAATAGCACGGCTCGATGTCTTGGGAATCAACATGCCGTGGGCAGCAATTATTGGCACCACCAGCATTGTTGTCCGGTTACCCGGAATGCCGCCGATACAGTGCTTATCCACCACCAACGGCTCGCCCCAATCGAGCTTTTCACCGGTTTTCACCATGGCCTCGGTCAGATAGAGCAGCTCTTCACGTTCCATGCCACTCTCACTGCATGCCACCAGAAAGGCAGACATCTCCATGCGTGAATAACGGTTGGCAACAACATCGCGAATAATGGAGAGGAAATCACTTTCATTCAGCCGTTCACCTGCGATCTTGCGATGCACGGCATCGAGTGATTCAGGTGGTACTGCCTGTGCGATGCAAACCATATCCCCTTCATAGAGCCCAAGCTGAATAAATGCCTGCTCACTCAGTCCCAGTTCATCAATCGCCATGATCTTCTCATCATTGACCACATTGAGAACTGCCAGTACCTGCTGGTGGTCGCTGACGCTGTTGATTTCGACTTTAGCAAGCGCCTGAAAACCTTCGGTGTGGTAAACAGGGCAGTCACGGTGCAGATAGGCGACATTTTCCTTGAAAGTGTCAATGCCGATGCGGCGAAGCTTGAGATGAATACCTGGCCTGATCATAAAACTCCTTCCACAGAAGCTGTAAACGCCAACGCTCCCCTACCACATTTATAGCTTCATTGCGCTCAAATGTCGATGCGGAAAACTACAATTTCCGGTTATCCTCAACGACTTCAACCATGAGGCCGGAAGGGTCCTTGACGAAAAAATAACGGATCCCGGTCCTGCCCTCTACAATCTCAATGTGCTCAACCAACCCCAGCTTCATCAGATGAGCTGCAGCGATATCGATATCTTCACTTTTGAGACCAAAATGTTTCATGCCGATTCGGGGCAGATCAGTGGAAAGCTCATGTGAGGTGTGAGGCGCATCAACAGGAGTCCTGAAGCGGAATAGTTCGAGAAGCACCTCCCCCTGTTTCAGATGCACAATAGAGAGCTCCCCGTCATCCGACTGCCAGCGGAACACGGGCTCAAAGCCGAAGATTTCGTAAAACGCAATTGACGGCCCTAATTCCCGGACGCTGAGTGCGACATGGTGAAAGCTGAACATATTACCTGTTCTCCTGAATGAATTTAATATCCATCAGGGCTCGCAGGTTGCCATCCGGCATCGGCTTAAAGCCATGAACCCGCGGCCCGGAAACGGCAATAACCGGCTCATACCAGAGTGGTATATAGACCATATCCTCCAGCATCTGCTTCTGAACTTTGGCATAGAGCGCCTTACGCTCTTTCTGCGCTTCAACCACGGCCGCCTGATCCAGCCACCGGTCAACATCATCATTGCGATAGCGGCCACGATTTGCCCCCTTGGGCGGCCACATCTGGCTGTGCAGGATCGAGCGGTAGATATCAGGATCGGTGATGCCTACCCAGGAGAGTGAAAACAGCTGGAAGTCCCCACGCTTGATGCGGGCATAGAAGCCACCCCACTCAAGCGACTCGATAGATACATTGATACCTACTTTCTGCCACATGGCAGCAATGGCTGTGGCCAGACGCAGGCGTGTCGGATCGGTACTTGTACGATAATTAAGCGAAAATCGAACCCCGTCCTGATTACGTGGAAATCCCGCCTCGTCGAGTAGTTGCTCAGCGCGTACGGGATCAAACGGAATCGGGGGTAAAGAGGCTGAAGCCCAGTGCTCCCTGCTTAACACGCTGTTGGCAAGATCAGGAAGGCCGGAGAAGAGAGCGTTTTTCAGTTTGTCCCGATCCAATGCCAGCGCCAGGGCGCGTCTGACTCGCACATCACCGAGCAGACCGTCCTGCAGATTTATTCCGATATATGAAAAAGTAGTGGAGGGCCGTGTCAGCATGGTCAGCTGTCGCTGCTCGCCAATATAGGGAAGCAGGTGCGGCGGCAGATCATTCTGAACGAAGTCGAGTTCCCCGCGTGTCAGCTTCAGTACACGTGTCACCGGATCTTTTACACAACTGAAACGGATCGCGGTAACGCTGCCGCCTTCACCCCTTCGTTGCAGTGTTATACCGCTTTCACCCCACGCGGTAAGCCGGTACGCGCCGCATCCAATCGTGTGACGGGCATTATGCGGACCCGAGGCGATCGTCGCTGGAAGAATACCGAGGTTAAGTCGCGTCAGAAGCGAGGCATCCGCTCTGGAGAGATAAATAGTGAGGTTGTAGTCATCCTCAACTTCGATACGCTCAATAGCTGAATACTCTGCCATGCGCGGGCTCGCCAAGGCCGGATCGATCACAGCCTGTAGTGTGGCCGCTACATCCCTCGCCTTCACCTCGCTGCCATCGCTGAAGGTTTCACCCTGCCTTAGCCTGAATTTCCACAACAGAGGAGTAGGATGAACCCAGCTTTCTGCCAAATCCCCCTCGACATTGAAAGATTCATCAAGCTTTACAAGGCCGCGATGCAGGAAGTCCTGTATCCGAACCGAAGCTGCATCAGTGGCAAAACGGGAATCAACTGTAATCGGCGTCTGCGCAAGGCCGACATGGAGAGTATTGCGATTAGAGTCTACGGGTTGGCAGCCGACGACAAGCAGAGCCAACACAATCAGTCTGATCACACCTCCCATCATCACCGCCCAGAGTGGTTCATGATTTCGCAGGACAAGATGAACAGGCACTCACCATTACATCTACCCTCTTACCCAAAGGCTCATGGCTTCCACATGGCCAGCCCCGGGAAACAGATCGAGCGCCCGCAATGCAGACATACGGTACCCCTGCTCCTGCAGCAGCAGACCATCGCGCGCGCCTGCAGCGACATCACACGAAATCATAATAATCTTCTCCGGCATTAGTTGCGAGATGCGGCTACAGATTCTCTTGGCGCCACGCCTTGGGGGATCGAGAATCAACAGATCAGCACCAATGTATGGCTCAAGAGAAAACTCCTCAAACAGGTTGGCGACTTCAAAACTGGCATTAACAGAAAGGTTTTTTGCATTCGCGGCCGCTGCCCGCACACTTGCCTCATTCAACTCCGCACCAACAACAGTTGCACCGGTAGCCACGGCCAGTGGAAGAGATAGATTGCCGATACCGCAAAATAGGTCGGCAACCCTGTCAACCGATCCGGCCCATGCAATAATCTGGGCAATCAACTCTCTGTTTCCCTCCATCTGCCCCTGTACAAAGCTATCGGGGCCAACTGCGAGGGAGATATCGCGATCGCCTGCCGGCAGCAGATCATGAAACTGGACAACAGGCTTCTTCAGAGGACGGGTAATGCCTGCTTTATCGCGCCACCACCACTGTAGAGGAGTGTTATCAATACCGGCCACCTCTATCGCTGTCGGCCTGGAAGCAGCTTCGAGTATGACATGAATTCCATCATCGAGTTGCAGCGCCTGAACTGCATGCAGCTCATCCGTTATCAATGACTGCTCGATCAGGCTACGCAGCAGATTCAATTCATCTGATACGACCATACATTTGCTTTGGCGAACCGGTTCATGGCTTGTCGGCCTGTAAAACCCGAGAAACCTGCCATCACTGTCAGAGCCAACGAACCAGCGGACACGTCTGCGGCACCAATCCTTATGGAACAGGGACGGTATCCAGTTACATTTATCATCCATCAACTGTGAAAAAGCATCCTTTACCCAGCCGGACTTCAGCAAAGCCTGATTCTCGCCAGAAAGATACTGCAACGCACAGCCACCACAGATAGAAGCCACACCACATGGCGGCTCAATACGGTCGGATGACGGTTTCACTACTGCATCGATCTCGCCTCGGAACACGCCTCTCCGTTTACCGGCCACACGCAGTTTCAAGTGATCTCCCGGCACTGCATTGACCACCAGCAGTGTACTCCCCTCTATCCGAACGACAGCTTCTCCTCCCGGCAATAATGGGCCTGCAACCCCCTCGCAGGTCACTCCTTCGACAATCATAGCCTGAGAAGATCGAGGTGATGGAACTGTTTCAGGTAGTCGGGCCGATCCGCCTGGAATCCCTTGCTCTGTACCAGAACCTTGAACACTTCGCCCATGCCGTACGGCATTAAAACCCGTTTCGCATGTGCCATCAGATGCATACTGGTCGCATCATTCTGACATGCCAGCGACTGCACAAAAGCCTGCACCGATGGTGACTGCGCCAGCCAGCCACCCTGCGACATCCAGAGCAACGGTGAAAAACCAACCGTTTTACCTGCCAGAGCCAGAGCGGTGAAATCAACATGGGCAGTAACATCACGACTACCGGGATCACTCAATACGTCCTCACTGGCCTGTTGGCCGATATGGGCCAGAAGCGAGCCTTCACGCCTTCCCTGTCGATAGTACTCCTGCTGTGAGTAACCGTAGTCGTTGGTAAAGACAAAGCCGCTGATCACTATACCTGATAGCTGTTTCTGCCAGCCTTCAAGACTCGGATTCCACTCGCTGACATACCCATCCTGCCACGCATTGATCAATTCTGGAGAAATATCCGGTCCATCGACAAGTGGGCTGTCGCCATCCTTCCATGCAAATCCATTTTCGGAACATGTAACGCCACGCTCATAAAAGTGGCCATCCCGCCAGCGGAAACAGCGTACAGGAAATGCATCGGGAAGCTCATTACTGAAGACAATAATATTTTCGCGGGGCTCTACTTCATCAAGAGTAGAGCTGATATCAACAACCAAATTTCGTTCGGCAAAAAGCTCAGCCTGCCGGTTCCTCAGCTGGGCACTACGTTCCACCGATATTATCGACGAGGGGGAAAGCATCGAAAACTGGGAAATAATGTCTAGAACAGAAGCGAGCAGCTTACCTGAACCGGAGCCCTGTTCCAGCAAAGTCCATTCGGCAGGCTGACCAAGCTCATTCCATGCCCAGAAGATCAGATCGGCAAAACCCAGAGAGAGCCAGGGGCCCAGTTCTGGAGCCGTGACAAAATCCCCTTTTTCACCAAATACGGTTTTCGACTCGTAGTACCCCAGCCCGGGTTCGTAAAGTGCTGCCTGCATAAAACGGTCGAAAGTGAGGAAATTCCCTGCCTCACCGATACGCTCCCGAATGATCTGTTCCAGTTGTTCATGTTCGGACATGGTTGACGCTCTTACCCCCCAGGACTAACGTTTCGTGCATTCCAAAATCAAAGAGGAAAGCAAATGTCTTCAGATTTAATTATTCATGTCAGCGACGATAGCTTTGATGCCGATGTACTTAAAGCAGGCGGCCCGGTCGTCGTAGACTTCTGGGCTCCATGGTGCGGCCCGTGCAAACAGATTGCCCCGATTCTGGACGAAGTTGCGTCCGAGAAGCAAGGTCAGGTGACCATCGCCAAGATCAACATCGATGATAATCCTAACACACCAGGCAAATACGGAGTTCGCGGCATCCCTACCCTGATGCTGTTCCGCGACGGTAATGTTCAGGGAACCAAGGTTGGCGCTGTCAACAAGGCCAAACTGACCGAGTTCATCGACGAACATCTGGACTGATTTCTTCAGTTTTATTCTTTCTATAAAAGGCAGGGGTCATACCCTGCCTTTTTTGATTATATATCCGGGCTAACGCCCTCCTTGCATAACAATTGATCAAAGAGAAAGCGGTTAGTCATCAGTTGTCACAACATCGACCTGCGGTTCAGTCGACGGATCATTATCCGTTTCGCTCCGCTTCTCCAGCCTGCGCAACCGCTTATCTTCAGCCTTCTTCTGCTTGGCGATCTCTTTCTGACGCTTCTCATACTTAAAGTTCGTTCTGGCCATCGTGGCACCTCCTGAAAGTCACTCCATGTGTAAATACAGCACCATTGAACAACCACTGCTGATACCATTGAAATAGCTTAAGCGAATCATGCCTGTCTATGACGCTGGCGTCCCGAATCTTGTGATAACCGCTGCCGTGCACTAAAATAGATATACATGTGCGCTCCTTCGCAAGGAGGCTGAAGGATGAATGGTTCAGATGAGGTACAAGAGGCCATGCCCCGGGCTTCTTTGAAAGTATCACATTTTCATCATGAAGATGGAGTGTCCATGGTTGAGTATGTCGTCATGATTGCACTCATCTCTGTCACCGCCATTGTAGCCATCAACCTTCTCGGCGGCACACTAAGCAACAGTTTCACATCCGCTCAGGACGCCATTCAACAGGCCAGAGGGACGAACGACAGTAATAGCAACGGAAAAGATGGCGATGGCGGCGGAAGAGACAGAGGCGACGGCAAAGACAGGGATTAGCAAACTGACACAACCTAGTTATTGCACCCTGGCCTCACATGCTTAAGCCTCTGCCGTCAGATGAGCCCTCCTATTCATATCGTACTAGTCGAGCCTGAGATTCCACCGAATACCGGTAATATTGCACGACTGTGTGCTTGCACGGGATGTGCACTGCACCTGGTGCATCCGCTCGGATTCGAAATCAGTGATAAACACCTGAAACGGGCGGGGCTGGACTACTGGGACCACCTTGACATTCACCACCATGAAAACTGGCAGATGGCACGCAAGGTGATCGGAACAGATCGCAACTGGTACGGACTATCCACCAAGGGGAGCACAGCCCACTGGGATATAAAATATGCAGCTGGTGACGTGCTTGTGTTTGGCCCTGAGTCGAGAGGATTAAGTGAAGCCATTCGCAATGAGATCAGGCCTATCAAAATACCGATGCGGAACGATGCGCCTGTTCGTTCCCTGAACCTCTCTTCAGCCTGTTCTATCGCACTGTTTGAAGCCCTGAGACAGCTCAAGCCGGTACTATAGTTGAGGTTTATCCACCGCGACTGTAAGTGGATTAAGAACTTTTTAGAATTAGCCCCTCAAGCTAAAAGAAGCTTTTAAATAGCTCTTCAACATACTGTTTTATAAAGCATTTCTTTTCTGCATAATAATTAGGCACATCGTTGGCAGTCCAGCCAAAAGCGTATCAAGCACTGTGCTTCGTAATGTTATCCACCAAGTTATCCACAGCTTCTGTGGATAGGAAATGTAATCCCTTATATTGCAAGGGCTAGAGGCTGACAGGCTCGTAAATGCGGCAAGCCGGCAGCCAATTCAAGTCCGATCAGCGATACGCTCTACAGCCTTCTGTGCTGGAGAACAGGCATGGATTTACGCACGCGATGAACCTCTTCCAGTGAAAGGTCAGCTGTAATCACCCCCTCCCCTTCGGAAAGTGAAACCATGATCTGACCCCAGGGATCAATGATCATACTGTGCCCCCATGTCTGCCTGCCATCAGCATGCAAACCAGTCTGTGCAGAAGCAATCACATAACACTGGTTCTCGATTGCCCTAGCCCGAAGCAACGGTTCCCAGTGAGCGGAGCCAGTCACCGCAGTGAAGGCTGCAACATTACAGAGAATATGACAGTCCGCACTGGCATGCAGGCGATAGAGCTCTGGAAAGCGAAGATCGTAACAGATACTCAGCCCGATACGCCATTTGTCGAAGTCGACTACAACGCTCCTGCTCCCGGGCTCAATCAATGCAGATTCGCGGTAAGCCTCACCTTGATAATCCATATCGAAAAGATGGATCTTGTCGTAAACCGCCAGCAGCCTGCCATCCTGATCAAATGCGGGAGAACTGTTCCGAAGCCGACCTTTTTCACCCTTAAGAAGAAGGGTTCCACCAATAATCGCCATACCATGCTTCTTAGCCTGAGCAGAAAGATGTTTTATAATTGGAGAGTTATCCTGCTCTTCCGCAGCATTTCTCTTATCATCTTCACTGCCTCCCATGAAGGCGAAATTCTCAGGCAGAACAGCAAGCTCAGCCCTTAATTGCGCAGCTTCAGCCAGCAGATGGTCGACTCGATTCAGGTTCTGATCAACATCACGTCCTGAGTTCAGCTGGATAGAGGCAACCCGCATCAGATCAGCAGGGCCCGTTATTCAACAGCATAACGACCGATACCCTTAATGGCACCCAGGTTGGCATTTTCATTCAGAACGGGTATCAGCTTTTCATCACACGCGCTCATCAACGTCATCATACCCGGACCGTGGCCACCCAAAGGGGAATCAGAGTGAATAATCACGCCAATGGTAACTGCACCCTTACGGTAAGTGCGGCCATAACGGTTATCGTGATCGAGTACAGCCACGAAATCGCCGAAACGCAATTTATCCATAGCATACTCTCGAACTGTCGCCTCATCGTGACAGATAATATCGTAGTCGCCTGTTGTGACTGAAAGTGCTCCTATTCCGGAGCCCATCGCATGGCCTGGCACAATCACATTCACCGGCACTTCAATCCTGCCATCCTCTCGCTCAATCAGCCCCCAACTCTCAAGCACGTCGGGATCGAGGCTGTAGATATAGACATCCGGGTGATCGATAAGCTTCAACCCCTGCCCATATCCTTTGATCAGAAATTTATCGTCGCAGGTCAGTTTATCGAGTACAGCATCGGGAAAATCGAGCATCAAATGCTCAACGCCGCCATGATGGCCGAGCACGGTTCCTTTCTCTCCCTTGGCAGCGCCGGAGATGACCGTTGCCTCATTGCCGCAACAGGCAAGAAACTGATAGCCGGCCTCTGCCTTACTGTTTTTGTGGCTCATGGTTGTGGATACACCCGGCTCGATATGTTCGCCGGCCCAGCCGAATACTGAATCACCAATTTTCACGTTATAAGTGATGCCTCCGGTTGATGGCCAGGCAAAAATTTCGCCTGCCGCCCCTACTTCAAACGGCGCCCATTGATGCGCAGGAGCAACACTCCCCTGCACGGCGGTTTTAACTAACTGGTTACGATTGCTTTTCAGACTCATAAAATTTCCTTTGCTAGCAAATATATCCCATTTCTGACGAAACACTCATTCACAATCAATCGCGACTGGGATCAATCAAACTCAAGAACTGAGACCGTGAAATCTCACGAGCGCCGAGGCTTTGTAAATGGCCGGTGTGAAACTGGCAATCAATGAGCCTCCACCCCTCTTGTATCGCGCGCTCACAGAGTGCGGCCAATGCCACCTTGGAGGCATCTGTTTTACGGCTGAACATCGACTCGGCAAAGAAGATTCGGTTGTAAAGCACACCGTAAAGGCCTCCGATCAACTCACCCTCCTCCAACACTTCCACAGAATGCGCATATCCCCAATCAAACATATCGCAGTAAGCCTGGATCATCTCGGGAATAATCCATGTGCCGCTCTCGCCTTTACGGGGAATCTCTGCACACAATCTGATCACATCACTGAATGCCCTGTCGAATGAAACGGTGTATGACCCTTGACGCATTCGGCGAGCCAATCGTCTCGAGCAGTGAAATTCAGAAGGAAAAAGAACCATGCGAGGATCCGGCGACCACCATAGAATCGGTTGACCTTCGCCATACCAGGGGAAAATCCCCTTTGAGTATGCCGCCATCAGTGTTTCAGGGTTGAGGTTGCCACCTACGGCCAGCAACCCCTCTTCATTGGCCTGTGAAGGATCAGGGAACTCAATCATGCAATAAAGTTGGCAGCAGTGCAGCGCCATGTCCACACAGGATAATCCCCCCAATATACTTACGGATAAAAACTTGACGCATTAGAACATGCTAATATAATAAGGCGATATTTGTCGTAATTCTATTATACGTATGATTCAAAGGGGTTGATATGAGCGATCAAACCGTTGCCGCAATGAAAATTTTTGAGCATGAAGACGGTGCCGTTCGAGCACGAGTTAACCGCTTCCGAACCATCCAGAACATCATCTGGTTCGCCAGTTTTGCTGTTGCTGCCATTTTTTTCATATGGCTGGGAAAAGCACACCATCAGGAAGGCATAGCCCTGGCTGAACTTGCCGACACGGCACTACCAATCCTGATGTGGGGAACCATCGCCATTACAACCGCTTACGTGGTTTTCATCCTAATATATTTCGGTATGGCACGTGCGATATACCACTCCCACAGTGTAATTCATCCGCGCCTGAATGAGCAGATACCTGAACATGAACATCGTAAATTTAGCTGGCACAGCTATTTCAGGAAAAATCACACACGTGAAGCTCGTCGCATCGATGCCGTACTCGTTATCACCATGAAGGCCACAAAACTCGCCAGCATGTTTGCCCTGATCCTCTTTTGCCAGTTCGCCTGGATGCACCTTATGGATGCAAGTGGCAGGGAGCTGACAGACGAACATTATGCCTTTCTGGGGCTGATCGACTTGACACTGTTCTCCTGCGTCATCCTCTATATAGTCGTTCTGCTAGCTATCCGTGTCGGAGCTTTGGGCAAGAGAGGTAAAGAGCACAAGCGTGCCAAAGACCTTCATCCGCCAGAGGACCCAAACAGAGCCAGATAAATAGCTGCTTGCTGGGAAACAGACACAACGTCAGTCTGCGCTGCCATGTCAGCGCTCTCCTTTAAAATCCTTGCCAGAGATGCAAACAGCTATGCCCGTGCAGGCCGCATAGAGTTGCCGCATGGCGTTGTTGAAACGCCGGTATTCATGCCGGTCGGAACCCAGGCAACCGTAAAAAGCCTGACGCCAGCCGATCTCACAGACGATATCAAGGCCAGTATTATCCTGGGTAATACCTATCACTTGATGTTGCGGCCTGGTGCCGACCTGGTTGAGCGTCTGGGTGGCCTGCACAAATTCATGGCATGGGAACGGCCGATCCTTACCGACTCCGGTGGTTTTCAGGTCTGGTCGCTGGGAGAGTTGCGCAAGATCGAAGAGCACGGCGTAAGGTTCCGCTCTCATATCGACGGGCGGGAAGTGTTTCTAGGGCCGAAAGAGAGCATGGATATCCAGCGCAAACTGGGTAGTGATATCGTAATGGCCTTTGACGAGTGTACCCCGTACCCTGCCACATGGAACGAAGCTAACGATTCGATGCAGCTATCCATGCGCTGGGCAGCTGAATGCCGCGAACACCTGCCCGTAAATGATTCTCAAGCGCTTTTCGGCATCGTACAGGGGGGTATGTACCCAGAACTTCGACTGGAGAGCCTTAAGGCGATTTCCGCAATCGATTTCGAGGGCATAGCCATCGGCGGCCTCTCTGTCGGCGAGCCCAAGAAGGAGATGATGGCGATGATGGATGCCCTCGCCCCACACCTCCCTGAGCATAAACCCCATTATGTGATGGGCGTAGGTACGCCTGATGACCTGATCGAGGGCATCGACCGTGGCATCGACATGTTCGACTGCGTGATGCCAACCAGAAACGCACGCAACGGCACAATTTTCACAGATGACGGCAAGATCAACATCAAAAACCTGAAACATGCCGAAGACGAACGTCCGATCATGGAAGAGTGTAACTGCTATACCTGCAAACACTTTTCCCGTGCTTACCTGCGTCATCTTTACATGTCGAAAGAGATTTTAAGTTCAAGGTTGAATACTTTGCACAATCTTCACTACTATTGCCATCTCATGTCTCGGGCCAGAAACGCGCTGATTGAGGGGAATTGGCCCGAATTCCGTGACAACTTTTTACAACGCTACCGCGGTGAAGCATAATCACCGCCCATTGAATTCAGGAGATTTACCTATCATGAAAACAGCTTTCACTTTCTCTTTCGCATCTGCTGCCGCTGCGATGAGCATCATTACTCCGGCATACGCCGAAGCGGCTCCCTCAGACGGCGGTTTTGCCTCTCTGATTCCACTTCTGCTGATTATGGTGATCTTTTACTTCCTGCTCATCCGTCCGCAGCAGAAGAAACTCAAGGATCACCGCAGCATGGTTGACTCGCTGAGCAAGGGCGACAAGGTGATGACCGGTGGTGGCGTCTACGGCAAGATCACAGCCGTAAAAGATGATGTCCTGAAAGTTGAAATCGCAGACGGCGTTGTGATTTCAGTCAAACGCGACACTGTTGCAGGCCTAGCCGAAACCGCACCTGTAAAAGAAAAAACTGATAAAGAGTAAGGATATTATCCATGCATAGCTTTCCGCGCTGGAAATACTGGCTGATTCTGGCCGTACTGGCGGTATCCCTGATGGGATCACTGCCCAATCTCACCACACCTCCATCCTGGTGGCCGTCCGCACTGAGCAACCCGATGAGCCTTGGCCTTGATCTGAAAGGCGGCATCCATCTGGTACTGGATGTAGATGTGGATAAAGCCGTATCCCACAGTGTTGAAGAGGATATCGACACAGCCAGACAGGCGCTTCGAAAGGAGCGCATCCGTTACAGCAGCCTTACCACCGAAGCCAGCAGCATGACCGTTGTGGTTAAAGAGGCTACGGAAGTGGATGCAGCCAGAAAGATTCTGGCAGAAAACTTCTCCACTTATGATATCACCAACCCGGCAGACAACACCTTTGTCCTAAACCTGAAACAGGCTTCCGCAAAGGAGATTCGGAACTTTGCAGTAGATCAGGCGATCGAAGTGATCCGCGGCCGAATTGATGCACTGGGCACCACAGAGCCGGTTATCATCAAGCAGGGCGAGCACCGCATTCTGGTCCAGATCCCTGGTTACGAGGACACTACCCATGCCAAGCAGCTGATCGGCCGTACTGCCCAGCTTGAATTCAAGCTGGTTGATGAGAAGGGTGATCTTGACAAGGCACTCTCCGGCCAGATTCCTCCTGGCGATATCATCATGTATGGCCCGGAGCAGACCAGAAACGGCAAAAGCTTTCGCCAGCCCTATCTGCTGAAAAGACATACAGAGCTGTCAGGCAACGAGATCGCCGATGCACGCGTTTCGATCGACTCCCGCTTTAATGAGTACGCGGTAACGCTGAAATTCAACAGCAAGGGTGCGCGCAAGTTCGATAAACTGACTGCCGCGCATGTGGGTGAACGCTTTGCCATTATCCTCGAAGGTGTAGTCAACTCAGCCCCGGTTATTCGGGAGCGCATTGCAGGCGGATCGGCCCAGATTACCGGCAGCTTCTCTCCCGAGGAAGCGCATGATCTTGCTATTGTTCTGCGTGCAGGTGCCCTGCCCGCTCCTGTGAAAGTGGTTGAAGAACGTTCGATCGGCCCGAGCCTCGGTCAGGACTCCATCGATCAGGGCATGAACTCAGTCATTATCGGCTCCATCCTTGTACTGATTTTCATGGCCGTTTACTACCGCATGTTCGGTATGGTCGCCAATGTGGCACTGGCCTTTAACATGCTGCTTATTCTGGCTGCCATGAGCATTATCGGCGGCACCCTGACCCTGCCGGGCATTGCCGGTATCGTGCTGACCATTGGTATGGCAGTAGATGCCAACGTGCTGATCTTTGAGCGTATCCGTGAGGAGTTGCGACTAGGAAAAACCCCGCTGGCTGCCATTGACGGTGGTTATGACAAGGCGCTATCCACCATCGTTGATGCAAATATCACTACTCTGATCGCTGCCATTGTGCTGTTCCAGTTCGGTTCAGGTCCTGTAAAAGGATTCGCGGTGACCCTGTCAGTAGGTATTATCGCATCAATGTTCACTGCTATCATGGTTACCCGTAGCATCATCGCGCTCTCAACAGCAAAGCGTAAACGCATAGAAAAACTGAGCATCTGAGGCTACTGATATGCAACTGATTCGTTCCGACCTCCACATCGACTTTATCGGCAAACGCAAAATTGCCCTGATCATATCGGCCATTATGATGCTCACTTCACTGGGAGCGCTGGCCGTTAAAGGACTGAATTTCGGCATCGATTTCACTGGCGGAACACTTGTTGAGGTAAGGTTCGACAAGGCTCCGGCTATTGCAGATGTGCGTGATGCGATTTCTCCAAAGGGTTACGGCAATGCCGTGATTCAGGAGTTTGGCTCCCCTGAAGAGATCCTTATTCGCGTTCAGAACAAGGAAGAGGAGAACTCTTCTGTCATCAGCACAGGCATCCTCGATGGGCTTGGTGAAAAGTTTGGTGCTGATGCCATTGAGATGCGGCGTATTGAATTCGTTGGCCCTCAGGTGGGTGAAGAGTTGACCCGTGCGGGCATTATGGCCGTACTGATCTCCATGCTGGCCATTCTGATCTATGTCACCTTCCGTTTCGAGTTCCGTTTTGCGCTCGGCGCTGATGCAGCCCTGCTGCACGACATTACCATTGTACTGGGACTGTTTGCTCTTACCGGTAAGGAGTTCTCCCTGCCGGTAATTGCAGCCCTGCTTACCGTTATCGGTTATTCCCTCAATGATACGATCGTTGTATTTGACCGCATCCGCGAAAACTTTGCGGCCAACAGGAAACGTAAAAATCAGGAGGATGAATACAAGGTTGTTAATGACTCGGTTAACCAGACACTGTCGCGTACCATCATGACTTCATTCACCACTCTGCTGGTGGTACTCGCACTCTTTTTCCTTGGTGGCGAAGTGATTCATGACTTTGCATTTGCTCTTATTGCAGGCATTTTGGTCGGAACCTACTCATCCATCTATGTTGCAAGTCCAGTCATGCTCTCCCTTTCTGCGCGTTTCAAGTCCAACGAATCCGAGATCAAAGAGATGGAAGCCAGGCCCTGATCGATAGCGCTGTAAAGAGATATAGGGAATCGGACCGATGAAGGGTGATATCTCTCCTCAGCTTCCTGGAGGAACGCTGCTGTTCACCGGTTATGATGATAACCAGATCAGTATTAACCAGAGACCCTATCAGAGTGGCCTCTATATCCATGGCAATGAAATTTCAGCGCCCTGGGGTCCCGATTGCTTTAGTGAGCTGTCAACCGATCACCTTGCCCCCCTTCTGCAGCCTGCCCCTGAGGTATTGATTCTCGGAACAGGACGCCAGACCATCTTTCCCTCAGCCGAGCTGCTCGATTTTGTCGCCAGTTTTCATGTCGGATTTGAGTGCATGGACAGCCGATCTGCAGCCCGAACCTACAATATTCTAGTTGCAGAGGGTCGCACGGTATCAGCTGCACTGCTTCTGCCCAACGCCCGGAGATAGGCAATCATGTTTGAACTTTCAATCCAGACCCACTTTTCAGCTGCACACAGCCTGCGCGGTTATCCGGGGGACTGTGCTCGCCTGCATGGACACAACTGGCACGTAAAACTCTTTGTTGAATGTAAAGAGCTTGATGAGATTGGTCTGGGGATTGATTACAAAATCATGAAAACCGAACTGAAAGCGGCCCTTGATCCATGGGATCATTACAACCTGAATGATGTCCCTCCATTTGACACCATCAACCCTTCCAGCGAAAACGTAGCCCGTGAACTTTATAATGAGATGAGTGCCAGACTTGATAACGACCGTATTCGAGTTTCTCGTATTGAGATTTCAGAAACCTGTACCGCTAAGGTTACCTACCGCCCATAAATAAAATGTGGGCCACAATGGACCCACATTTTACATCAATTCTGATTTCTCCTGTTCAGGACTGGCAATCACCGCCAAACTGACAGTTGAACTCCCAGCAATCTGAAATCTTGCCGAAGCAGGGAGAGTTTCCCTCTGCAACCTGAATGGCGTGAATCAGTTCCGGCTTGCGATATTTGCTTACGCCCTTCAAACCGATCCCGCTCGCCTTCTCAAGCAGCTCTTTTTTTGTCACAGTATTCTTTGCAGCCATGGTTGTTACATCCTATATACTAAATTGGCGCGAACAATAGCGGCATACATACGCATGACAAGCAAGAAAGTTCTTTTTTTACAAATGTTTGAGATTATTTTCCGGATCAACCCCGGGAGCATAAAACAGTTAAATGTCAAGGTAGCCCACATCGACTTTCTCTCCCCACAAGCGCGAGATTAACGCAGCGGTCGCTTTGCCGCTGCTCCAGAAAGCTATCCGGCCAGATTCTCCCACATCAGCAAGGGCCTCCCTAAGCTGCAACTGACGTTTCAGTTCACGGGCTATGGCATCGCCGGTATCAATAACTTTTACTCCCTCGCCTGTAATCTGCTTGATCAGTGGAATGATAAACGGGTAATGGGTGCAGCCCAGCACCAGTGTATCGACACCCTGTTCAATGAGTGGTTTAAGATATCTGGAAAGCATCTGTCGGGTTTCATCTCCTGTCAGATCTCCCGACTCGATTCGCTCGACCAGACCAGGGCAGGGCTGCACAAGCAGGCGGGCATCGGCAGCGAAGCGCGATTTCAGTGTATTGAACCTGTCACTACTCACGGTGCCGTTTGTTGCCAGGATACCTACCGTTCTGGTGCGACTATGGCTCACCGCAGGCTTCACCGGTGGCTCCATACCTATTACCGGGATATCACACCTCTCTCTAAGTGCCTGGACTGCAACGGCAGTCGCAGTATTGCACGCCACCACGATCGCCTTTGCCCCTTGGCCTGAAAAGAAGCCGGCGATTTTCAGGCATCGTTCAGTAACCACCTCGGATGACTTGCAGCCATATGGCATATAGGCCGAATCGGCAACGTAAATCAAATCTTCAGAAGGGAGCATCTGATGGATATGTGAAAGAACGCTAAGCCCTCCAACACCCGAATCAAATACGCCAACTGCTCGTTTCATTTTGAGCCACCCTTATAGATCAGTTCATTTTCCTGACAAAGCTATCGGAAAATCCGACCAAGCGAAGTGTTTAATAATCGGCTTGAAAACCAGAATGCAGGTTGCTGACCACTTCACTTCTGGCAGAGTAAAGCGATGAATCCTGATCCTCATGCGTGGGTAACTGAGCACGGCGATTACCTCTATCGCTACGCGATCTCCAGGCTTCAAAATGAAGATGTGGCTGCAGACCTGGTACAGGACACGCTTCTTGCAGCGTGGAAAGGCCACGCCAGCTTTACTGGTCAATCGACGGTCCGGACATGGTTAACAGGTATTCTCAAACATAAAATCATTGATTATATCCGCAAAGAGGTTCGCGACCGCAACCTGAACCAGCGTGTTGAGAATGATCCGACTTCGTCATGGTTTAACGACAATGGCAGCTGGAGTCAGGCTCCAGGCGCCTGGAGTGAAAACCCGGAAGCTCTCTGTCAAAATGGCCAGTTCACTGCTGTTCTTGATTTATGCGTAAGCAAACTGCCCGAACATCAGGCGCTGATTTTCCGCCTGCGTGATATCAGTGGAGATGATACTGAAACCATTTGTAAGAGCTGTAATATTTCAGCGACCAATTTGCATGTTATTCTTCACCGCGCACGCCTTGCTCTACGCAAATGTCTTGAACTGAACTGGTTTGGAGAGAGGTTTAGTAAATGAAACACGCGTGCAGGCAAGCCAGCCGTCTGGCATCGGATAGTATTGATCGCAAGCTCTCCATTTTAGAGAGACTGAAGTTTCATCTGCACCTGGCCATCTGCAAAAACTGCAGAAATTGCGATAACAGTTTCAGACTGGTTCACCAAACCACCAAACTGATGCGTAAAACCCGGTATGGAGACGCAAGGCTTAGTGACAGTCAGCGTCAACAGCTCCATAAAGCTATAGATGAGCAATTAGCCCCATAAAAAAAGCCCCGAAGAATCGGGGATTTTTTTTATAAACGCTTAAACCTTAGTCGACCATCGCAGGTAGCGCTGCGCTCCAGATATGAAACCCTGACGTGCTGCCTGAAACACCATGACCAACCAGAGCTTGCTTATCCACTTTACGGTCCGAATGAAAATAGACCCTGCCGTTTGAGCCGATCGCCGGGGCGCCGTCATGCGCCGGATTAAAGGTCAGTCTGGTCAGATGCCGACCATCGCGTCGAATCATCCAGATATCCCAGTTTTCCTTATTCGACATATCGCCATCGGAGTCGGAACGGTTCGATGTGAAAGCAACCCACTTTCCATCCGGGCTCCAGGTCGGCTGCACATCAATACTACGCGAGTTGGTCAACTGAATCAGGTTGGATCCATCCACATTCACCATAAACAGATGCCAGCTTTTCCCCGCCTGCATGGAGAAAACAATACTTTTACCGTTTGGAGAAAGTGAAGGGTTTACACCTGCGGTAAGCGTGCTCACCACACCCTCTTCACTGATATGCAACAGACGTGTTTCATGACCGGAAATCTTCCAGTTGTTGAAATCCACCCTGCTTATATTGCCAGAATTGACCGAGCCTCTGCCGTAAGCAGGCAACAGCCCCACAGCAATCAAACCACCGCCCTCCAGTACAATCGGATCAACGAACTGGCCGGAGAGGCGATAGAGGCGTCGTACAGGCCCTTCTCCGTTTGCTGCAACCTGCCAGACACCAAGATCTCCACCACGGTCGGAGAGAAAGGTAACATGCTGAGGGCCATGCCAGCCTGCCGAGTTGAAAGCGCGGGTGTCGCTGGTAACAACATTGATCGGATCACCGTTCTCCAGCAGCCGGCGGGAAATCATCTGGCTGTTCCGCTTTCCTGAAACAACCAGCATGTACTTTCCGTCAGGGGATGCTTTTGGATACATCTCGTTCTCGCCAGACTCGTGAGTCTCCAGCCTGACTGACACCGAGGGCGCACTTGCCACTGACTGCTCCTGATTCTCGGTAACCTCCTGCAACCAGTCCAGAAGGTCATCGCCAAACGCAGTCGAAGAGGCAGCCATTACCGCAAAAGCCATCATAACAAGCTTGCTCACGGAGTTAGCTACTCTTGAAAGCATTATTTGATATCCAGCTTCCAGATATTCCAGGTTGAACCCTTGCCATTGTCTCTATCCAGACTGCGATTGGAATGAAACAAAATGCTGTTGTCATCAAACCAGGCAGGGCCACCATCTGTCGCAACTGATGAATTGGTCAGGCGGGTGATGCGGTTTGTAGAAATATCGAGCACATAAATCGAAGTGAGAAGTACATCTCCGCCCGAATCACGGTTGGAAACAAAAGCGAGTTTTCTGCCATCCGGGCTCCAGGTCGGCTCAAAATCGCCATACTGGGAGCTGGTCAGCTGCATCAGGTCGCTACCATCAATGTCCTGCATCCAGATATCATAATTGCCATCGGTTTCCCTAACAAATGCAACTTTTTTTCCATCCGGAGAAATTGCCCCGTCAAAGGCATTGGGAATCATGACCAACTGAGAGTTGTTTCTTTGGAACGTATACAAGACCGGAGGATCAAACTTGTTGTTATTTCCTGTTTTTGTGGCCATATATGCAGATTTTTTGCGGAAGCTATCAGAGTCATAAGTTCGCCACTGCTGCCCAATCAACTCATAGTGGCCAAATTTGATAAATTCGGCGAACATCTGATTATATCTCAATTTCTGGTACGTCGAATCAAAACACCAGACTCTACCGTCAGGTGAGGCGTTCAGATGGTAAGGGGTGAGGCCGCCACTGTAGGTGGCCTGAGAAACAATCGCTACCTGCCCATCCCCTCGACCTTGCCACATCCATGCAGAAATCGGCCCTACGCGATTGCTCACATAACCAACCGAACCATCTTTCACTGCAACGCCATAACGCATATCATCTACCAGGGCGAGCTTCTTCAGCTTGTATTGACTGGTGCTTGGAGATGATTTGGAAGTACGATGAATAGAAAAACCTTCTCTCTTCACCTGACCGAAAACCAGAAACTCGCCTGCCACTGAAGGGTAAACTGTATCAACACTCTTTTCGGCAATATAGGGAGTAACAGGATAGAGAGGTTCAGATGCAGCATTCATGCTGCGACTAATTGCTAGCGAGGGCTGAATCAGCGTAGCTGCAATAATAACGCCTGACAGTAGATACCTGAGTTTCATGCTATGATCTCCTGGATAATCGATATTATGCTTCGTGACGACTTCTCTGCAACAACCAGGCCCCCACCTTAAGCCTGCCGAATTATGCGATTGCCACCTTTTCATCAGTTGTGACTTTTGTCACATGTTAACACCTTTTAATGTGGCATTAACCAGATTAGAGGTCATGCCAGCATCCCTGTGTTCATTGAACACTTCACTCAGTAAAATACTACTCCATGCAAGAGTAATTCTACTCCTTTCGATGCTCTTTGAAATAGTTGATCAGGCCGTTGGTGGAGGAGTCATGGTTCTTTGTCTCCTCAAAATCATCCAGCTCCGGGAGAATCTTGCGTGCCAGTTCCTTGCCCAGTTCAACACCCCACTGGTCGTAGGCATTCAGTCCCCAGATAACGCTCTGAACAAAAATCTTTTGCTCGTACATGGCAATCAGTTCACCCAGCGTTTTCGGGGTCAGTTTCTGAAACAGGATCGAATTGGTCGGTTTGTTGCCTGGGAACACCTTATGGGGCACAAGAGCTTCCAGCGCATCTCCGCTCAAACCCTCATCCGCAAGCTCCCTGCGAACCTCCTCTTCCGTTTTACCCACCATCAGGGCTTCGGTCTGAGCAAAAAAATTGGATAACAGCATCGGATGATGACGCCCTACGGGGTTCTTGGTCTCAACCGGAGCCATAAAGTCACAAGGAATCAGTTTGGTGCCCTGGTGGATCAGCTGATAGAAAGCGTGCTGACCATTGGTGCCCGGCTCGCCCCAGATGATTGGACCGGTCGAATAATCGACCGGCTTGCCATCGCGGGTCACACGCTTGCCGTTACTCTCCATATCACCCTGTTGGAAATAGGCAGGAAAGCGATGCATATACTGATCATACGGCAGCATTGCATACGAATCAGCATCGAAAAAATTATTATACCAGACACCCAGCATGGCCATAATAACCGGGATATTCTCTTCCAGCGGCGCAGTTCGGAAATGATTATCCATCTCATGTGCACCTTCGAGCAGCTCCTCGAAATGATCCATGCCAAGATAGAGTGCAATGGATAAACCTACCGCACTCCAAAGCGAATAGCGGCCACCTACCCAGTCCCAGAATTCGAACATATTGGCTGTATCGATGCCAAATGCGGAGACCGCCTTGGCGTTTGTTGAAACGGCAACAAAGTGTTTAGCCACTGCTGTTTTACTGCCTCCACGGGTGAGGAACCAGTCTCGCGCAGTACGAGCATTGGTAATCGTCTCCTGGGTGGTAAAAGTCTTTGATACAATGACAAACAGCGTTGTCTCCCTTGAGAGGTGCCTGAGAGTCTCTACCATATGGGTTCCATCCACATTGGAGACAAAGTGCATATGAAGCTTATCGCGCCCGAATGGCGTTAACGCCTCAGTCACCATCACTGGCCCAAGGTCAGAGCCGCCAATGCCGATATTGACGATATCCGTGATAGGTTTGCCTGTACTTCCCAGCCATTCGCCGGAACGGACTGATTCAGTGAATTCACGCATCTGCTTCAACACGCGATTCACATCCGGCATCACATCATGGCCATCAACCATCACAGGGGTATTGGAGCGGTTACGCAATGCGGTATGCAATACAGCTCGGTTTTCAGTATTATTGATCTTCTCGCCATTAAACATGCGCTGTGTCCAGCCAGATACATCGCGTTCACGGGCCAGATCCATCAGCATCGCCATGGTCTCTTCTGTGACGATATTCTTGGAGTAATCAACAAGTATATCGTTAAAATGGGTGGAGAATTTATCAAAGCGCTTCGGATCGTCGGCAAAGAGATCTCTCATATGCACTTTTTTCATCTCTTCGGCGTGCACCGCCAGCTTTTTCCATGCAGCAGTTTGCGTCAGCTCAGACACTCCCCCTCCCCTATGCTACCGATCAACGGATGGTCAGCAGCACATTATCCAGCTTTTGCACAGGCTAAACCTTGTCTGATCAGGATTCAAATGATCCTCCCTTGCGCAACTGTTTGTTGCAGGACGCCTGCATGGTAGGATGGCCGGTGTAGCACAGAGGGAGAGGAGAGATGGCCAAGCTGAATATTGTATTTACCGCATCGGAAGCGTCCCCGCTTGCCAAAACCGGAGGTCTCGCTGATGTAGCCGGCTCACTACCGCATGCACTTCAGCACATTGGCCATAAAGTAACGGTGATTATGCCGTTCTATCGCCAACACCTAGTGAAGAACGGCATCAGAACGAAGCCGATGGATACCACCATCGAAATGTGGGCAGACGGCGTGCTGCGGTTCTGCCCGCTACATGAAGCGA
The DNA here is from genome assembly GCF_002795825.1 of Mariprofundus ferrinatatus. Lineage (NCBI taxonomy): Bacteria > Pseudomonadati > Pseudomonadota > Candidatius Mariprofundia > Mariprofundales > Mariprofundaceae > Mariprofundus > Mariprofundus ferrinatatus. The sequence goes on along the minus strand of NZ_CP018800.1, from coordinate 796,714 downwards.
AAGTTGGCGGACTGCGCTATATCCTCATCGAACAGGATGACCTCTACGACCGTGAAGGGCTTTATGGCCCTGCCGGCGGCGCCTATGAGGACAACCTGCTGCGCTTTCTGCTATTTGACCGCGTGGCACTTGAAGCAGCTGCAGGCCTTGGCAAAAAAGTGGATATCATTCACTGCCATGACTGGCAGACAGGCATGATTCCTGTACTTCTGAAAACCCAGTATCAGCACCATGCCACCATTGCACATGCCAAGACAGTATACACCATTCACAACCTCGCCTATCAGGGCAACTTTTCACCAGACTGGATACACCGGTTGGGTATCCCCAGCCACCACTACCATGCTGATGATTTCGAGTTCCATAACCAGATCAACTGTATGAAAGCGGGCATTGCTTCAGCGGATGCGGTCACCACAGTCAGTCCATCCTATGCCGAGGAGATCATGACATCTGAGTACGGCTGCCAGCTTGAGGGTTTTCTTCTCAACCATGCCGAAAAACTCTCAGGCATAGTCAATGGATTAGACATCATCGATCTCGACCCTGCCAACGATGATGCGATTCCAGCCAGTTATGCGGCAGGAAGAACTGCCGGCAAGAAAGTTTGCAAAGCCAAACTGCAGAAAGCGTGCGGGCTTGATGTCTCCGAAGATACACCGCTGATGGTGCTGATCTCAAGGCTAGCAGAGCAAAAAGGCATTGACCTGATGATCGCCAACCTTCAGGGCTGGATTGACCGCGGCTATCAGATCGTTGTTCTGGGCTCTGGAGACAGCCACAGCGAGCAGGCCCTGCAACATATCGCCGACAACAACCGCAGCCAGTTTCACTTCTACCGTGGTTTTAATGAGAAGCTGGCCAGACAAATATATGCCGGCGGAGATATCTTTCTGATGCCATCTCGTTTTGAGCCCTGCGGATTGGGACAGCTGATGGCAATGCGCTATGGCACGGTTCCCGTTGTTCGTGCCACCGGCGGCCTCAAGGATACCGTCACCGATTATAACAGAAGCCGGGGCGATGCCACCGGCATCCATTTTTCCGATGCCACACCAGAGGCTTTCGATAAAGCTGTCGAACAGGCTATCGCCCTGTTCAGGAATAAAACCATATGGGCGCGCATCCGCAGCAACGCTTTGAAAAGGGATTCATCCTGGGAGGCCTCAGCAGCCAAATATGCTGAACTCTACGGGAAATTACTTGCCACATGACCAGAGTGCTGGCTGCTGATATTGGTGGCACCAATCTTCGCTTGGCCGTGGTCAGCGAGAATGGCACCATCCTTGAAGAGGGCCGGTTTGAAGCCAGACTCAGCAGCCATGGGCAGACATCGCAAAAGGAAGCCCAAACCTGTGTGATTCAGACCCTCAGCAAAGCGATCATCCCATTCATGGAACAACATCCGACCCCCGCCATTGGAATCGGTTTTCCCGGATTCTTCCACGGCAATTCAGGTGTTCTGGCGGCATCTCCGAATCTTCCTCTACTGGAAGATTTTGCACTCGCCGAGCGTCTCTCAGAACAGCTTGGTATGCATGTGGCTGTCCAGAACGATGCTCTCTGCGCAGCTATCGGTGAACAGCGTTTTGGTGCCGGGAAGGGCAAAACAAACCTCCTGCACATCACGCTCGGAACAGGCGTGGGCGGCGGTCTTATTCTAAATGATAGCCCTTATACCGGAGAGCATGGAATGGCGATGGAGTTCGGTCATCTTCGCGTGGTCACCAAGCATGGACGGGAATGTGGTTGCGGCAACAGCGGCTGCCTTGAGGCATACGCTTCTGCCACTGCAGTAGCCGACAGGTTTTATCTTGCCAGCGGCATAAAAGCAGATGCGCGTCAGGTTTTCAAACTGGCCTGCGATGGCAACAAAGAAGCCGTTTCAATTCTCGCAGAAGCTGGCTCGTATCTGGGGCAGGCGATTGCCGAGTCAGTTAAACTACTCGATCTTGAAAGCGTCACGATAAGCGGCGGTCTAAGCCATGCGTGGGAATTCATTCATCCCTCGCTGATGAATACATTGAATGAAAACCTGATTCCACCGCTTCGCGGCAAGGTGAAGGTTCTACCCTCCAGCCTCAATGACAATGCGGGCCTGCTCGGAGCAGCCGTAATCGCCTCCATCAACTGAGGCCTTCGTGGCTTCATCGTACAACATTCCGGCCGAACATATCTCTGTAATTCAGGAGATCAAACGCAGCCGTTTTGTTACCGATGCTGCTCATGCCGCATCGAAAGAGGCGGCCCTTGCCTTTATTGAATCCGTTAGAGACCGCGAACCTGAAGCACGCCATCACTGCTGGGCCTATATAGCTGGTCATCCAGAGACATCAATCGAGCGAGGCATGTCGGATGCCGGAGAACCACAAGGAACCGCAGGAAAACCGATGATGAATGTACTTCAACATAAAGGTATCGGAGAAATCGTGGTGGTGGTCAGCCGTTACTTTGGCGGCATCAAACTGGGTGCAGGCGGCCTGGTTCGCGCCTACTCAAGTTCAGTACAACAGGCGATCGACGCCCTGCCGCTAACACGGCATATCGACATCACATCAGCCACGCTTCATACCCCCTTTGCACTGGAGAGTAGCATGCGGCGTTTGCTGGATAAGATGAGTATCGAGATCAAGGATGTCGTCTATCAAAACGATGCGACATTCCGTATAGAGATAGAGTCCGGAACGGAGGATGAACTTGCAGATGCCATTACTTACGCCAGTCACGGAACAGCCTTCTTGAGCTTATTACAGAAATAAAAAAACGCGGAGCATCGGCTCCGCGTTTCAATTCACTCATACTCCGGCTGTATCATACACACTTTGGGGGAACGGGCGTCAGCTTCCAGATATCCCGGTTATAATCCTCCATCGTACGATCGGTGGAGAATTTGCCACTGTATGCAGTATTCAGAATACTCATTTTCTGCCAACGCTGCTGATCCTTGAATGCGTCGGCGACCTGCTGCTGTGCATCGACATAGGAGCGGAAATCTGCCGCCACCAGCCAGGGGTCGTTGGGGCTGCGAATAGCGCCGATTATCGATGCAAACAATCCCGGTTCAAACTGACTGAAGTGACCGCACTCGAGCAACTCCATAACATGCGAGAAATCGCTGTCAGCTTTGATAATTGCATTTGGATCGTAACTGCCACGAACAGCCTCCACCTCTTCAGCCGTGAGACCGAACAGGAAGAAGTTCTCATCGCCCACCTCTTCCCGAATCTCGATATTGGCGCCATCGAGCGTACCGATGGTAAGCGCTCCGTTCATCATGAACTTCATATTGCCAGTTCCGGAGGCCTCCTTGCCTGCCGTGGATATCTGCTCGGAAAGATCCGCTGCAGGAGCAATCAACTCCATTGCAGAAACGCGGTAGTTCGGGAAGAAAATGACCTTCAGCTTGTCGCCAACATCGGGGTCGTTGTTGACCACTTCGGCCACATTGTTGGTAAGCTTGATAATCTGCTTGGCCATATAGTAGCCCGGAGCAGCTTTACCACCGATCAGAACATTGCGCGGCGTCCAGTTCTCAGTGTCGCCACGCTTAATGCGGTCATAGAGATGAATCACATGCAGGATATTGAGCAGCTGGCGCTTGTATTCATGGATTCGTTTCACCTGAATATCGAACATCGCATCCGGATTAAAACGTACGCCGCACTCAGCCTCGACAACGTCAGCAAGGCGCTCCTTGTTCTCGCGCTTGCAGGCAGCCCACTGTTCACGGAATCCGGCATCATCGGCATAGGGAGCCAGCTTGCGAAGCTCGGAGAGGTTGGTTACCCAGGACTCACCAATGGTGTCAGAAATCAGTTTCGACATTGGCTTGTTGCACCATGCCATCCAGCGGCGCTGCGTCACGCCATTGGTCTTATTATTAAACTTCTCAGGCCACATGGCATAAAATTCGGAGAAGAGCCCCTTGACCAGCAGATCTGAATGAAGCTGCGCCACACCGTTAACCGAGAAGCTGCCAACCAGTGCCAGGTAGGCCATACGTACCTGCTTAACCGGTCCCTCCTCGATAATTGACATGCGTTTCATACGCTCAAGATCACCCGGCCAGCGGTTGGCCACCTCAGAGAGGAAACGGGCATTGATCTCGAAGATAATCTCGAGAAGACGCGGCAGAAGGCGATCGAAGAGGTAAACCGGCCAGCGCTCAAGTGCTTCCGGCAGCAGCGTATGGTTGGTGTATGCCATTGTATTCTTGGTGATATTCCATGCCTCGTCCCACTGCAGGCGATAGTCGTCCATCAGGATACGCATCAGTTCGGCAACTGATACCGTAGGGTGGGTGTCGTTAAGCTGGAAACAGTTTTGCTCGGCAAATGCAGAGAAGTCAGAACCATGCACCTCAGTCCACTGCCTGAGTACATCCTTGATACTGGCTGATGCCAGGAAATACTGCTGGCGCAGGCGCAACTCTTTACCGTTCTCACTGGCATCATTCGGATAGAGCACCATTGAGATATGCTCCGCCTCATTCTTGGCGGCCACCGATTCGGGGTAACTGCCAGCATTGAACTCGCCGAGGTTGAATTCGTCGGTTGCCGCTGATTTCCAGAGACGCAACGTATTGACGGTGCCATTTTTATACCCAGGGATCGGCGTATCAAATGGTACGGCCAGCACATCCTGCGTATCAACCCATCGGCTGTGTCGCACGCCGTTCTTGTCCAGGAAGGACTCGGTATGGCCGCCAAACTGAACAGCCTGAGTATGCTCAGGACGCTCGATCTCCCAGATGTTGCCGTTCCTCAGCCAGTGGTCCGGCTCTTCCACCTGATTGCCATCGACAATCTGCTGGCGGAACATGCCGTATTCGTAGCGGATACCGTAACCGACCACGGGTAGTTGAAGTGTGGCACAACTGTCTACAAAACAGGCAGCAAGACGTCCCAGACCACCATTACCAAGCCCTGCATCTGACTCCTCTTCAATAATCTCTTCCAGATCCAAACCAAGCTTATGAAGTGCTTCTGTAGCCTGTTCATCAAGTCCGAGATTCAGCACGGCATTGCCAAGGGTGCGACCCATAAGAAATTCGAGTGAGAGGTAGTAGGCACGCTTCTTATCCAGCTCTTCATGTGCCTCTTTGGTATTGATCCAGCACTCCATCAGGCGATCCCTGATCGTGGTGGCAAATGCTTTGTATTTATAGTGAATGGAGTTGTTCGGCTTATGTTGCCCAAAGGTGCGCAAGTAGTGGCGCTGAATACCATTGACAAGATCGTCACTGGTTTTTCCAACCGGCGGCACATCTCTGATATCGCGAATTGGTTTAATCTCTTCTGTCATCTGAATACACCCTTGAAAGCAGCACCCGGTTGCGGCTTGTAATAGTTGCTTTACGGGCGCGCACCCTGTCCAAACACCCCTTTCAAGTCAATCTGGAGTCATTGCAGAGAAAAGAAAAAGGCTGCTAATAGCAGCCTTTTTCACATGTATTATATGTTGTTCTCTACTTACTGTTCACGCAGCAAGCGGAAGCCTATATACGGCAGGCGATAGCGCGGATGGAACACACGGCGGTCACCCGAACGCAGATCCTTCGGAAAACGGTACCAGGCACCACCACGAACAGAGCGATCTTCATTGGACTTGGTATCACTGTACTTCAACTCAGAGCCATCCCACTCCTGCTTATAGTATGAACCGGTCCACTCCCAGACATTGCCGTGCATGTCGTAGAGGCCCCACGGGTTCGGCTTCTTCTGTCCAACGGGGTAGGTTTTCAAATCGGCATTGGTGCTGTTCCATGCATAATCGGAGAAGTCGTCAGGATTGTCACCCCAGGAAAAGGCCGTCGTCGTTCCCGCACGGGCTGCATATTCCCACTCTGCCTCGGTCGGCAGACGATACTTGTAACCTTTATCCCTGCTCTGCTTGGTCAGCCAGTCAGCATACATCTGGGCATCCTGCCATTTAACATGGATGGCAGGACGATTGCCGCGCCCCCAGTGTTCATCCCTGGCCTTGGAGTTACCTGTCTTCTTAGAGAAATGGTCGTACTGATCAAAAGTGACTTCATACTTTCCGAGCCAGAAGCCCTTCTTGATCTCCACCTCGTGCTGAACTTCATCGGGATAGCGGCCGATCTCGCCTTCCGGAGTACCCATGACGAATTTACCGGGGGCGATATAGACGAACTCGTGACCGAACTCATCGGTCATGGTGTCACCAAGCTTCGGATCATCAGCTGCAGCGTTCACAGGTGCTGCCAAAAGGGCTAACGTAAATATCAGGCCAATAAGGCCGCTCTTGTGAAAATTCATCTTGCTCTCCCTACTTCCACCTGATTTTAATGCGCTCGAAGATATCAAGAACCCGCTTATGGCCGAGGATCAGGTGATATACCACCATAGATACGTGACAAGCGATAAAGACATAGATTACGACACCGAAAAACTCATGAAGTTCGAACATAAACATCATGTCATCGGTCATGGTGCCGTCAGAACGCACACCATTCATCACATATGCCCCCGTAGATCCCAGTGCAATCAACGTAAGAAAGCCCAGTCCATGCATGGCTCCAGCCAGTGCGGTGCGATTTTCTGGTGGGGCCAGCTTGCCGGTGAAGATACCGGGCAGCTCCTCTTTGGCAGATTTGAAAAATTCAGCACGGTATTTTTTCGAGAACCATGGCACCAGACGTCCCCAGGCATCCTTCTGCGCGAAACGGGTCATGGCATAGATGAAACTAATCAGATATGCAGTCCAGCCAACCAGCATGATATGCAGTGAGAACAGCACATTCTCAAAGATCACCATCTTGCCCGGTTCAGGAACGCGCATTATCAGCGCACTGCCGAGCTGGAACGCGACGGTTGCGATAAAGAGATAGTGAAAAACTCGCGTCGCCTTATCGATTCTATCCATGTAAGCCTCCAAAACCAGTAATTGGCCACGAACTATAAAATAAGTTTATTATATTATCAATATCTAATATTGAACAGCTGTTCGAAAGAAAAAAACATCCCCGCCCAGAGAGCCGGCAACCCTGCCCCTTTTGTCGCTCAATTCAAGTGACTGGCATACCCCTTCTCCCCCTGAAGAAAATAAGGATTATCACACTGAGTATTGCCGCGAAGAAGCACCAGACAGAAAAGAAAGCGACCGTATAAAAAGCATAGGAGATGATAAACATCAGTATGGCCAATGCGCCAAAAAACCGGATGATCCTGTGGCTTGAGAAGAGCGAAACAAGACAGGTGGCAGTGATATAGAGAAACATCATTGGCCACTCGTACAGGCGCGGCGAGATATAGATAACATGTTGATCTGCCACTGCATTCAAAGGCATCAGAATGATTAGCAACAACAGGTGAACACTGACAGAAACCCCTATGAAACGGAAAACCCACATCGCCCTGCAGCGCCATGGATCTGTTTCAAGCAGCCCAACTGCAAACGGCACATATATCGGCCACAGTACATGCGAGAACATTGTGAACATATAAGTCATCGCCGTTCTAAGGTCGGGAATGTTGTAGTGAAATGAACTCCAGAGCACCCCCTCTACAAGCTGCTGGACACCAAACAGCAGAGGAATCATCGCAAATGCCAATTCACGTTTCTCTTTTACCAGCTTAAGCGTCACTGCGCCCACGGCGATCAACGATCCCCCGACGATGAAGCTGGCTGTGGCCGAAAAACACATACCACCTGCTACCCTTCAGGCCTACCTGGGGCAATGAATATATCCGCAAACCATGACCCGCCATGAAGACAAGCTGTTGATTTTATCGGTTTATAGTCATGATAGTGCCATGGAGAGACTCAAACTAAAGGTTCCCCCACTCCCAATTGCCATTATATGCGGCTTGATGATCTGGGGGCTTAGCGTCTTTATTGGTACGCACAGCATGGGAATTGAGATCCGGCGAATTATCGCCATAGTCTTGCTGATCGCAGCAGCCACTGTTGATCTCGCTGCACTAATCACTCTTCTCAGGAATAAAACAACCGTTGACCCCCGCTATCCGGAAAAAAGCTCAAGCGTGGTAACTACCGGCATCTACCGCTTTAGCAGAAACCCGATGTATCTTGGCCTGGCTCTACTGCTAACATCATTAAGCCTCTGGCTGGGTGTCCGCTTCGGCCTGTTCGTAGTCATGGGATTCATACTCTATATGAACCGCTTTCAAATCGAACCTGAAGAGCAGGCTTTGGAAAAACAGTTTGGCGAAAGGTACATCAACTACAAATCAACCGTCCGCCGTTGGCTCTAAGGGCCCCTGAATAAACAGACAGGAAATCAGGCTAGTGACTCTTATCACAGCACTTAAACATTATGCAGACACTATGTGGGCGATTTATGATTTTCGCATAAGCTTTGGATTTCTGATGCAGCACGATATTCAGGATATGCACCAACCCCTGAGAAGACGTATCATGGGAGGAAAAGAGGATTTCTGAAACTGACAAAAAATCCTTCTGGCTTGAATGCCTACTCTACTGGTACAGTTAGACTTGTGATGACAGGAGAAGGAAGGATTCCACACATAAACAGTGCATCGGAAGAGGGCTCAGGGGAACAGAAGCAGAACTCTGACCTGCTTTCGAGGATAGAAAAATTGAATGCGATTGGTATTGCTCTCTCTTCTGAGAACGATATGCCTCGCCTTCTGGAAATGATCCTGGTCGGAGCCAAGCTCATTACGCGCGCTGATGGCGGAACACTCTATACAGTCAACGATGACAATAAGCTGAATTTTGAAATCGTCCGCACCACATCGCTCGGCATTGCCATGGGCGGCACCAGCAATCGTCCTGTTCAATTCAAAGCGATCTCACTTTATCATCGTGATGGAAGACCCAACAACGAGCGAGTGGTTGCATACTCCGCCCTGAACAAGGCAACGGTTAACCTTCCAGATGTTTACGATGCAAACAACAGCATTGAATTCGATTTCACTGGCCCCCGTCTGTTTGATGAACGCATGAATTATCGTACCCGATCCATGCTCTCTGTGCCGATGATTAATCATGAAGGGAAAACAGTAGGCGTCATCCAGCTGATCAATAAGCAGAACAAGGCTACTGGAGAAGTGTTAGCGTTCGACAGGAACGATACGCATCTGGTTAAATCTCTGGCCAGTCAGGCGGCCATTGCCCTGACCAACAAACGACTAATCGATGATCTCAAAGAGCTGTTTGACTCCTTTATTAAAACCATCGCAACCGGCATTGACGAAAAGTCGCCCTACACAGGAGGGCACTGTAAACGCGTTCCACTACTGACCCTTTCCCTTGCCGAAGCAGCCAGCCGTGACACCGAACACTTAAAGGAGTTCAAGCTGACTGAGCAGAAGCGATATGCGCTTGAGGTGGCATCATGGCTGCATGACTGCGGCAAACTGATAACGCCGGTTCATGTCGTCGACAAGGCAACCAAACTGGAGACAATCCACGACCGCATCCACCTGATCGACACACGCTTTGAAGTACTTAAACGAGATGCTGAAATCGCCATGCTGAGAAACCTTATGAAGGTTGAGTCAGACAGCCCCGAAGCAGAAGCGATTGAACGACGCTACCACGATGAGATCGCCACCCTCAACAGCGAGCGCGATTTTATCCGCCACTGTAACAAAGGGTCAGAATTCATGGCGCCAGAACTTCAGGAGCGCGTTAAATCCATTTCAGCCCGCACCTGGTGCAACTGCGAAGGGCATACCACCCCATTCTTCTCTGAAGAAGAACTGAAAAACCTTCTGATCACCTACGGCACACTCAATAAAGAGGAACGGCAGATTATTAACGACCATATCGTGGTCACTATCAAGATGCTCAAGTCGATGAAATTCCCTGAAAACATGAAAGAGGTGCCGGAATATGCCGGCGGTCACCACGAACGCATGGATGGCACGGGTTACCCTCTTGGCCTGACACGAGAGCAAATGAGCGTACCGGCCAGAGTAATGGCAATTGCTGATGTTTTCGAGGCACTCACGGCTGAGGACCGCCCCTATAAGGAGGGCAAGAAGCTCTCCGAAGCGCTCGCCATCCTTGGCAAGATGAAGCAGGAGCACCACATTGATCCCGTTCTATTCGATATCTTTATCCATGAGAAGGTTTATCTCCCCTATGCCCACAAGTTTATGAATCCGAAACTGATTGATATTGAGGAGCCTTTCGAGATCCCCGGTTACCCTTTCAAAATGCAATAAAAAGGGCTGCCAACAGGCAGCCCTTTTTTGTTTTCATCAGCTTCAGAGAACTCAGAACAGCTTACCCATCTTTGGAAGCTCTCCGACCAACGGACCTACGTAATCAAGCCATGCCTGTGTAACGTCGTTGCCTGCCGCACTGATATACTCATCTTTCATCTCGGTCGCTTCACGTGCCACAGTTGAGAGCGGGGTGATAAAGCATTCACTTGCATAAGGCACATCTGAAACCCTGCGGATAGCGACAGAGCCAGGTTCAGCAGTCGCAACCGCATGGTTTACGGCGTACTCACCCACCATGCGCGCCTCCTTCGCATCCACTTCGGATACAATGGTCGGGAAACTGCGCTGCAGATAACCGAAGGTATCAGCACGAACACGCACCGATTCGCCCGCATAGGCCTCTTTCACCTTACCAGAGAGAAAATCACCCAACGCGCCGGTACCAGAGAGCTGGATATTACCGTGTGAATCTCGTTCACCAGTCGTTGCCACAGGGTTACCATCGGCATCCCCGATACCCTCTGAAACTGCAACAAGACAACGGCCGTATTTGGACATGGCGGCTTTCACATCAGACTGGAATGAGGCGACATCGAAAACACGTTCCGGCAGATAGATCAGATGAGGGCCATCCCCTTCACCCTGACGCGCCAGCGCCGATGCTGCAGTCAGGAAACCCGCATGGCGACCCATGACCACATTAATCTTCACGCCGGCAAGGGCTGCGTTATCGCGGTCATCGCCCATGAATGCCAGCGCAACGAATCTGGCCGCAGACGCATAACCGGGACAGTGATCAGTCACCTTCAGATCGTTATCAATCGTTTTTGGGATATGGATGGTGCAAAAATCATAGTTCGCCTCTTTGGCCATCTCGGCGATGATATGAGCGGTCTCAGCTGAGTCATTACCGCCAATATAAAAGAAGTAGCGCACATCGTTTTTCCTGAACACCTCGAACACACGTTCACATTCGGCTTTTCCCGGCTTCAGGCGAACGGAACCAAGGCCTGCAGCAGGCGTGGCAGCAAGCGTTTCAAGGTCATCAACACTCTGAGTTGTCAGGTCGATAAAGTCTTCCTTCATGATACCGGCAATGCCGTGGTGAGCCCCAAGAATACCGGTAATATCGGATTGATTCCTTGCCGCCAGCACAGCACCCACCAGTGACTGGTTGATCACCGCGGTCGGACCACCGGACTGTCCGATCACCATTTTACCTTTCAAAGCCATGATTAGCCCTCCTATGATTGGCACGGCATAATAGCGGCTTCCGGGATGCATCGCACCCCCAATTTTTCCTGACCGGGATGCATCCGAAATAGTAAGCAGAGGATAGAAGCGCATGAGACTGGAGCAGATGCTAAATCAGATATCCGCAATACTGATCAGGGCTGGTGAAACGATTATCATGCCTGCTTATGAATCGTCGGTTCAGGCCGTCAGCAAAACAGACGGTTCAATCGTTACCGAGACCGATATTGCCTGCCAGATATTCATAGAAAAAGAGCTTGCAGCACTGGATAGCAGCATTGGATTCCTTGGTGAAGAGATGAGCCGACAGGAACAACTTAGCTGCCTGAACAAGGAGGCTGCTTTCTGGTGTCTCGATCCACTCGATGGCACCACCAATTTTGCCGCCACCTTCCCTGGTTTTGCGATTTCACTGGCCCTGATCGTGGATGGCCATGTGGTTCTGGCATGCACCCATGATCCTATACGAGCCGAGACCTTCACGGCATCAGTCGGCAATGGCGCTTTACTCAACGGCAAATCGATCCGCTGCTCCGAGGAAGAGAACCTCGCCAATAGTGTCGGCTATATAGATTTTAAGCGGCTCGATCATGAAATCGCCAGAAGACTGGCCACGGAAAGATCATACCGCAGTCAGCGTAATGTCGGCAGCTGTGCTCTGGAGTGGGCATGGCTCGCTGCAGGCCGTGGACAGTTTATTATTCATGGCGGAGAAAAGCTCTGGGATTTCGCTGCGGGAAGCCTGCTTGTCTCAGAGGCCGGAGGCTGTGTCGGTGATTTTCACGGGGCGCCACTATTTCCGGTATCACACCTTTCTTCCCCTATTCTCGCCACATGTAACGCTCAACTTCAGAGAGAGCTAAAACAACAACTAACATCATGAACCATACGAATAATAAAGCACTTTTTGACTCAATCTTATCAGGGTCGATTTTTGCTGTGAAATCAGCTAGGGTGCGCCTGCTAAAAAAATCATTTGATTCTTAAATCATGGCAGGAGGGGGCCCGCATGAGCACTGTTTGCGATCTTAAAATTGACTTGGTGGAAGTATGCGAGGCGGCTGCTCGAGCATGCGCGCCATTCGTCGGTTCCGGCCAGAAAGATGAGGGTGATGGCCTTGCAGTAGATGCAATGCGTGAACGCATAAACCAGGTCAACATGAAAGGTGTTGTTGTCATTGGCGAAGGTGCGAAGGATGAGGCACCTGCCCTGTATGACGACGAACCAGTAGGTACCGGCATCGGAGTCGGTGTCGACATCGCTGTTGACCCGATTGAAGGAACCAACCTTTTTGCCAAGGATATGCCTGGCTCCATCGTAACACTGGCTGCTGCTCCGGCAGGCAGCATGTACCGCCCTGGTTCTTGTTTCTACATGGACAAGCAGGTTTATCCCAAAGCCGCACGCGGCAAGATTGATCCTGAAGCACCTGTTGCCGACCGCCTCGGCGCACTGGCGAAGGCACTTGGTAAGGATATCCGTGAGATTCGCGTATTTATTCTGGATAAGCCACGTCACCAGGATCTGATTCGTGATGTATATGCCTGCGGTGCAAAAGTTCGCCTGGCAACTGACGGTGATGTGAACGGCGCGATCCAGGCCGTATTGAATATGGGCTCCGACGCTCTGTTTGGCATCGGCGGAACACCTGAAGGAATCGTAACTGCCTGCGCTGCACGCGCAATGGGAGCGGAAATGTTTGGTCGCATGGCGCCTCAGAAGGATTTTGAGATTAAGCTTTGCGAGGAAGAGGGAATTGACACCAAAAGGATTATCACCCGTGATGAGCTGGTCACATCTGACGATGTAATGTTCATTGCAACCGGCCTGACTTCCGGTGCCTATGTGCACCACGTCAAGGTTGGAACTGATGCCGATGGCCGTTACATGACTACCGACACGGTCGTCCTTTCCGGCTCAGTCGGCAATATCCGCCGGGTTCAAACAACACTTCACGTCTGATTTCTAAAAGTAATTTAGAAACCGGGCCATTCTCATAAGCCTGGCTTATGAGGGGATAACAAGTACTGATTGGGCATGAAGAGTTAACTCTGTAACTGTTCAGCCTGCATTATTATAAACCTAGATAAGGGGAACTTAAGCATATGAGTAATAGCAGCCGTAGACACTTGGCCAATGCCGTTCGCGCACTCGCAATGGATGGCGTACAGAAAGCAAATTCCGGGCACCCGGGTGCACCAATGGGCATGGCGGATATCGCCGAAGTCCTGTGGAATGACTACATGAAACACAACCCGACCAACCCGAAATGGGCTGATCGCGATCGATTCATCCTTTCCAATGGTCACGGCTCTATGCTGATCTACTCCCTGCTCCACCTGACCGGCTACGATCTGGGTATGGATGATCTGAAACAGTTTCGTCAGCTGCACTCACGCACTCCGGGTCACCCGGAATACGGATATGCTCCGGGCGTTGAAACCACAACCGGGCCACTGGGCCAGGGTATCACCAACGGTGTAGGTATGGCACTTGCCGAAAAGACACTGGCAGCACAGTTCAACAAGCCTGGCCACACCATCGTTGATCACAACACTTACGTATTCCTCGGCGATGGCTGCCTGATGGAAGGCATCTCCCACGAAGCCTGCTCACTGGCCGGCACACTGGGCCTGGGCAAATTGATCGCTTTCTGGGATGACAACGGCATCTCTATTGATGGCCATGTTGAAGGCTGGTTCTCTGATGATACCCCGGGCCGCTTTGAAGCATACGGCTGGCAGGTTATCCGCGGTGTAGATGGCCATGACGCTGAAGAGATCAAGCAGGCGATTGAAACCGCCAAGGCTGAAACCGGCAAACCAACCATGATCTGCTGCAAGACCGTCATCGGTTTCGGTTCCCCGAACATGGCTGGCACGCATGACTGCCACGGCGCAGCTCTCGGTCACGATGAGATCGCTCTGGTTCGCAAGGAGCTGGGCTGGGAGTACGAGCCTTTCGAAATCCCTGATGATGTATACGCCGGCTGGGACAACAAAGATGCAGGCGCTGCTGCAGAAGCTGATTGGGATGCCCGCTTCGCTGCATACGCTGCTGAATACCCTGCAGAAGCAGCTGAATTCACTCGCCGCATCAACAATGAGCTCTCTGCCGATTGGGACGCAGGCGCTGATGCATTCATTGCTGAAGTGGCTGCAAAAGGTGAAACCATCGCATCTCGCAAGGCTTCACAGAACGCCATCGAAGGCCTGGCCAAGATCACACCTGAATTCCTGGGCGGCTCCGCCGACCTGGCCGGCTCCAACCTGACCCTCTGGTCCGGTGCCAAGCCAGTCGTTAAAGATCCTGCTGGCAACTACGTAAACTACGGTGTACGTGAGTTCGGCATGGCTGCAATGATCAATGGTGTCGCACTGCACGGTGGTTTTGTTCCTTACGGTGCAACCTTCCTTATGTTCTCAGAGTACGCACGTAACGCACTGCGCATGGCAGCCCTCATGAAGGTACGTCACATTGAAGTATTCACCCATGACTCCATCGGCCTTGGTGAAGACGGACCGACCCACCAGCCGGTTGAGCAGACTGCAACCCTGCGCATGATTCCGAACATGGATGTATGGCGTCCATGCGATGCAGTTGAATCTGCTGTATCATGGAAGGTTGCGATCAAGAACCAGACCGGCCCGACCTCACTGATATTCTCACGTCAGAACCTGCCGCACCAGAACCGCTCTTCCGAGCAGATCAAACTGATTGAGCGCGGTGGTTATATCCTGAAAGATAGTGATGGCACACCAGATGTGATCATCATTGCAACCGGTTCTGAAGTTTCACTGGCGATGGAAGCTGCCGCCGCATCTGACAAGAACGTTCGCGTGGTTTCCATGCCATCGACCAACGCCTTCGACAAACAGGATGCCGCGTACAAAGAGTCAGTACTGCCATCATCCGTGACTGCACGTGTTGCGGTTGAAGCAGGTGTTACTGGCTTCTGGGCCAAGTATGTTGGCCTGAACGGCAAGGTAGTCGGTATCGACACCTTCGGTGAATCGGCTCCTGCCGGTGAACTGTTCAAGATGTTCGGCATTACCACTGAAGCAGTTATCGCAGCAGTGAATGAAGTAGCTTAAGTTAAACAATACGGAGAGGAGAAGATAATATGACAATTAAAATTGGTATTAATGGCTTCGGCCGCATTGGCCGCATGGCATTCCGCGCTGTAGCCAAAGAGTTCACCGACATGGAGATTGTGGGCATTAACGACCTGCTCGATCCAGACTACCTTGCATATATGCTGAAATATGATTCAGTTCACGGCAATTTCGACGGTGATGTATCTGTAGTTGACGGCAACCTCGTTGTTGACGGCAAAACCATCCGCATTACTGCTGAGCGTAACCCTGCAGACCTGAAATGGGATGAGATTGGCGCTGACGTTATTCTTGAGTGCACCGGCTTCTTCCTGACCGAAGAGTCCTGCCAGGCACACATTGATGCAGGTGCCAAGAAGGTTGTTCAGTCCGCACCTTCCAAAGATGCAACCCCGATGTTCGTATATGGTGTAAACCATGAAGAGTACGCTGGTCAGGCAATCATCTCTGCAGCCTCCTGCACCACCAACTGCCTGGCTCCGCTTGCTAAAGTGATCAACGACAAGTTCGGCATCAAGCGTGGCCTGATGACCACCGTTCATGCTGCAACTGCAACCCAGAAGACTGTTGACGGCCCTTCCATGAAAGACTGGCGCGGTGGCCGCGGCATCCTCGAGAACATCATCCCGTCCTCCACCGGTGCTGCCAAGGCGGTTGGTGTTGTACTGCCTGACCTTAACGGCAAGCTGACCGGCATGGCGTTCCGTGTTCCTACATCTGACGTATCCGTTGTTGACCTCACCTGCGAGCTCAACTCCGATGCTTCATATGCAGAGATCTGTGCAGCTGTAAAAGAGGCCTCCGAGACACCTGGAATCGGCGACACCCTCGGCTACACCGACGAGAAAGTGGTTTCCACCGACTTCCGCGGTTGCGGGTTCTCATCGATCTTCGATGCGGGCGCCGGTATCGCACTTGACGGCACTTTCGTGAAGCTGGTTGCTTGGTACGACAACGAGTATGGCTATACCGCCAACATGATGCGCTTTGTCCGCCACGTAGCGAACAACTAAGATCAACCTTACGTGGGAGCTTCGGCTCCCACGTTTGTCATTGCCTGTTTGCCATCTGATGGTGGAAGCAAGCAGGCAGCGACAAACGTTCACACGTTGTTGTTCAATCTAATGTCACAGCCTTGTCATCACTTTTGGCAAGTGTGTGATCTATTTATCTGAAGGAGTAGAGAATGTCTGTAATTAAAATGACCGACCTTGATCTTGCCGGCAAACGCGTCCTGATCCGCGAAGACCTTAATGTCCCGATCAAAGATGGAAAAGTAACTTCCGATGCCCGTATCCGCGCTTCCATGCCAACCATCACCCACGCTGCCAATGCCGGCGCCAAAGTGATGCTGATGTCGCATGTTGGCCGTCCTGTTGAAGGCGAGTTCAGTGAAGAAAATTCTCTGCAGCCTGTTGCCGACCATCTCGCAGGACTTCTTGGTAAGCCTGTCCGCCTGATCCGTGACTACCTCGACGGTGGCTTCGATGTTGCCGATGGCGAAGTCGTACTGCTTGAAAACGTGCGCTTCAATGTCGGTGAAGGCAAAAACAATGAAGAGCTCTCCAAGAAGTATGCAGCCCTTTGCGACATCTACGTGATGGACGCCTTCGGCACCGCACACCGCGCTCAGGCTTCTACCCACGGTGCCGGTGTTTATGCCCCTGTTGCCTGTGCAGGACCACTGCTGGCTGGAGAACTGGAAGCACTTGGTAAAGCACTGGACAACCCAGCACGCCCAATGGTTGCCATCGTGGGCGGCTCCAAAGTCTCCACCAAGCTGACCGTACTTGAGTCCCTCTCTACAAAGGTTGACCAGCTCGTTGTGGGTGGCGGAATCGCCAACACATTCATTGCGGCTGCCGGCCTGCCTGTTGGCAAGTCGCTCTATGAGCCTGATCTTATTGACACATGCAAGCGTTTGACTGCAGCTGCTGAAGCCAATGGCGGTAGCATTCCTGTACCGACAGACATCGTTTGTGCGAAAGAGTTTTCTCCTACTGCTGAAGCAACCCTTAAAGCAGCAAACGAGTGCCTTGATGATGACATGATCTTCGATATCGGACCTGACTCCGCTGAAGCGCTTGCCGAAATCATCCGTAATGCCGGCACCATTGTTTGGAACGGCCCTGTAGGCGTATTCGAGTTCGACCAGTTCGGCGAAGGCACCAAGACAATCTCTTTGGCGATTGCTGAATCCAAAGGCTTCTCAATTGCAGGTGGCGGCGACACATTGGCGGCAGTAGACAAGTACGACATTGCAGACAAAGTCTCCTACATCTCCACCGGTGGCGGTGCATTCCTTGAGTTCCTCGAAGGCAAGGCACTTCCTGCCGTTACCATGCTAGAGGAGCGTGCAGCCTAAGTGACTGAATTCCGTAGAACTAAAATTGTAGCAACACTCGGTCCGGCCTCCGAATCTCCGGAGGTACTGGACCAGCTGGTTAAAGCCGGCGTTAATGTCGTGCGCCTTAACTTTTCGCACGGCACTGCTGATGATCACAGGAACCGTGCAGAAATGGTGCGGACCGCGGCCAAGAACAATGGCGTATGTGTCGGCATCCTTGCTGATATGCAGGGTCCCAAGATCCGAATTGGCAAGTACAAGAACGGCAAAACCACTCTGACTGTTGGCCAGAAGTACATTATCGATGGTGCACTGGATCTCAATGAGGGTGATGACGAACGCGTAGGCATTACCTATAAGGAGTTGGTTGGTGATGTTGAACCGGGTGCTCGCCTGCTGTTGAACGACGGCCTTATTGTCATGGATGTCGATGAAGTGGTTGGCCAGGAGATCCGCTGTACTGTCGTTGTAGGCGGTGTCCTCTCCAACAACAAGGGCATTAATCGTGCCGGTGGCGGACTTTCTGCTGCTGCACTGACCGATAAGGATAAGGAAGATATCAAAACAGCCTGTGCTATCGGCGTGGACTATATCGCTATCTCCTTCCCTCGTGACGGTGCTGATATGGCTTATGCGCGGTCACTGGTTCGTGCAGAGGGATGCAATGCCGGTCTCGTAGCCAAGGTTGAGCGTGCTGAAGCTGTGGAAAACCTTGAAAGCATTCTGGAAGAGTCGGATGCGGTCATGGTTGCACGTGGCGATCTCGGAGTTGAAATTGGTGATGCATCCGTACCTCCGGTACAGAAGCGCATTATGCGTGAAGCGCCAAAACACAACACACCGGTGATCGTAGCGACCCAGATGATGGAATCGATGTGTGAAAACCCGATCCCAACTCGTGCAGAAGTGAACGATGTGGCCAATGCGGTACTGGATGGCACCGATGCAATCATGCTCTCCGGCGAAACTGCTGCTGGTAAATATCCGGTGGAAGCGGTTAAAGCGATGCATCGCACCTGTATCGAAACAGAGAAGCAGAAAGTACTCCCCTCCTCCTCGACTCGCGATCCGCGCTTTCCACCGCACTCCGTGGACGAATGCATTGCCCGTCAGGCGATGGAGACATCCCACATGCTTCCTATCACTGCAATCGCTTCATTTACCCAGAGTGGCAATACTGTGCTTTACATGTCACGCCACCTGACCCGGGTTCCGATCTATGCGCTCACACCGCTTGGCAGTACTGCTGGTCGCGTTACCCTGTTCAGAAACGTGATTCCGAAACCGGTCAGTTCCGATTACGGAGAGAAGGACGCGCCACAGGCAACCCGCGATATCATGGCCATGATGCTGCATGATGAACTGGTTGAGAATGATGATCTTGTCATTGTCACGCTCGGAACTCCGATGGGCAAAGCCGGCGGCACCAACACGATGAAGATCGTTCGCGTTGGCGAGGTCTTCAACAACTGAAGTTGATTGATTAAACGACTCTTAAGAGTCAGCATATAGGTTAATCTTGTAATTGATTCATTGGGCCAAATGCCCGCTTAAAACATAAGGAGGAAGAAATGGCACTCATTTCAATGCGACAACTGCTGGATCACGCAGCCGAAAATGGCTACGGCATGCCGGCATTCAATGTAAACAACCTGGAGCAGGTACAGGCCATCATGGAAGCGGCCGACGAGACCAACTCTCCGGTCATCATGCAGGGTTCTGCAGGCGCACGTAACTACGCCGGCGAACCATTCCTGCGCCACCTGATCATGGCGGCCATCGAGCAGTATCCGCATATTCCGGTATGTATGCATCAGGACCATGGCTCCGAGCCCGCAGTATGCCTGCGCTCTATCCAGTCCGGCTTCTCATCCGTGATGATGGACGGCTCACTGATGGCTGACTGCAAAACCCCATCTTCATATGAGTACAACGTCAACGTCACCAAGACCGTCGTCGACATGGCGCATGCTGGCGGCGTGTCTGTTGAAGGCGAGCTGGGCTGCCTGGGCTCTCTGGAGACCGGCATGATGGGCGAGGAAGACGGCCACGGTGCAGAAGGCGTTCTGGATCACTCCTCCCTGCTGACTGACCCGGAAGAAGCGGCGGACTTCGTTGAGAAGACCGGCGTTGATGCACTGGCTATCGCCATCGGCACCTCTCACGGCGCTTACAAATTCACCAAGCCGCCAACAGGCGACATCCTCTCCATTGATACCGTGAAGAAGATTCATGCCCGCATTCCTAACACTCACCTTGTGATGCACGGTTCGTCTTCCGTACCACAGGACTGGCTGGCTGTGATCAACGAGTTCGGCGGTGAAATGGGCGTAACTTATGGTGTGCCTGTTGAAGAGATCGTGGAAGGCATCAAGCATGGTGTTCGTAAGGTTAATATCGATACCGACCTGCGTATGGCCTCTACCGGTTCGATTCGTCGTCATCTGGCAGAGAATCCTTCGAACTTCGATCCACGCAAGTTCTACAAGGTTGCCAAGGATGCAATGAAGCAGATCTGTGTTGACCGTTACGTTGCTTTCGGTGCTGCCGGCCATGCCGACAAGATCACTCCGAAGTCTCTGGAACAGATGATCGGCTACTACAAGTAAGAAGATTTATCTTCGCGAAAAAAGGCGGGCCTTATGGCTCGCCTTTTTTGTTTTCAGGCTCTTTTATAAGAGAAATCGACATGCCATGTTGAAACAGCTCCAGATGAAACCCCCTGACCTGTTCATCTGCAGTAAAAAGTGCAGAAGATATAGTATTGTGATCGCTTTTCATCTATTGTCATAAAACAGACACATTGGAAGGAGGTCTCAATTCATGGATGAAGCCACCCCATTCAACACCTCTGAGCAGCTGGTGGATGAGCCGGTTGGTATTAAACAACCAGAAGCTCGTTTAAGGCTTCTCGTTGTAATCATGGCCTGCGTGGCCATGGTAGTAGCCTCTTTAACGATTTTCATTCTCTACTCAACAGCGCTCCAGGAAGAGCGCGCAAGACTTGTTGATACCGCGCAGAGTCAGGCTCGCCTGATAGAGGCGGTGGCAAAATTTGACAGGCTGTACGCCTCATCGAGCGCATTTAAAACTGCTTATGAAGCAACACTGAGCCAGATCAGGGATGCCCATGCACAATTTCAGGGCTTCGGTGAAACCGGTGAGTTTACGCTCGCAACGCAGGAGGGCGACCAGATCGTATTCCTGCTGAACCATCGCCATTTTGACCTTAACCGCCCTAAGCCCGTCCCTATCAGCGCAAGAGACGCGGAGCCGATGCGCAGAGCCCTGAGAGGAGAATCGGGTACCATCATCGGACCCGATTATCGTGGTGAAACGGTAATGGCAGCTTACGAACCGGTATCGCTCCTAAACCTTGGCATTGTGGCCAAGATTGACATGGCGGAGATTCGAAAGCCATTTATTGAGGCCGCAACATGGGCCGTTCTTGCCACCCTGCTGCTTGTTGCCATCGGCGCCTGGTTTTTTCAACGAATAACTGAACCTGTTATTCACAATCTGGAAGTGCGCAACCATGAACTGCAAAATGCCATAGCTACGATTAAAACAATAAGCGGCATCGTTCCACTTTGTGCATGGTGTAGCAAAAAAATCAAGGATGAGAGTGGTGAGTGGGTTAAGCTTACCACCTACTTTGATGGACATACTGATGCCAAGCTATCACATGGCATGTGCCCTGAGTGCGCAAAAAAGATCAAAGATAATATTTAACTTCAGATCCAGGCACTCTATCCGACCTGTCATAGGCGGTGATGCTTAAAACTTACGACAAACCTTCTTGGCCGGGTGGAAACAGAAGGGCTACTGCGACTCAGGAGGCATCAGCGAGCAAACCTGATGCCTTGCGCAATTGCAGACTCAACATCTCTGAAACACCCTTCAGGAATGAGATGCCTACAGCTGGATACTGTTCAAGAATATTGTCAAATTTCTCACGGGAAATAATAAGCAGGGTACATGGGGTTTTAGCGATGACTGTGGCCGAACGCGGGTAGGTATCAAGAAGTGCCATTTCACCGATACTTCTGCCACGGGTTAGCGTAGACACCGTTACTGGTTTTCCGCTATCGGCCCTTTTAATCACCTCAAGCTTACCGGAGACCACAAAACACATGTAGTCACTTTTCTCGCCTTCTGAAAAGAGCTGCTCTTTCTCCTCAAGCTTGAGAATATTCATATGTGCCGCAATCACATTAAGCTGTGAACCGGCTGTTTTATCGAACATCGGAATGGCCTGCATCAAATCCACAATTTCATGAATCATTTCGTATCCTTCCCATATGGCTATATATTCACTAATTCTCCCAAGTAAGGAGTGGGATAATCAATCACCACTGTAGTGAGATACAGATTACAAAACATTGATTCATATCACGTTCTACAACTCCGACCAGGCGGCCTCTCACGGCAAGCCTGACAGATGAAATTGCGGCATCGGGCAACCCAGAGCATCGCAGATCGCACGTAACAACTCGAACTCACTGACCCTCACCTCGCCATCGGCCAGCACGGCTGCCACACAGGCCTGTACCAGCCGACGTTTGATATCCGGAGTTGCCCTTTCCGCCTTGCTCAAAGCACGGTCAAGCAGAGAGAGGTTGGACAGCTCCAGAGAGGGATGAATATCGGTCTGCCAGGCCAACAGATGCGACATGGCATGTGTAAACACCTCTTCCGGCTTTTCGTGCTGCCCCTGCCGGATCAGCATGGAAACAATCTGGCCGGCCTCCCCGGCAATTTCAGAAGCCACATCGAAATGAACGGATACCGGTTCCACTTTGGCAAAGGCGGGGTGCAGATGGCGCACCAGCATCCTGTGCAGCATATATTCAAATACGGAGAGCTGTTTGTCCGCCTTGATCAGCAGGGCCGTACACCTCCTGAACTGGCGATACTGCGGATGCGAAAGCGATTTCAGCGCCGGAAGCAGCAGCTCCAGCAGTGGAATCCTCAGCTCCGGATCAAGGCCGGAGATCAGTGGATGCAGATCAAGAAGCTCGCGCATCACGCCGGCATCGGCCTCCCCTTCTAGCGATTTCAACTGGTTGCTGCGAACCAGCTTCTCGCGGTCGAGCAGCAGGCCGTAAACGATTGCCCGGGCGGTGAACGGGTCGTGCGCGAACCTGCGCAGCCGTTCGGGGATGCGCTCAAGCAGCCCCATTCCCTGCATAAGCGACACCGCATCGGGCTGGCCGATGGCACTCACCACCTGTTTGACCGAGATAACATCACTCTTCGGCACTTCACTGCCACTGAATGCGGCAACCGCCTCCTGCATGATCGCGCTGCTTCGTGCAGTTGCATCGACCGCCTTGAATTCGCCGGAAAAAGAAGGGTCGAGCCTTTTGATACGCTCTGCAAGCGGCGGATGTGTGGCCCACCAATCTTTACCCTCCCATGATTTTACCGCATTGCCGAAAAAGAAGTGGCTGGCCTGCTGAGTGGCAGCATGGTTGATGCGGGATCCTCCCTTGAAACCGCCGATCACCTTCAAGGCACCCGCAATACCGGCCGGATTACGGGTGAACTGTACCGCAGCGGCATCGGCAAGAAACTCACGCTGGCGGGAAACCGCCCGCTTGATCATGTCGGCGAAGACCGCGCCGATCGTGCCGACGAGAAAGATCAGGAATCCGACCACAATGATAGCCGGATGACTGCCGCGATCGCGCCCGTAATGGCGTGTCGAGTGTTTTGCCGTCATCAGCATGATGCCGGCATCGGAGATCAGGGTAATGCCGAATAGAAGCCCCATCAGACTCATCTTCAGGCGTGTATCGCCATTGAGGATATGGCTGAACTCATGCGCGATCACTCCCTGCAACTCATCGCGGCTGAGCAATTCGACAGCGCCCGAGGTCACCGCAATCACGGCATCGGAGCGACCAAACCCTGCAGCAAAGGCGTTAATGCCGGGCTGCGGCAACAGGTAAACGGGAGGAACAGGAAGGCCTGCTGCAATGGCCATCTCCTCCACCACATTGGAGAGGCGCCTGAGAAGCGGATCGTCGGTCGCAGAGGGTACCCGGCTTGCTCCCAGCATCTCTGCTACTGCCGCTCCGCCCCCCTGTCTTAGCTGATGAGTTCGATAGAGGCTGCCTGCTGCCACCACCAGAACTGTGATCCCGACTACCCAGATGAAACGTCCGATATCCCAGAAGTCGCGAATAAGCCAGCCATTCTGCTGGGTGAGGAACATCTGGCTGAGAAAGAGCCCAGCTGTGACGGCCAGATATACAGCAAATACGATCAGCGTAACTGCAGAGACAAACAGCACAACCAGCCGCGCGGAGTTGCGGCGGGCTTGTTCCTGCTGGCCAAAGAAATCCTTCACAGGATGGAATACTCCGGAGCGGTGGTTCGCCTAAGGCATACAGCCAGCATTAGTCGTTGTTCATTTGGCATCCCCAAACTTCACTCCTCCTGCCCTGACTGCCCACTTCAGGCAAGCAACGAGATTCATCCAACTGATATACCTGCAGTGGTTATGAAAAGCTTACCTTCGGAGCCTGTTTCTCTTCTTTGGCTTCGATAAGCCAGAGAGCGGCCTCTCCGAACCCGAAGAAGGGAGCAAATATCACATCGGGGAAGGTTTCACGCTGGGTATTATAAACCATCACCTCGTCGTTATAGGCCTGTCGCGCAAAGGAGACCTTGTTCTCCGTGCTGGTCAATTCCTCGGAGAGCTGCGCCATGGTCTGATCGGCTTTCAGATCAGGATAGTTCTCCATGACCGCATTGAGATGCAGCAGTGCGCCACCAACAGCCGCCTCTGCACCCATCAATGATTTCATGGCCGCTGCATCGCCAGGATTACGCTCCGCCCCTTTCATCGCAGCCAGCGCCTGATTCCTTGCCTCGATCACCTCTTTCAGCGTCTCATGCTCATGCTTCAGATAGGCCTTGGCCGTCTCTACCAGATTGGGGATCAGGTCGTAGCGCCGTTTAAGCTGCACATCAATCTGAGCAAATGCGTTCTTGAAACGGTTTTTCAGCTTCACCAGCCGGTTATAAACCAACACAATATAGAGAATGAGGAATACGATGACCCCAAGAACCACCAGTACAACTG
Source organism: Mariprofundus ferrinatatus (assembly GCF_002795825.1). Classification (NCBI taxonomy): domain Bacteria; kingdom Pseudomonadati; phylum Pseudomonadota; class Candidatius Mariprofundia; order Mariprofundales; family Mariprofundaceae; genus Mariprofundus; species Mariprofundus ferrinatatus. The sequence continues at coordinate 771,720 of NZ_CP018800.1, read as the reverse complement.
TTGTCATGATTTCACCTCCTGACGATGTTCATCTACATAGTAGAGTACGATAGCACCTGCCGCAAACAGGGCAACGATCACAAGAATTGAGAAGCGCGCACTCCCTGACACCACGCTGGCAACACCCATCAACAGGGGCCCAAACACCGTGGCAAATTTGCCCAGCATATTGAAGAAACCAAAGAACTCAGTCGCCTGTTTCCTCGGAATGATACGTGCATACATCGAGCGTGATAACGCCTGAATCCCGCCCATCACCAGGCCGATGGCGGCAGCCAGCCAGTAGAAGTCATTGGCATTCTGCATCGTCGAGCTCCAGATACAGGCAATAGCATAGACGGCGATGCTGGCAATAATCACCCGCTTGGCACCAAACCTCTCACCCAGCCAGCCAGCAGCAATGGCTGATGGAAAGGCGATAAACTGGGTCAGCAGAAGTGCAGCAATCAGCACATCGGCTTCAAACCCGAGGGAGAGGCCGTAATCGACGGCCATGTGGGCCACCGTATTAACGCCATCGATATAGAGAAAATAGGCGATCAGGAAGAGCCATACCTGTTTCAGCGAGCGCAGATGATGGATGGTATCACTGAGCTGATGAAAACCGGCTCTGGCCGATGCCACCAGCCCCATGCGGCCGCTGCCACCTGCTTCATGCACGAAAAACGCCACGGGCAACGTAAACAGGGCCCACCAGAGCGCCACTGAGAGAAACGACCAGCGTACCGCCTCGGCCTTGTCAGCAAGAAAAAACCACTCCGGATGCAGTGTCATCAGCACATTGACGGCAAACAGGATGCCGCCACCGATATATCCGAGTCCGTAACCGAGAGCGGAAACCCGATCCAGTTCATGATGCTCGGCAACATCTACAATCAGGGCATCGTAAAAGACATTGGCGCCGGAGAAGGCGATAGCACCGAAAAGATAGACCAGTACTGCCATCAGCCACTGGCCCTCGGCAACCAGAAAAAGGGCAGCCGTCATCACCACGGCAAGCGAGGTAAAGGAGAGCATCATCTGTTTTTTCAAACCGCCCTGGTCAGCCATGGCACCGAGCACAGGCGCCAGCAATGCAATGACAAGTCCAGCAACAGCATTGGCCACGCCAAGCCAGAAGGTGGACTCGTTGGCGGTCAGATCATGCGCCCAGTACTGTTTGAAAAAGATGGGGAAAAAGCCGGCCATCACCGTCGTGGTATAAGCCGAGTTGGCCCAGTCGTATAACGCCCACGAATAGATCGCCTTGCGATTGCTTTTACCCATCAGTGAAATTTAAGTGTTACACTTGAGTTTGGCGAGGCAATTCAGTGCGGAACACTACTCCTTCGGCCAACTGCCGTCCTTTTTCGGGATAATCCAGAGATGGCTGTACCAGTAATAGCTGCGAGGGTTGTCGAGCGCCTGTGCCGTACAGCTGTACTTGCTGCGCCCACCTGCAAGGTCTGCAGCACTCATGATCTCAAACTCCCGCATCTGTCTGTTGACCCACTTGATATTCAGCGGTTCACCGGATGAGCGGTAGCAGCGAATCGAATCAGCGTCAAAACCGCCCTCACCTATCCGTGCCCGCAGCAGTGGCCTGCGCTGGTCAGCTGCGAGCACATTGTCCGCGCCGCGAAGTATCGTAACCGGCAAGGGCCTCGCATTAACGCGCTCAGAGAAGCACTGGCTGCCGGCATATTTCCCCATGATCGGGAAACGCGGCACCGCAGTGCTGTCATACGTGGCGGATAGCGCACCGGACTGCTGCGCCAGACCGACATACCCGAGTTCGCCTACAAGCCTCTTCAGCGAGAGCGAGAACTCACCATAGGGATAGGCAAGAATCTTCTCCGCAGGGCCGGTTTCATCCTCGATACGCCGTTGCGCCGAAATGATGTCGGCAGTTACCCGTTTCTCCCATTCCCCTGACGCTTCACCTTCACGCCTGCGGATGAGGTGATCATGGCTACCCGTATGATTGAGTATCTCCCCACCCATTGACCTGACCTTCCTGAGCTCATCCCAGTTCATGTAAGCGCCGTAACCACGGTCAATGGCCGTGGGGTTCACGAATACGGCAAATGGCCAGCCCCGCTTCTTAAGCAGAGGAACTGCATTTTTAAAGACTGAGCGATATCCGTCATCGAAGGTGATGGCGACACTCTTCTCAGGAAGAGCACTGCCGCCGGCAAGCTTATGGAGCAACTCATTAAGGGGTAGCACATGAAAGCCGTTACGCTCAAGGTATTCAAGGTGTCCGGCAAACTCGGCCGGGTTAACACTGGTTACTGCGGGTGTATCATCTGCAACATGGTGGTAGAGCAGGATGACTGCATGCTCAGCTGCATAAGCCGGATTCAACCAGAGCATACAACTGAAGAGCAGGCTCAGTATCGTTCTGGCTCTGAACAGCTTGGCTACTGACGCCCCGCAGAATGCAGAGGCAATGGAGGGCGCCAGGGGACATTTGGGGGAACTCATGCGTGCAATCATACAACGGGTCAGCAGTGCAATGCTTGTGACCGATAACACCAAAGCGAAAAAAATCGGCAGAGGTGTTGTCGCACTTGTTGGTGTGGAAAAAACGGATAACCAGACTTCGGTCCGGCGCATGGCGGAACGGCTCACCGGTTACCGGATTTTCCCCGACACGGATGGGCGTATGAATCTGAGCCTCCATGATATTGGCGGCGACATTCTGCTCGTCCCCAACTTCACCGTTGCCGCCGATACCAAAAAGGGTACCCGGGCCGGATTCTCTACTGCAGCAGAGCCTTCTGAAGGCGAACGGCTGTTTCTGGAACTGGCGGAACTCTTATCCGGTCGCTTCCCCTCCCTGCAAACCGGCCACTTCGGTGCCGATATGCAGATAACACTCACCAATGATGGTCCGGTTACATTTATTCTGGATAGCTGATCCTGAGAGAAGCGCGCCGAATCGGCGGTGGACGCAAAACCCTCCACCTTCTATGCTCTTCTCATGTATGAAACGGTGCTTGCCAGAAACAGTAACCTGAACATGGAAATGCGTTGAGTATCAACACTAAAATCATCGCCCTTTTCACCGGCCCTGCAGTCGCAACAGCCTGCCTTCTGTTGGTCGATATCACAGACCACCCAGCTGCCGCTGCCATGCTGGCTGTCGCACTCTGGATGGCAATCTGGTGGATATCCGAATGTGTTCCGCTGGGACTGACCGCACTGATCCCGCTGATCGCCTTCCCCCTGCTCGGTATAGCAACGGGTAAGGAGATCGCCCCACGCTACATCAACAGTATCATCTTTCTCTTTATCGGCGGCTTCCTGATTGCCCAGGCGATGGAGAACTGCGGCCTGCATAAACGCATCGCCCTGAATATGCTCAGCCGCCTGCATGCCAGTCCTCTGCAACTGGCCATGGGTTTTGCCGGGGCAACGGCATTTCTTTCGATGTGGATATCCAATACCGCCACAGCCATGCTGATGGTAACCATCGCCTTGCCGCTGCTGAAACGGTTGATGGAGGAGCACGATGCCGAGGAGGTCGGACCCATGGCTGCCACCTTCCTGCTGATTATCGCTTACTCCGCCAATATCGGCGGCATGGGCACACCTGTCGGCTCACCCCCCAATCTGGTTTTTCTCGAGAATATGCGCATCAGTCTTCCCAATGCCGTCCCCTCCTTCCTCGAGTGGATGATGGTCGGTATTCCGATGATGATTGCAGGGCTTGTGGTCCTGTTTATCGTGCTTGGACCGCAACTCGCCAAGCTGCCATGGAAAGGATCGGATGGGAGTCAGTTAAAAAAGGCGCTGACGGCACTGGGCCCCAGCCGTCGGGAAGAGAAACTGGTCGCCTGGGTGTTGACCACTACCGCACTGCTCTGGATGACCCGTTCAGGTATACAGAGCGAAGGGCTTGATATCCCCGGCTGGGCCTCCCTCCTCCCCTACAAAGGTGTGGATGACGGTACCGTTGCCATCTTCATGGCTTCGCTGCTTTTTCTCTTTCGCAGCGAAGACAATCAGCCGATTCTCGGCCGTGAAGCCTTCTCCAAGCTACCCTGGGATATTGTATTGCTCTTCGGCGGCGGCTTTGCTCTCGCCTTTGGCATGCAGCAATCCGGTCTCTCTTTCTGGATTGGTGAACAGCTGGAGTTCCTCAAAAGCGTACCCCTTCCACTGATGATGCTGGCTGTTGCAGTGGTTATCATCTTCCTGACCGAGATCACCAGTAACACCGCAACCACGCAGGTGATGCTGCCGATTCTTGCTGCGGCCAGTCTTGCCAACGGCCTTGATGCAATGTCGGTAATGCTTGTGGCCACTATTGGCGCTTCCTGCGCCTTCATGTTGCCGGTGGCCACCCCGCCAAATGCCATTATCTTCGGATCAGGGCTGGTACCGATGCATGCCATGGTCAGGGCAGGCATCCGCCTGAATCTGATCATGATTGTCGTTGTGACGACTGTAGTCTATTTCCTGCGACCGCTGCTTCCCGCTATCTAAATAATATATTTACCCCTTAAACTTTCAGGCTTCGATGAACAACGGCGTGCTGGAGGTACGCCTGCCAAAACGAGAGAGTGCCAAAGCACGCTCGATCTCCATTGACTGACCATAGAGAACCCCGCTGAAAACGACCGGGCTGCTATGCAGACCGGTTCGTTGTTTTCATCCAATCATTTCGATCATCCTAATCAAATATTATTGATTTACTCACCGATTCAATCCCCTCAAGAATTCGCTTGCGGTTGTAATAGCCGCCTAGATATTCAGTGACGTCATGTCAGGAGAGAAGCATATATGGGTCATCAAGCGTTTGATTACTCAATCTGGGAAAAGAGCGAAGCTCCAAATTTCGACAAACTAAAACACAGCCAGCGCTTTGCGCTGAAGCAGAAGAAGAAACGTAATCAGGACGAATGGGATGAGTGGGAAGAGTGGGACGATTAATCGTGTCGAATTGCTCGCAGCATAAGATTCCATCGTGACATGGAGATGGTGACCTCCTCTCCGCCTTCAATGTCATAAAGCAAGAGGCCCTCTGCTACAGGCAGAGGGCCTCTCTATTTTGGCTATGCCCGGATAAATGCCTCTACCATTCGAGGGATAACCCCTCTCTCGCCAGCGCGATCTCCGGCACATCAGCAGTATAGTTCTCCATGGCTTCCTGAAAAGCCGCTTCCAGTGCGTCATCACTGCGCGTTGGTTCGTGGTGGGTCAGGATCAGTTGTTTTGCCTCTGCTTTCTCTGCCAGCTTCATACAGCTCTGGAAGGTACCGTGCCCCCACCCTTTCTTGGCCGGGTACTCCGCCTCGGTGTAAGATGAGTCGGCAATCAGCAGATCCACACCGTGAATCTGTTCAAGAACCTGGGCCTCTTTCTGATCCAGAAGAGATTGATACATCTCGAACTCATCATCTTCCGGATCATAGATGTTGTAAGGGCTTTCGAAATCACCAGTGAAGAACAGAGACTTTCCGCGGCAATCGATCCTGTAGCCGAAGTTGACCACCGGATGGTTCAGAAGTACCGGGGTGATAGACACCTCACCGATGGTGGCCTTCTCACTCTCTCTCAGCGATACATAATCAATTTTTGCATTGAGTTCACATTCGCGGATCGGAAAAAACCGGTACTGAAGCTGGACCCTGAGTATCTCTTCAATGCTGTTCTGGGTGATCGGATCATAAGCCCCATAAATGGTTGCACGATTGTTCGGTACAAACAGCGGAATAAAAAATGGCAGGCCCTGGATATGATCCCAGTGAGGATGGGTATTGAAAATGTGGGCGTGCAGCGGGAACTCGCTAAACAAGGTCTGCGACAGCGGAAATATGCCGGTTCCGGCATCGAGAATAATCAGCTGGCCATCATCGGTTCTGACTTCGATACAGGTCGTATTGCCACCATACCGAACCGTCTTGGGCCCCGGAGACGGGATTGAACCGCGCACGCCCCAGAAGGTGACCTTCATCCGCGCACCATGCTGAGAAGCCTGTTCACTTCATCTGGCAGCCCCTGCATCTGCGCCACCACATCTTCAAGGTTACATCCCAGACGGCTGCTCATCACGTCGGAAAAGCCACCAATGTAGGGGTCGCCGTTATCACCAAGGTGCATCGCCTTCACCACGGTGTTTGCTGCCGCCACGGTCAATACCAGATCGGATGACTCCTTATTGCACTCAAGCTGTGTTCTGATGCAATTCACCAATTGCTCAGGCAGTTGCCACTTCTCGGCAAGCAACGCCCCTACTTCCGCACTTGAAACACCCAGATGCTCCATTTCAACTTGCGCCAGGGGTAGGTTCATCGCTTTCGCTTCAAGTATAAGTTTACCGTAGGTAGCAGGTTCAAACTGGATAAATACCGCTTTGCCAAAATCATGCAGCAGGCCGCCGACAAAGTGATCCGAAGCATCACGGATGTTAAGTTGGTTTTTGGCAAGCCACTGGGCGACTGACGCAGTAGCGAGTGAATGCACCAGGAAATCCGACATTTTGAGTTCAGGGATGCTCTGTCTCGGCAGAGACTCAATCGTGGCAATACTGACAGCCAGATTCTTGATCGTATTCAAACCAAGATAGACCAGAGCATGCTGAACCGATGAAACATTGCGGGCGAGAGCAAAAAATGCCGAATTCACCATCTTGAGAATTTTCATGGTCATCACCGGATCGCGTTCAACCACCTTCACCAGCTCCTTGGGGGAGCAGTTGATATCGCTGGTTATCTCTATAATCCTGCACACGCTTTCAGGAAATGCAGGCATAGAGTCCACCATTTCTGTTAAACGCTGTTTCAGATCTTCACTACTGTTCGTGGTCATCCTGTCCTCAAAGCAAGAATAGTATCGCAAGGGCTGTGATCATAACACCTTCAGGAGTCTCTACCAGCCGCGCATAAGTTAAGCCTCGCCTGCCAAGAGCGTGAGGCTTGAATTGCGAAGCAACAACTGCAATTCGATATAGCAAAAACACCCCTAACATTGACATAACTAAGCCCGCTTTCTAACGTCTCGGCACATTTATAACCAAGGATTTCTCATGTCTATCATCACCCGGTCGCAAAAAGATTTTGAGCAGGCGCGCAAACTGTTGCCTGGCGGCGTCAACTCGCCGGTGCGCGCATTTAAATCGGTTGGCGGCACGCCACGGTTTTTTGCCCGCGCAGAGGGTGCATATGTCTGGGATGTTGATGGCAACCAGTACATCGATTATGTCGGTTCATGGGGACCGATGATTCTTGGTCACACCCATCCGGATGTAGTCAAAGGCGTCCAGGAGACCGCAGCCCTCGGCATGAGCTTCGGCGCGCCGTGTGAACTGGAGATCGATCTGGCACAGCTGGTCATCGACATGGTCCCCTCGATCGAGGTGGTCCGCTTCGTCAACTCCGGTTCGGAGGCAACCATGAGTGCCCTGCGGCTGGCGCGCGGATACACCGGTCGTGACAAGTTCATCAAGTTCGACGGCGGTTATCACGGCCATGCCGACGGCTTCCTTGTCAAAGCCGGTTCAGGCGCTGCCACTTTCGGCGAACCTGACTCTGCCGGTGTACCTGCCGATTACGCCAAGCTGACACTCACCGCCCCGTTCAACGATATCGATGCGGTGAAAAACCTCTTCGCCGAGAACAAGGGCGAGATCGCCTGCATTATTGTCGAGCCCGTACCTGGCAATACCGGCGTAATGCTGCTCAACGATAACGGCTTCCTGCAGCAGCTGCGCGATATCTGCGATGCCGAGGGGGCTCTGCTTATTTTTGATGAGGTGATGTGCGGTTTCCGTGTCGGCGCCGGCGGAGCTCAGGAGCGTTTCGGCATCATGCCAGATCTCACCTGCCTCGGTAAAATTATCGGCGGCGGTCTGCCGGTCGGCGCCTACGGCGGTCGCGAAGAGATTATGCGTAAGATTTCACCGGATGGACCGGTCTATCAGGCGGGCACCCTCTCCGGCAATCCACTGGCGATGCGTGCAGGTCTTGAAACCCTTTCACGCCTGCGTGCGCCGGGCTTCTACGAAGAGCTGGAGCGCAAGACCACGCGTCTGGTTGAGGGGCTGCTTGAGGGATGCAAAGCTGCAGGCGTCTCTGCAGTTGCCAATCAGGTCGGAGCCATGTTCACCGTCTTCTTTACCGAACTGGATGCGGTCACATGCTGCTCGGATGTAAGCAACCACTGTGACCTCGCCTTCTTCGGCAAGTTCTTCAATGCCATGCTTGATGAGGGAGTTTACCTTGCCCCATCGCAATACGAGGCAGCATTCATGTCCGCTGCCCACACCGATGAGGATGTGGAAAACACCATCGCCGCAGCAGGCCGTGCTCTCGCGAAGCTGACCGCATGAGCCTACTCGACGCCATCAAATTTAATGATGCGGGGCTTGTTCCCGCCATTGCACAGGATGCAGCTACAGGGCGTGTGCTGATGATGGCGTGGATGAACGCGGAGGCGGTCAATCAGACGATTGAGACCGGCTTCGCCCACTACTACTCCCGTTCGCGCCAGAAGCAGTGGATGAAGGGTGAGTCCTCCGGTCATGTGCAGAAGGTGATCGACATGTTCCTCGACTGCGATGGCGACACGATGCTGCTCATCATCGAGCAGACCGGCCCCGCCTGCCACACCAACCGCAAGTCCTGCTTCTATAAGAAGGCTGAGGATGGAGAGTGGGCGATCAACGAGGAGCCCCTGAAATGAGTAACGATATCCTGAAAGAACTGGCAGCCATTCTTGAGGCACGCAAATCCGAATCGCCCGACGCCTCCTATGTGGCATCGCTCTACGCCAAACCGGACAAGATGCTGGAGAAGATCGGTGAAGAGGCGGTGGAGACGATCATCGCCGCTAAAAATGATGATCGCGATAACATCATCTACGAAACCGCCGACCTCTGGTTTCACAGCATGGTGATGCTGGCCCAGAAAGGCTTAAGTCCGGACGATGTTCTCAATGAACTGGCCCGCCGCTTCGGCGTCTCCGGCCACGACGAAAAGGCATCAAGAAAATAGACCGAAAGGGGTTTCTAATGTCAGAAATCAAGCTTCGTTCAACATCTGCGCTGGCAAAACAGATCGGGATTCCTTCGAAAGAGTTATTTAGTAAGTTTCTTAAAGATGGTCTTCTTGAGAAAAGCGATGACCAATGGATTCTTACCTCATTAGGGGAAAAAATTGGCGGACAATATGTAGATAGTAAGAAGTATGGACGTTATATCGCATGGCCCTCTTCCATGGCTTCAGCCCCAACGATAGAAATTCAGAAAGATACCCGATTAACTGCCAAAGCTCTGGGCACCATGTATGGCCTTACAGCCAACAAAATAAACTCCATCTTCTCCGAACTCGGCTGGATCACCAAATATCTGAAAGGTTGGAAAATTACCGAACAGGGTATTAAACAGGGTGGCATTCAGGATGAAGACCTCAAATCCGGCATTCCATTTGTTCGCTGGCCAGAAACCATCATCTCTAAGAAACCTTTTCTCGACTCTATTCAGGAAGTAAAAGGTGAATCAGAAATGTCACCTGCCAAGAAGGTTGAATTTCGAGAGAAGTTTGAAGCCAAACAGCGTGCAACCGATGGCCACTTTGTCAGGTCAAAAGCTGAAATGTTGATAGACAACTGGTTATATATGGCAGAAATCGTTCACGCCTACGAAAGAAAGCTACCAGTAGAAGAGAATGTTTATTGCGACTTCTATATCCCGACTGGAAAGGTCTATATTGAGTATTGGGGTTATGAAAATGACTCAAAGTACTTAAATCGAAAAAAAGAGAAAATTGAGATATACAAGAAATACGGGTTCAACCTTATCGAACTTCAGGATCAGGATGTCCAAAACCTTGATGACGTTCTACCTCGAATGCTCCTGAAATTTGGGGTTAAAGCATACTGACTTATCAATCACTAACACTTTCTGAAAATAGAAAATGCTAGAGAAAACGTGACAGGATACTTTTTTACAAACTGAATTGAGGAAAAATCAATGCCGCATATAACTGTTGAATACCCGGAAGGAGTTGTTGATGACAAGTCAGTGGATCTCGTTCTGCAAACGATGCATCAATCCATTGCAGCGAGTGGCCTGTTTAAAGCCGATCAGGTTAAAACACGCGCCTATTCTTTCAGGCATTTCACCAACGCAGGCGGAAGCGATCCCTATATCCATATTCAGGCACGCATAAAATCGGGCCGGGATGCAGATAACAAAAAACAGCTCTCCGAGGTGATTCTTGCAGGGCTTGAACCTCTGACTCTTCCGGTCGCAGTCGCAACCGTCGAAATCATCGATATGGATCGCGACTCCTATGGTAAGCATGTTCCAACATAACGTTTACAGCTGAAACTAAAGAGTCCACGATAGAGTATGGAATCGCAAATCCTCCTCTCCATTCATTACAGTGACCCGCTCTGGATAGCGACCGCTTTCCTGTGCGGCCTGGTGATCAGCAGGATAGGGCTGCCACCGATGGTTGGCTTTCTGGCAGCAGGATTTCTGCTCAATGCCCTGGGAGCCGAAGGTGGTGAATTCCTTAAAGTCATGGCCGACCTCGGCATCACACTGCTTCTCTTCTCTATCGGCCTGAAGCTCAAGATAAAGTCATTAATAAGACCCGAGATATGGGGGGTGGCTACACTACACATGGGCCTGATCACGATTCTGGTCGCCACCATCATCGTACTGCTCTCCTATACCGCCCTGCCGCTTATTTCCGGTGTTGATATGGCTACGGCCCTGCTTATCGGCTTCGCCGTCTCTTTCTCCAGCACCGTGTTTGCGGTGAAGATTCTTGATGAAACGGGTGCAACGAATGCCAGGCACGGGCAAATCGCTATTGGCCTGTTGGTGGTGCAGGACATTGCAGCCGTCGTGTTTATTGCCGCCTCAATGGGCAAGTTGCCTACGATATGGGCGCTGGCATTGATTGGGCTGATTCCCCTGCGCTTCCTGATCTTCAGAATCCTCGACAGAGTCGGCCATGGTGAACTGCTTATTCTGTTTGGTATTGCTATGGCACTGGTCGGCGCGGATATCTTTGAACTGGTCGGTATCAAGGCGGATGTCGGGGCACTGGTATTCGGAATGCTGCTTGCCAACCACGCCAAGGCCAATGAGCTTTCGAAAGCCCTGCTTGGTCTCAAGGAGCTGTTCCTGGTGGGCTTCTTCCTCAGCGTAGGCATGACTGCACTTCCGGGCTGGAGCGAAGTGCTCATTGCATTGCTGTTCATCCTGATCCTGCCACTGAAAACTGCGATCTATTTCGGACTCTTTAACCTGTTCCGCCTCAGATCCGGCACCGCATTGCGCGCTTCATTCAACCTTGCGAACTACAGCGAGTTCGGCCTGATTGTCGGTGCTATAGCTGCCTCTGCAGGATGGTTGCCAAAAGAGTGGCTGGCTGTCTTTGCTGTTGTCATGTCGATCTCATTTATCGTTTCAGCTCCGCTGGTGAATGTCCGGGACAGCCTCTACCAGAGATGGTGCCCCTGGCTTAAACGGTTCGAACGCTCAGAGCGCCTTCCCGGTGAAGAGAACCTGGCATTACGTGGCATTAAGGTGGTGGTGTTCGGCATGGGGCGCATGGGTACGGCTGCCTACAACGTATTAGAGCCGGACTACGCTGCCACTCTGGTCGGCGTGGAGATTGAGCAGGATAAGGCGATAAAACACGCTGCAGAGGGGAAAAATGTTGTCAGCGGCGATGCGACCAACCCCGATTTCTGGACACGTGCTCCTGAGCTGCTCGACGAACTTGAATGGGTATTACTGACCCTGCCGTCACAAAAAGCCAATATGAGTGCTGCAATGCGACTTAAAGAGATGGGATACCAGGGTCGCATCGCTGCCACGACAAAGTTCAGGGATGAGGAAGATGCTCTGAAAGCTGTGGGTGTCGACCTTACTTTCAACATCTACACGGAGGCAGGCCTGGGCTTTGCTAAAGAGCTGGAGGCTTTGATGGGTAAATAGCCAGAGCCCGTCAAACAATTTCAGCAGCGATGACTGAGATTTCCACCAGCAGCGCTTCGCGTGCCATGTTGGCGGTAACACAGGCGCGGGCTGGGGCATCTCCCTCCGGCACCCAGTTGTCCCACACCTCGTTCATCTCGGCGAAGTACTTCATATCCTTGATATAGATCGTTGCAGAGAGGATATGCCTCCTGTCGCTGCCCGCCTTTATCAGCAGCTCATCGACCTTATCGAGCATCGTCTGGGTCTGCTCCCTGATCCCCTGCTCGGCATCCTTGCAGACCTGACCGCAGAGATAGATCGTGCCGTTGTGTTTAACGACCCTGCTCATGCGCTGTTTTGTTTCCAAGCGTTCAATCATTGTTCTTCACCTTAGCTTTATTGATCCGTAAAAAGTCCATCCTGATCTTTTTACTCTACGGAAAGCGAAAAGCGCGGTTTTCACTTTCCTTACAAATCAGATACATCTCTTGAAGTATCTGATTTGCTCACCCATCCATGGGTTCGATGATGTCTTTTTCAAAGCCATCAATTTTATTCAGTTTTCTGAAAGCGCCGGATATCGAACGGCTCGATCGGCAGATCGGTTTTGCCGTCGAGGATCAGCTCGCTCATGATGCGCCCCACGACAGGCGAGAGCTGGAATCCGTGTGCAGAGAAACCGAAGGCGTGAAAGATACCTGCCGCCTTGGCACTTTTGCCGATCACCGGAATACCGTCGGCCATAAACCCTTCGATGCCCGCCCATGTACGCACAATGCGAACCTGCGCCATATGGGGGAAGAAGCGGGTCACGGTCTGGGCGCTGGTTTTCAGCGTGGCGAAATCAATGACACTCTTCTCCTGCTCAAAATCGAGCTTCGCCAGATGGGCACCGCCGATGATCACCGTACCGTTCTGCATCTGCTTGAAGGAGAGCTGATAACCCTCTGCCCCTACCGTCAGATCGAGGAAATGGGGCAGCCGCTCTGTCACCATCAACGTCGGTGCCTGCGGTTTTAACGGCACGGGCTCGCCAAGCATGGATGCAAAACGGTTGGCCCATGCACCGGCACAGTTCGCCACATTTGCAGCAGTGAACGATCCCTGACTGGTTTCGACCCTCCAGCCATCGCCCCCCTCTTCGATGCCGAGCACCTCGACGCCGCTGCGGATCTCTGCTCCGAGTGCGATCGCCTTATGACGAAAGGCGGTGGCAGCATGGAAAGGACGGGCCGAGCCGTCATCGGGATTGTAGAGCGCGCCGACACACCCCTCCACCAGCCGCGGCACAAGCCTGTAGAGCGTCTCTTGATCGATGATCTGCTCATGCTCGTAGCCCTGCGCCCTGAGCATATCCACGCGCGCCTGCAGCTTCTTAAGCTGCACATCAGACTCGGCAACCCTGACCTGCCCTCTGAGCACCACATCGCAGTCGCCATCGACAAGCTCGCGGATGTTTTTCCACATCCTGGCCGCCTCAACCGTCAGCGGAATCTCGGCCATGTGGCGATTGAGCTGGCGCAGGCCGCCGGCATTCACACCGGAGGCGTGGCGACCGGGACTCTCTTTTTCGAGCACGATCGATTTGACGCCACGACGCCCCAGATGCAGTGCGGTCGATAGCCCCTGCAGGCCGCCGCCGATAATGATGACATCCGCTTTCATTGAGATGCATCCCCCACATCCAGTCCGGCAAGCTGCTCGATCGTCAGCGGGCGAATCGGCGGACGGATGCGATAACCGCCGGAGATCATCTTCTCATCACCCAGTTCACGGGCGACAAGCTGGCTGACGGCATTGTCACACTGGCGCCCCTGACATGGCCCCATGCCGCAGCGGGTCAGAAACTTCACCTGATTGGCATCCCTGTGGCCTGCATGCATGGCCCTGCGCACCTCACCTGCCCTCACCTCTTCACAGCGGCAGACCAGGGTTTCATCAGGGGGGCCACTCAACAGCTCGGCCGGAGGGTGGAAACGCGCCTCCAGAAAGGGGCGCACACGCAGGTCATCGTGCATCCAGCGCTGATCTTTACCGGCCGCCTCATTCCTCTGCTTTGTGTCGATATAACCGAGGGCGCGCGCAGCCTCAAAACCGGCAATGCGACCGGCATGTCGCGCAGCAACCGCACCACCGATACCGGATCCGTCACCGACAATAGCAATGCCCTCGATCGAACTGTTATCCCACTCGTCGGTCACAGGTCGCCAGCAGAGCTGGCTGTGATCCCAGTAGTGTTCGCATCCGGCACAGCGGCTGAGATGACTGTCCGGAATCACACCGAAGTGGCTTAGCAGCAGTTCGGTCTCAATGCGTTTGCGGCCTCTGCGATGGGTAAACTCAACCGCCTCCAGCACATCGCCGCCAACCGCATGAAATTCACTCACCCCACCATAGAACTTCACCCCGGCCATCTTCAGCTGCATCTGGTAACGCAGCCCTTTCAGGATGTAGTGATGCGCCATCAGTGCGCCCGGCAGATGGGGAAGAGAGCGCCAGATATTGCCATACGGCGACAGATCCAGAATCCCGCGAATGGGTACACCGGCATGAAGATACTGCCAGCCAAGCAGTAGCAGCAGAGGCCCGACACCGGCCAGTACCACCCCGTCTTTCGGTACCACACCGGAAGATTTAAGCAGTATCTGTCCCGCCCCTGCCGTCATCACACCCGGCAGTGTCCAGCCCGGGAACGGAACCGGCCGCTCCATCGCACCGCTTGCGATGATGATGCGATCAGCTCGCATCAACGAGGCCTGGCCGTCACGCAGGATACCTATCTCCCTCCGGCTGTTGAGACTCCAGAGCGAGGTGCCGGGAAGATAGGTTGCACTGCTGGCATTAAAGCGATCCACCAGTTTGCGCCCATAGATATAATCGGGACCGAGCAGCCTGGCACGCTCTTCAGGAATCGTCTCCACCGCGCGGTAGATCTGCCCGCCGGGCGTGCCCTGTTCATCAAGGAGCAGGCACTGAACACCCGTTTCTGCAGCAGCGGTTGCAGCAGCAAGCCCTGCGGGACCGCCTCCGATGACAATCAGTTCATGATGCTCCATTAGCGGTAGTCCTGACCTGTGCCATGCTGACGGCGAATCTGCATCCCCTTCTCTACGGGAATGCGGCAGGATTGGCGATTGGGCACACCATTGATCTCCACCAGGCACTCAAAGCAGACCCCCATCATGCAGTAAGGGGCACGGGGTGCGCCCGAAATGGGGGTGGTGCGAAAATCACGCAGCCCTGCGGCAAGAAGAGCAGCAGCCACCGACTCACCTTCTCGGGCACGCACGCTTCGACCATCGACCTGAATCTCGATGCAGCGAGCGTCTGACTCATCCAGACGACGGAATGGTGAGGACATCGTTACACGCCCTGACTACAGACGTACCTTGCTGGCAATATCGGCATGTTCAAAGATCATCTCGTGCTGCAGCTCCAGCGATAGCCCAACGCCCGCCTCTTTTGCGCGCCTGAACATGGTCAGGGCGATGGCGACATCGAGGAAGGAGAGGCCCACGGCATCGAAATAGATGCGCTCATCATCCGACTCGCGCCCCGGCTTGTCGCCCGATACCAGCTCATGCAGATCGGCATGAATATCGCTATCTTTGAGCAACCCCTCTTTATACATCCGGCTCAATGTCTGCGTCCGGTGTTTCACCGTCTCCCAATCATCGCAGACAATCTTGTCTGCGTGAGAAACCACGCCATACTCATCCTCCCAGCCCCCCACATGACTGTAGAAGGCTCCGGGTTTAACCCAATCTTCTTTCAAAAGTGGCGCCTGAGCACCAGTCGCCGTGACCAGAATATCGGCTCCCTCCATCGCCAGGCGGGAATCACCGTTTGCAGCGATAAACTCCATATCCGGTACGATTGGCGACATCTGATCGATAAAGAGCTGCTCTTCAGCAGCTGTCAACGCTGAAACACGGCACAACTTAAGCGAGGGGCGAACCACCTTCATCGCCAGTAGGTGCATTCTTGCCTGCTCTCCGGCTCCGATAAAGCCGATCGTCTCGGCATCCTTTCTGGCAAGGTACTTGGCAGCAACCGCGCCGACCGCGCCGACCCGCATGTTCGAGGCAAGGGTTCCATCCATCACAGCAACGGGGAAACCGCGCTCAATCTCTGAGAGCACAAAAATCGCCGAGAGATTCTGCACATCGTACTTGCGCGGATTTTCGGGGAATACCGATACCCACTTCACACCGCAGATCTTCTCATCGAGCATCGTCGCCGGCAGACAGTTGATGCGATTCTGGGTCTGCTCATCGAAAATCTGTACAATCTTTTCCGGGAACATGATCGAACCCTTCTCAAAATCGAGCAGGGTCTTCTCCACCACCTCGATTATCAGGCGCATATCAAAGCAGCCTGCATTGAGCAGCTCTTCCTGAGAGTAATAGTTAAAGTCTACTTCGTGATGACTCATTATGTCCTTCTTTTAGTGAAATCTGTTAGGTCAAAATCCAAGGGATACCTTGATAGGTTTTTCTGCAAAAGATTCTACCAAAAACAGGCTACGGATTCAAAGGCGAAGAGAATGTTCATGGCCTCAACCACCCCCGACAGAGGTCGCCTAAATGCCAGTATGATTTTACCGGAGCTTGTTAACAAAAACCCATCGTGCAGGGTTGCTTTCCACGCACTGCATCAGACCCATTCACAGGATAAGCCATGATCCCTTTCCGACGCTTCGAGGAAGCCACTGAACAGGGTGTCGCCATACACCTCTATTAGCGCGGCATCGACCATTCGATCCGCGTGGACAAAAAGGGTGTGCAGCATACGATATGGATCGGCAGAGCCTGAACAAAGCTCGCTCATTCCCTTTTCTCCACTGCTCTTCTATAGTCATCACAAACGGAGATTGTTTTTAACTCCTGTACATGGGAGGTACCGCCATGTCGAATGATCTTGTTATTCGCAATATGACGCGAAGCGAGGTGGATGAACTGGTCTGCTGGGCTGCACTTGAGGGGTGGAATCCCGGCCTGCACGATGCAGATGCATTCTGGGCTACTGATCCCGATGCCTATATCGCTGCGGAGCTGGATGGCGAGATGATCGGCGGCGGCGCCATCACTTCCTATCACGACGAATTCGGTTTCATGGGTTTCTTCATTGTCCGGCCCGAATTTCGCGGTCACGGATTCGGCAACCAGCTCTGGCATGCGCGCCGCAATCGCCTGCTTGGGCGCCTCAAAGCCGGCGCATCTATCGGCATGGACGGTGTGTTTAACATGCAGGATTACTATGCCAAGGGCGGCTTTGTCTTCTCCCACCGCGACATCCGTTTTCGCACCGACATACCGCATGGCACCACCGCAGCAGATGCCGATGCCAACATCGAACGGCTGGCGAACATTCCCTTTGCTGACCTGCTCACATACGACCGCAGCTGTTTTCCAGCCCCACGCCCCGAGTTTTTGCGTGCATGGGTCTCATTGCCCGAATCTCTGGCGCTGGCCTATCGCTGCGATGATCGACTTCAAGGTTATGGCGTCATCCGTCGCTGCGGCGAAGGTTGCAAAATTGGCCCGCTGTTTGCCGATAATGCCCAAATCGCCGAAGCGCTCTATCAGCACCTCTCTGCTTTTTCTGCAGGAGCCCCTCTGTTTCTCGATGTGCCAGAAAACAATCCGGCTGCAATCGCAATGGCTGAAAAGCATGCCATGGATGAGGTATTTGGCTGCGCTCGCATGTATCTGGGTGGAGCACCCGATCTGGCGCATGAAAAAATCTTCGGCGTTTCCACCTTCGAGCTGGGCTGATGCAGCAGCGAGATCTGATTGGCTACGGCTCCAGCCCCCCGCATCCACGCTGGCCGGATGAGGCGCGCATCGCCGTTCAGTTTGTGCTCAATATCGAGGAAGGTGCGGAATCAAACATCCTCAATGGTGATAACGAATCCGAGGTTTATCTGCATGAGCTGCCCGGCAGGCCTGCGCGTATTGGTGAGCGGGATTTCAGCGTCGAGAGTATGTATGAATATGGAGCACGTGCCGGAGTCTGGCGCATTTTCCGGCTGTTTGCAGAGCGCAAACTTCCGCTGACCGCCTTTGTCGTCGGCCAGGCGCTGGAGCTCAATCCGGATATCGGTAAAGCGCTGGTCGATGGCGGTCATGAGATCGCCGGCCACGGTTACCGCTGGATCAGCTATGATGGCATGCACGAAGATGAGGAGAGAGAACATATCCGACGCACATTCGGGATCATCGAACGTATCTGCGGCAGGTCGCCTGTCGGCTGGTATACGGGCAGAACCAGTCAGAATACGCGCAGGCTGCTACGCGAACATGGCGGACTGCTTTATCTCTCCGACGCCTATAACGACGATCTTCCCTACTGGCTTACCGATACGCCAGCTCAGCTGGTGATCCCCTATTCACTGGTCACCAACGATATGCGCTTTCTGCAGCCCAACGGTTTTTCCTCAGGCGAGGATTTCTTCAGACTGTTGAAGGACAGCTTTGATCTGCTCTGGCGGGAGGGTGAAACAGCACCGAAAATGATGAGCATCGGACTGCACCCGAGAATCAGCGGTCATCCTGCCAGAGCCATGGCATTGGCGCGCTTTCAAGACTATCTGCTGCAGCACGATGATGTCTGGATCTGCCGGCGCGAGGATATTGCTAGACACTGGTTAAGCGAACACCCATCCGAACTCTAAAGCGGCCGTTAGACAATCGATCCGCATATATTAAAGTTCGCTTTATGTTGAAAACATTCAGAATCGTGAGTTTTGTAGAAGGGGTGTCGCTCATTGCCCTCTTTTTTATCGCTATGCCGGCCAAATATGGTTACGACATCGACCTGGTAGCCATTGCCGGTCCTGTTCACGGCGTGCTCTGGCTCGCCTTCCTGCCGATGCTTGAGATCGTAAGCCGGCAGCAGGAGTGGCCAAAATCCTTCTGGAACTATGCCTTTATCAGCTCCGTATTGCCTTTCGGATGTTTCTTTCTGGAAAAAAAGCTGCGCAACAACGCCCCTGCTTCCTGAAAACTTACAGCCATCACCTTCCTCGCCTCCTGCCGGGAGTGACGCGGTTACAACCCAACAATCCCAATGCAAACGGCCTGCCATTGGGCAAATTTAACCTGAACCGCTAGGGTTCACGATTCTGCGTAGTGAACCGGTTGAGTTACACATGCTGCGTATGTCGAAACTATCGACTGAGCAGGTATTTATGTCTTCGCTACGTGTACGTTACCAAACCATCGAATTCGGCGATGTCGATATTCACCTACGCACCCTGCGCGATAATCAG
Organism: Mariprofundus ferrinatatus; assembly: GCF_002795825.1. NCBI lineage: Bacteria > Pseudomonadati > Pseudomonadota > Candidatius Mariprofundia > Mariprofundales > Mariprofundaceae > Mariprofundus > Mariprofundus ferrinatatus. The sequence continues at coordinate 752,521 of NZ_CP018800.1, read as the reverse complement.
GAGTTCTCCGACGATCACGGTGAGGCAGAAGCGTTGGGCATCTCCTCGGCCACATGGCCTCTGTTCGGTATTGTCTGGCCATCGGGCGAAGTGCTCGCCCGCCTCATGGCTGACTTCGACATCAATGGCAAACGCATTCTCGAAGTGGGCTGCGGTATCGCACTCTCCAGCCATGTCCTGAATCAAAGAGATGCCGACATCACAGCTACCGATTACCACCCTGAGGCCGGCTCCTTTCTGCAGGAAAACACGGAACTGAACAGAGCCAGCGATATCCCGTATGTGCGCACCGGCTGGGCTGATGAAAAAACTGACCTTGGGGAGTTTGACCTGATTATCGGCAGTGATCTTTTATATGAACAGGAACATGCCGAACTGTTATCAGAATTCATCAACCAGCATGCCAGAGCACACTGTGAAGTCATTATAGTCGATCCCGGCCGAGGCAAACATGCACGCTTCAGCAGACTGATGGTGAAGCATGGATTTTCCCACAGCCAGAGCAGGCCAATCAATACCGATGAGTATCTCGAAAGACCTCTGCCGCGCGGACAGGTTCTTCGTTATAAACGGTAACCTTCCAGTTAACCTGCATCACAGGTCAGAAATTGACTTCACTATTTGTGGCCTCATGCTTCGCAGCCATCAAAGATACACCTCGGTCAAGGGGATAAACATGAGTGTTGAAAAAGAACTGCTGGCACGCAGCGAATCAAAATGCGAGCTGTGCGGTGCTGAGGATAGCCTGGGCATTTACGAAGTTGCCCCCTCAAATGGATCGGCCGAGCAGAGTGTGCTGATCTGCGAAACCTGCCGTGGACAGATTGAGAATCCTGACACAGTCGATGCGAACCACTGGCGCTGCCTGAACGATGCCATGTGGAGTCAGGTGCCAGCCGTGCAGGTGATGGCGTGGCGCATGCTGACCCGCCTGCGTTCCGAAGGCTGGCCGCAGGATCTTCTCGACATGATGTATCTGGAAGATGAGGTGCGCAGCTGGGCTGAATCTGGCAGTGCGAGTGATGAAGAGAAGATTATTCACCGCGACAGTAACGGTGCAGTGCTGGAGGCGGGTGACACAGTAACCCTGACCAAGGATCTTGATGTAAAGGGCTCCAGCATCACAGCCAAGCGTGGTACGGCAGTGCGTAATATCCGCCTTGTACAGGATAACGCCGAGCAGATTGAAGGGCGAGTCGATGGCCAGCTTATTGTTATCCTCACAAAGTTCGTAAAGAAATAGGCTGATTCCGGCTGCTTTGATTATCCACCCGCCCTTGCTACATTTCAGAGCGTTCAGATGATTCAACAAGGAAGTGTATGATGAGTGACTGCCTGTTTTGCAAAATCGCTGCCGGCGAGATCCCCTGCAGCATGGTCTATGAGGATGAGGACTTCCTCGCTTTTCACGATATTCATCCGAAGGCACCGACCCATGTGCTGGTGATCCCCAAATTTCACCTGGCTTCTCTTGCCGATGCTACAGAGCAGGATACTGCCCTGCTCGGACTGATGATGGATCGTGTTCGCCACATCGCCGCTGCAGAACTGAAGCTGGATGCAGGTTACCGCGTCATTCTTAATGTTCGCGAAGGTGGCGGGCAGGAGATTGATCATATCCATGCCCATATCCTGGGCGGCAAAAAGCTTCCTTTTTGAGGAGACTGCCGTTGATCAGGGGACTAAATAGTTGAGCTTTCGCGGCAAACGACCCCGCTCCAGACTGAAGGGCATTCACGGTGGCATCGCCGATATTCTCGGTGAGGATTCGCTGAATAAGCTGATGGGCATGGCGCGACTTCGCCGAGCATGGCCCGATATCGTCGGTCCGATGATGGCAACACGAACCGAGCCGATCCAGATTGAGCATATTACAGATGATGGATACTGCCTCTGGGTTGCCGTCGATCACCCGATCATGGGGCAGCAGATCCGCTTTCTGCGCGATGATATCCGCAAAGCCTGCTACAAACTCGCGCAGATCAGCAACCTTCACAAAATCAGCACCCGCATGCAGCCGGGAGCAGGTATTAAACCGAAAGCACCGAAACCGAAGGCGCGCCATCTGAGCTTCGCCGAGAAACGGAGGGTTGCACGCGACGTCGCAGCCATTAAGGATCGCGACTTGCGCAAGGCCGCCTATCAGGCACATATTGCTCAGATTGCATACGGCAACGAAGAGGAGAACAGATGAGAAAATTGATGACACTGGGTTTGATCGCCATCTTCGGCATCATGATTTCTGGCGTGGACATCGCAGAAGCCAAGCGCCTTGGTATGGGTTCAAGTTTTGGAAAGCAGCGCATGAGCCAGCCGAAATCAAACAGTTTTTCACAGCAGAAGGCTGCACCGACAAAACAGCCTGCAGCGGCAAACCAGCGCGGCGCAGCACGAACCGGTTTCATGGGAATGCTTGGCGGCCTGGCGCTTGGCGGCATTCTTGGCGCGATGTTCTTCGGCGGCGCATTCGAGGGCGCCAACCTGTTCGATATCGTGGTCATAGGCGGCATTATCTTTCTGGTACTCTATTTCCTGCGCCGGCGAGCCCGGCCGCGACGGCAGCCCTCCTATGCGAGCGGATCGGCATACAGTGAACCGGAAATCAGAAACTATCCCGAATCCAAAAGTGAACCCGAGGTTGAGCCGGTTCAGGAAGCATTTGATTTTCATGAGGAGGAGCGCGAACCGGTCGGTTCTGCACTCCGCCCTGAACTCGATGAGAAGCACTTCGTCACTGCCGCCAAGGAGATTTACGTACGCATGCAGAAGGCATGGGACTCCGGCGATATCGAGGATATTCGCAAGTTCTGTACCCCTGAGATTGCCGAGCGCATCGGTCGGGATATGAGCCCGAACAGCGAGAACCGAACCGAGGTGGCGACACTCAATGCGGAGATTGCGGACAGCTGGATCGAGTCCGATCTCGAGTGGGTGGCCGTCAACTACAACGGCCTGCTCCGCGAGCAGACCATGGATCATACTGGCGCTACCGTAGAAGATCAGACCGCCGAAGTGAACGAAGTGTGGATATTCCAGCATGCTCCGAACTCGGAAGACCCAACCTGGTATCTGGCAGGCATTCAGCAGGCGCACTGAAGCAGCTTCTCCATTTCACACAAAAGGCCGGCAGATAACTGCCGGCCTTTTTGTTTGCACCGATAGAATTTTCGATATTTTCTGCTAAAATAGTACTACTTGCAGGCTGTTCTGCATCAGTAGTACAGTTGCACTGGATAGAGGAAAGGGAATCACGTCATTCAATTTTAATAAGCGCCTCGTTGGCTATACGGTTTGATTTGAGGAGGAAAGAGTGTTCAAGTTCTATCGCCATCAATCCATGATTCAGATAACTCTGGCATTTGCCATTTCAATACTTGCCATGCCCGCTTCAGCTTATTCAGAAGCCGTTGGTGAAATTTCAGCAACACTTAACGAGGTTCAACATCTCAGGACGGGAGCATCCGAACCGGTCAAGGCAGAGGTAGGCAGTGGTGTTGAACTCAACGATCTTGTAACCACGCTCGAGCGCTCCAGGGCACAGGTTACTTTTATCGACGAAACCGTGCTCAGGATCGCATCCTCCTCCCAGATTGAGATCACCAACTTCATGTTTGATGAGAGCAAGTTAAAAAACGGCTCTCTGAAAGTACTGCGTGGCACCTTGCGCTCAATTGTCCACCATACCGATGCCGGAGAAACCCAATTTGAAGTGAGGACCCCGACGGCAGTAGCAGCGGTTCGAGGCACCGACTTTTTTACTGTCGTGATGGGAAACATCACACGATTTGTATGCAATCAGGGTCAGGTAGAGATCAGGAATATCGATCCTGGCGTAGCCGGCGCGCAGATGTGTGCTGTCGGACAAACCGTGGATGTCAGCCAGGGGCAGCCCCCGACTCCGCCAAGCCCTACCGATCCAAAGCTTCTTGATCAGCTAATTGAGGCGACAGAGATCACTATGCCAACAGCGGGGGATTCAACTCCGCCCCAGGGACCTGGTGCCGAAGTATTAGCGGAAACGACTGCTATTGGTGAAACAGCTGCCGCCGTAGGTATTCTCGCCATTGGAGGCGTTACTGTTGGCATGAGCACCTCAAGCGGAGGGACTCCTGCCAATGCACTTCCGGGCGCAGGCCCCACGGTTACTGCAGAAAGCTCGATTTACGTTCAGCAGCAATGGTACACCATGTTGCCTGCAGGTGGACTAGCTTCCCCCAACGGGCTGGCAACAGGCCCCGATGCCAACCATCAGATCACAGTAACACGTGATGCAGGCAACAACATCACCAGTGTCACAATCAACGGTACGTTCAGCATTCCTGCTGGCGCGCCTGCAGGATCATATAATGGCCCCTTCACTTACACCTTCAATCAGGCGGTTCCACTTGAACCAAACAGGCTTACCCTTGGAGCAGCTGGAACCCCTGCAACCACTGCCCCGCTTGCCAACTCGGACATAGTCTTTAACCAGGTAGGTCCCTATGTTGCTATTACTGGATATCAATATGTGGACCTGTTCCACTGGGGCGTGCAACTCGACAATACGGCTAACAACTGGCTTGCAGGCTATGGCGCCATGGGAACCCTGACGCCAGTTAACGCCCTCCCTGCAGGTGCCGCCACCTATAACGGGGTCGCGCAGGGCTGGATTCACTCTACACCAGCAGCTATTGATCATGACTTCGTGTTCAATGCCAACCTGCAGGTTACTGTCAATTTCGGCGCCAATCAGGTGACGCAGTTCAACTCCACAGGAACCACGACAAGAGCCCAAATTGCACCAGGCGCATATGATATTGCCCTGCCTGCCAACAACTTAAACTTCTCGCTAACTGGTGGCGCTCCCGGCACCATTACCGGCAACACCTTTACCGCGGGAATTACCAGTCAAGACACGACTTATACCGGACAGGTTAAGGGTGCTTTCTTCGGGCCTGCTGCACAAAATATCGGAGGTGCGTTTACCGCAACACAAGCAACTGCCCCCAATGGGCGCTTGCAGGGCCTGTTTGTTGGGCAATAGATTACATTCCTAATCTACATCCATGCGGCCTCGATAAGGGGCCGTATGTTTGGTAAAGGGAAGGAGAATATGGCTGTTAGAATTCTGCTGATACTTGCCATCATCATCCCCTTTGCAGCCATGGCTGAACAATCAGATAGTCTCAGTCAGCAGCAGGGAACGATAGTCACCTCTTCTGCCCAATCAACGGCTACGCCTGAAGAGCTTGCACAGGTAGCAACACAACTGCTGGTTGAAGGAAGAGTCGATCTTGCATCGATTGTCGTGAACGAACTATTAAAGCTTCCGCATCCACCGATGCAGGCACTGTTTATCGCCGCCAAGCTTGCCGAACTGCGTGGTGACTGGAACAGCGCCATCAAGTTCTACCGCGCCATGCTGGAGCGTGATCCTGCAGTTTTGCGCGTGCGGCTGGATCTTGCACGAGCGCTGTTCATGGTCGGCGACACCGAGGCATCACAGCACCACTTCCAACGTGTGCTCGGTGAACCTGGCCTGCCAGAAGGGGTGCGCAAAAATGTGCTGCTCTTTATCAACCAGATCGAACGCCTCACCTTCAGCCAGATCCTCTCATTCGAGATATTGGGCGACAGTAATGTTAACCAGGCTACGGCAAGTGAAGCTGTCATCATCGGCGGTCGCCGCTTTGTCTTAAGCCCCACAGCAAGGCAGCAGAGCGGCAAAGGTATCGGTGTAAACTGGCAGGGGCAGTACCGCTTTGGTGAGTCGCGGCAATTCAGCCTGCGCGGAGTCCTGGAACACCAGAACCACCCTTCTGCCAACCAGTATAACCTCACCTACCTGATGGGGCTTGCCGGCTGGACCATGCAGTGGAGCCCGGGCCACTCAACCTCCTTTGAGGCAGGCTGGCACGGTGCATTCTATGGCGGTCGCAACCTGTTCGACGGGGCTGCATTCCGCATCTCTGACCTCTATCGCACAATCAGTGGCTGGACCCTGAACCCCGCCATCGAGAGCAAACAGCTGCGTTACCCCAATTACCCGCTCCGCGATGGCTGGCAGCACTGGCTGACACTGGATATCTCCAGGGCGACTGCGAGTGGTGTCATGTGGAATACAGGAGCAAGCATCGGCCAGAACAAGGCACGCGATAAAATTTATAATTTCATCTCATCCGGAGCAAAAGCGGGGGTCTCCGCGGAACTCCCTTTGAAACTGAATGCCTCGTTGATGCTTGATTACCTGGAAACCCGTTATTCGTTGGCTGATCCCTTCTTTGGTAAAAAAAGGCAGGAAAAGAAGCAATCGATAGAGCTTGCCATTACCCCTCTGGCGTTAAGCGTGGGTGGCTTTGCACCGAGGGTCGTGCTTGGTCATGTGGATAATCGGTGTAACATTGATCTGTATCGGTATCAGAGAACATATGGCAAGGTAGCATTTGTACGCGATTTTTGATCTCTGTATTACCAGCGGGGTGCCTCCTGCCCTGAGGAATGAAGTTATGGCCGGAAATTACAGCAATGCATATTCTGCCCTGCCCCTTATCCTCATTGGGGTTGAGATAGATGCGGCCGGTTAAGCAAAAAGCCCCCTACTTTGTGCTTGCCGCACTCATGGTGGCGGCTGCCGTATATGTAACAGTCACACCGCCCATTTTTGTCGATTATCTGGAAGCGAAAACATTTGATATCCGCACGCTTCTGCGCGGTGAGCGATCCGCTGAGGCAGATATCGCGATCGTTGCCATCGATGACAAAACGCTGGACAGCCTTGGCCTCAATATCTGGACGCGCGGCAACATGGCTACCCTGGTCGAAAAACTATCGACCATGGAGCCCGCTGTTATCGGCATTGATTACCTCTATCAACTACCTGAAACGAGTAAAGGGCTGGAGTCGGTCCGTAACCTCAGCAGCGCATATCAGATGCTTCCGGACGCAAATAAGGAATACCTGAAGCAACTGCAGCTACTGGAGCAGGCCAATGATGTTGATGCCGCACTGGTAAAAGCCGTCGGTAATGCCGGCAATGTGGTTCTGGCATTTGCCCCGCATGTATTCGAGGCGATGGAAAACAGGGAACATGTAGCTGCCCTCCCGGAATTCATGCCATGGTACGCCTTTATGCTTTCCAAGCCTGGTCCGGCCTACAAGCCGGTTGTGGCCCAAACAGCCCTGACGCCGTTTGAGAGGCTGGCAGAAGTCTCTGCATCAATCGGGCATGTCTATTCCCTGTATGATCCGGACGGCGCCATTCGCTGGGAAGCACTTTATATCAAGATGGGAGAGGATATCTATCCCTCGTTTGGTTTTGAAATTGTGCGCATTTATAAAGGGTTGCGGCAACAGGATGTGAAGGTAGTCACCGGCGACCGTATTATTCTCGGAGATAAAATCGATTTGCCGACCGATGTTTCCGGTCGTATTTTGATCAACTATCTCGGAGAGCGCGGGAACTTCCCCACCTATCCCGCCATCGATATTCTGAAAGGGCAAATCCCTGTTTCCAGTTTGAAAGGAAAGATTGTCCTGATCGGCGCTGCAGCACTAGGCACCGGTGACATCCATGTCACGCCCTTTACCGAACTTACCGGTGTTGAAAAGCAGGCCACCGTGATTGAGAACATTCTCAGCCTCAACTACATGGTCAAAGAGGAGTGGACGACGCTGCTCGATGTGGTCGCAATCGTATTCTTCGCCTTTGTGATGGCTTTGACAGTGCCCTACTTCGGCGCATTCGCAAGCGGCCTCTTCTTCGGAGTGCTGCTGCTCATATACCTTGGCCTCACACAGTACGCATTTGTGGCTCATAATATCTGGGTTCATGTTGTCGTTCCGGCACTTACCCTGAGCATCCTGTATACCACGTTAACCACCTACCGCTTTTTCACCGAGGAGAACAGGGCAAGGCAGATCCGCTCAATCTTTTCGCGTTATACCACCGAGAAGGTCGTCGATGAGATGATTGAACATCCGGAGATGGCAAAGCTGGGTGGCGTGCGCAGGAATGTAACTGTCCTGTTTTCCGATGTGCGCGGATTCACCACCTTCTCCGAGAACCATACCCCGGAGGAGGTGGTGTCGGTACTCAACGAGCTGCTATCTGAAATGACCGATGTGATCATGCACTGGAATGGCACGCTCGATAAGTTTGTCGGCGACGAGATCATGGCTTTCTGGGGCGCTCCCGGGGAGCAGAAAAACCATGCAGAGCTGGCTACCCACTGCGCTCTGCATATGCTGCACCGACTCTATGAATTGCATGAGAAATGGGAGGCTGAAGGCAGAGAAAAACTGGACATTGGTATCGGTTTGAACAGCGGTGAAGTGGTGGTCGGCAATATCGGCTCCGAGTCGAAGAAGATGGATTACACGATTATTGGTGACGCAGTAAACCTGGGCGCACGCGTTGAAGCCCTGACCCGCAACTACAATGCACACCTGATGGTTACGGAATTCACCCTGGCAGAAATCAGCCATCTTCTGCCTGACAAAAACGGAACAGGCATAAAAGATGGCTTTGGACATGTCGAGGCAAGACGTCTGGATGAGGTAAAGGTAAAGGGCAAACAGAACGCCGTGGTTGTCTATGAACTGGTAGATATGGAGATCGACTCGCGCCCCGGCACCTGAGATGTCGCATCATATTTGCGCGAAGAACTGCTGCTAATAACCTTTGCCATGCCCACCTTGGGAGCGATCCCGAATAATCAGGTACACCATCACCAGTCCGACAAATCCGACTACTGCAATCAACCCGGTAATCAACAGCCACAGGACTCTTACCGCCTCTGCACTGAGAAACCATCCCACCAGAAACAGGATAACACCGACAGTGTAGGGTACGATCAACAACCAGCCGCCACGATCGATAGAGATGTTCACCACTTCACTATTCTCACAACGATCCAAACAACCGTGCAACATCTCGCCCATTTTTGAAACGCAGCTGCCAATCCGGTGACTGGCCCGCCTTCCGTACGTTACATTCGGGTCTTTCGTTTTTGTAAAGCCCTCGCCATACGGCGAGCCGGGCCCATCAAAATCATTTGCTTTCGCGGATGGGATTTTATTCGAATTCGGGTGGTCGGAAGCGTTCATAACAGACCTCCTCTACTGCTATTATTATAGCAGATGCAAATCGCGGTTGCCGAATCTGCAGAGACCTATTTCATCCGATTTTGAACTTTGAAGCTATTTCTCAAGCAGCGGAGACCAACTCTTGGGCCAGGGCGCCTGAAGTTCGAACTGCCTGCCTGTAACCGGATGATTCAAACGTAAGCGCCATGCATGCAGCATCAGCCCTTTGCCACCCAGTGATTTATAGGCGGCAAGCTGCTCCCTTTCACCGTATTTACCGTCACCGAGAATCGAATGCCCTTCATTCTGCATCTGCACGCGCAATTGATGGGTGCGCCCGCTATGAGGGGTGAGCGCAACCATCGAATAGTCGAAACCATTTTTCTTGTACTGCATGATGACCTGATAGTCTGTGATGGACTCTTTGCCCTCTTCCGAATCGACCACCATACGCTCACCGCCGCGCACAACGCCCTTGGTTAGTTTCGATGTCATACGCCCGGCATGGGCAAAGGGGTGGCCAGCCACAAGGGCGAAATAGGTTTTCTGCATATCGCGTTCACGAAAGGACTCGGTAAGCCTTCTCAATGCCTCCAGATTCTTGGCCAACAGCAGTACTCCGGAGGTATCGCGATCAAGTCGGTGGGCAAGCCTGAGATCAGCCAGCCCGCGCTGCTCCTTGAGCGCTTCTATCAGCCCGGCATCGTGACCGGAACCGCCGTGCACGACGACCCCTGCGGGCTTGTTGACTGCCAGCAGCCACTCATCCTCGAAAAGCACGGACAGTGCCTCTGCCTTCCTGAGAAGAGAGAGTGGGACCACAGCATGATCCTGCTGCTCCGGTTCACGCAGGCTGGCAGGTAGAAAGATCTGGTCGCCACATGAAAGGCGTGTTTCAGGTTTTGCACGCTTCCTGTTGACGCGCACATTGCCTTTGCGGATCAGTCGAAGAATCAATGAGCGATGTGAAATACCAAGCTGGCGAATCAGCACCCGATCCAGGCGGCTTCCTTCTTCATTTTGGTCTACAGTTAAGATACCGTTTTCGTGCATTTTTCTTGCCAAACCGCCTTTGGTCTATAGAGTCGCATCGCTATGCAGTGAGCTCCGTGTTTTCCTGCATCACACGACAACCACCGGCACACAGGCAATGGTAGTGATTTGTACCCGGGAATCCCAGCCTCCGACGAAGTAGACGGCAGGGAATTTATAACCCGTATTGCCTGAGATGCGAAGATGTCATGTGATCGTTTGCCAACGTTGAGCCTGCATAAGTAACTAGAAAGTGTTTGAAAGACTTATTGCTTGCCGCCCCGACAAAACGAGGGTGTGAGCGAAAAAAGACGTGACTGAATAGTCCGCAACTCTGCAGCTGTAAGGGGTTAATCCATCCCGAAAACAGCGGGCTGTTCCGCCGTTTGGCAGGGCTGTTCGTGCGGACCTGTTGCTGCCAATCTGTAACCAGAGAAGTCTCTCAAACGCCAAAAGGAAGATGGCGTGACTACACCAAAGAAACTCATGCTCATCAATGCAAACCACGACGAAGAGAGTCGCGTAGCCATTGTTGAGGACGGATATCTGCATGAACTGGATATCGAGTCAGCAAGCAAAGCACTGACCAAAAGCAACATTTATAAGGGCAAGATCACCAAGGTTGAGGCCAGCCTGCAGGCTGCTTTTGTCGAATACGGATCCAATCGTCAGGGTTTCCTCTCATTGAGCGAAATTCACCCCGACTACTGGAAAGAGGGTGTCGATAAATCAGCCAATCCTCGAAACCTCTCGATTCAGGACATTCTGCAACCGAAGCAGGAGATCCTTGTTCAAGTGGTAAAAGAGGAGCGCGGCAACAAGGGTGCAGCGCTGACCACCCAGATTTCGCTGGCCGGCCGCTATCTGGTCCTCAGCCCAAACACCACACGTGGCGGCATCTCACGCAAACTCTCCGATGATGAGCGACGCTCCATGAAGGAGATCCTCTCCCAGCTGGAAGTGCCCGAAAACATGGGGTTGATTATCCGCACTGCTGGAAAGGATCAGAACCTTGAAGCACTGCAGCGCGATTACAACTACCTGCGCCGTCTCTGGGATGAGATTCGCATCAAGAGCGAGACCACCCCGTCCCCTGCCCTGATCTACCTTGAGGGCGATCTGGCAACCCGTGCCATCCGCGACCACTTTTCCGATGATGTACAGGAGATATGGGTTGATAACCATGAGGTCTACACCCAGACCAAGGCGTTTGTTCACGCCGTACTGCCCGGCAAAGAGAAACTGGTTAAACTCTATCGCGGCAGAAAACCACTGTTCCGCCATTATGGTGTTGAATCACAGTGTGAAGAGATCCATGAGCGTGAAATCCGTCTGCCTTCTGGCGGTTCCATTGTTCTGGATCCGACCGAAGCACTGACTGCAATTGACATCAACTCATCGCGTGCCACCAAAGGCAAGCATATCGATGATACCGCCCTGGCCATCAATCTGGAGGCGGCAGAAGAGATTGCCCGTCAATTACGCATCCGCGACATCGGCGGCCTGATCGTGATCGACTTTATCGATATGGCCAGCCGCAAGCATGGCCAACAGGTTGAAGAGACGCTGCGCAAGGCGTGCAAAGGTGATAAGGCGCGTATTCAGTTCGCCCGCATTTCCCGCTTTGGTCTGCTCGAAATGAGTCGTCAGCGCCTGCATCCCTCCGTTCGGGAATCGACCACCGAACCTTGTCCGCGCTGCCAGGGCCGCGGCTCGATCCGCACCGTCGAATCGATGGCCTTGCAAATGCTCACCCGTATGGAGGACTGGGCTGAAGAGGGTAAAAAACCGACCCTTATCGTTCAGGTGCCATCGGACACCGGCGAATACCTGATGAACAACAAGCGGGCAAATATCGCACGTATTGAAGAGGTGAATGAGGTTCAGATTACCCTGCAGATCAGGCCGGATCTCGATATCCCGCACTACCGTATCGAACGCCAGTGGACTGAAAACAACCAGCAGCGGGTTGAAGTGCTTGAAGACACCAGCAAAAAGATCAAGCCACCACGTTCCGGTCGCAAACTCAAGCCGGTAAAACCTGTGGTAGGCATCCCAACACCTCCTCCACCTGAACCTGAAGTGAAGAAAGATGGGCCGCTAAAGACCTTGCTCAACATACTCACCGGGGCCAATCGCAAGGAGAGGTTGCAGAGAGAGGCTGAAGAGGAGGAGCGTCGCAAGGAAGAGGAAGAGCAGCGCCAGAAACGACGTCGCAGTCGTGGCGGCAGGAATCGTCGCCGTGGTTCAAGTGAGAGAAACGGTGACGAGGTCGCTGCCTCCGACAGTGAACAGAAGCAGAGCAGCGAAGCGCAGAAACCAAAACGCAAACGCACCCGCAAGCCCAGACCTGAGAGAACGGAGCCAACTGATATTGTCGCCAGTGAAAATGATGAATCAGCCGGTGAAGCCAAACCTCGCAGGCGCAGGCGCAGGCGTAGACGCCCAGCCAGTAAAGATGGCGACTCATCTCAGTCTCAGGACCAGAGCCTGACTGAAGGCCAGGGCGCCAGCTCCGGCGAAACTCCTGAAACAGGTGGTGAGAACAGTCAGGAGAGCAGGGAAAAACGCTCCAGGCCAAGAAGGCGGAAACCTGCTGCAAGCAGTCAGGATACACCTGCCAGCGCTGAGAAACAGGAATCCGCCAGCTCAGCATCTGAGGTGGCAACCAACCCTGAAAAACAGAATCCAGCAGCCAGGCAGGAGAGCAAACCCGACGCGGTGGCTGCCCCGAGCGAGTGAGCATAGCTGACCCTTTACATCCCCTGCTCGTCTGCGTAACCAGCGATCAGGATGGTAAACGTGCGGATGCGATTCTGGCCTCAGGAAGTGGCCTGAGCCGGAATCATATCCAGCAACTTCTCAAGGATGGCTTCATCCGGGATGGTAATGGCTGCCTGTTTACTCAACCCTCAAGGCGCGTCCGTGAGGGTGAGCAGTTCACTATCGACCTGCCCCCAACAAAGCCGCTTGAACTGAGCGCGGAGGATATCCCCCTCGACATTCTCTTTGAGGATGAGCATCTGCTGGTGATTAACAAGCCGGCAGGCATGGTCGTGCATCCGTCGCATGGTCATGATCAGGGAACACTCGTGCATGCTCTGTTGCACCACTGCCCCAACCTTCCCGGCATTAATGGTGTAGAGCGGCCGGGAATCGTGCACAGGCTAGATAAAGACACCTCTGGAAGCCTTCTGATTGCCAAAACCGAGATCAGCCACCGCCGGTTGACTGAAATGTTTGCCGCACATGATCTCGACAGGCAGTACGTTGCCTGGTGTCGCGGCAACCCCAGCTGGCGCGTGAAAAGAATTGAACTGCCAGTCGGCAGACATCCGCAACAACGTCAGAAGATGGCTGTGGTAACCGGAGGTCGCGAGGCGATTACTGATGCAACCGTCGAACACATTTTCGGCCCGTTCAGCCAGCTCAGGCTGCAACTGCATACCGGACGCACCCACCAGATTCGCGTCCACCTCTCGCATGAAAAACTTCCGATTCTTGGCGATCCGGTTTATGGCCGCAGTTATAATCCTGGTTCTAACATTCCCGAACCGACGAGAGGTCTGATCTGCTCCCTGACCAGACAGGCGCTGCATGCAGAGGTTCTTGCATTCAAGCACCCGATCACTGACGAGGCCCTGCATTTTACCGCACCACTGCCGGATGACCTGCGACGGCTCTCTCTGGCTTTGAAACAGAACTATGGCTGATTCCCCTCTCCTTCGCTCAGAGCTGCTTGAACGACATGGCCTTATCGGCCTGTTTACCCGGCGGACCGGAGGAGTAAGTCCCGCTCCGTTTGACAGTTTTAATTTCGGCAAGGACATCGGCGACGCCGATCATAACATCGATCAGAATCTGGATATCCTTCTGAAAACAGCCGGACTCACTGCGCTTCCGCATCAGGCCAGACAGGTGCATGGCACAGACATTTGCAACTGTTCCGGCACAGGTTATCTGCATGATGCTTGTGCTGATATTTTGATTGCATCCCGGCCTGGCACTGCACTCGGCGTGCGGACTGCAGACTGTCTGCCGCTCCTACTGGCTGATTCCGAAGCCGGTATCATTGCTGCAGTTCATGCAGGCTGGCGCGGTACTGCAGCAGCGGTTGCCGCACGGGCAGTTGATGCGATGAAACAACTCGGTGCCAGACCTGAGAGGATGATTGCTACGCTGGGACCATGCATCGGAAATTGCTGCTTTGTCATCGGCGAAGAGGCCGCTGAACAACTTGCAGATTGCTGTGAGGATGCAGCAACCTGTATTCGACACAGCTCCGAAATCAGGGCCGATATCAGGGAGCTGAACCGACTGCAACTAAAGCAGAGTGGCCTGAACCCTGAGAACATTGAGAGCTTTGATGAGTGTACCGTATGCCATCCTGAGCGCTATTACTCCTATCGCAGAAATGGACGAAACAGTGGCAGACATCTGGCCGTTGTCGCACTGCCCTCAAGACCGTAAACTCCGCAACTATGAATATCCGCCTTCTCCGCCATCTGTCCGTTATCCCTCTGCTGGCCCTGTTCTCGGGATGTGCTTCCGATGACATTGAGTACACCGAAGCTGAAAAACAGTATGAAGCTGCGAAAAAGAGAGTTGAAAAAGGCGAGTATAATATGGCCGCGTTCGAACTTGAGAAGTTCAGCGCCAACTTCCCGTACAGTACCTATGCCGCCAAAGGAGAACTGCTGCGCATCTTTGCCGCCTATAAAGGCAGTGAGTTCATCCTGTCTGAAATGTTGAGCGAGAGCTTCGTAGAACGTCACCCCAAGCATCCACATGTCGACTACGCATTATATATGCTGGCCATGAGTCACTATAAACAGCGGGGCTCGGAATCAAAGGATCCGACACACAATAAGCTTGCCATCGAAGCCTTCAAAAGACTGATCAGTGAGCACCCGAGAAGCAAATATGCCAAAGACGGGCAGGCCCGACTGCAGAAGTTGTACGACACCATTGCATCGCACGAACTGATCGTAGGTAAATACTATTTTGATCGCGAGCGCTATGTCGCAGCTGCCAACCGTTTCCAGACGGTGATCAAGGAGTATCAGACAACTTCGGCAATCGAAGAATCGCTCTATTATCTTGCAGCTTCATATGCCGAAATGGGCCTCTTTAAAGATGCACGCCAGATGGCCCTCTTACTCAGACACAACTATCCGAACAGCGAATGGAGCAGCAGGGTCAAAGAGTATCTCTAAGCCTGGAACGTTACATTGCTGAATTCCCACAATATAACTGCTGCTCTAGTGATGGCATTGCTGCTGCTCTGCTCTTGTGACAATGAAAGGCAGGCAATTCACCAGACACTTGATGCCCGTGAAGCGGCAATCAGAAGCCAGGATATTAACAGCTATAAAAGCCTGCTTCATCCAGACTACGGAGACAAGAACCAGAGCGCAGCTGAGGCCACAGCCAGAATGAAGAGGTTATTCACTCAATTCGATGCGATGGAGATGGGCTCCAGTGATCGTACCATCTACATGATCGATGATGAGCATGCCCTCTGCGAACAGAGTTACAGGCTGAAGGTCAAAGCTGACAACATGTGGCGTGAGACCACTCAGCGCGAACGTATTGAACTGACCAGAACGGTTCAGGGCTGGAAAATCAGTGGAGGCCTTTACTAGATCGGAGCCAGTTCCTTTTCATTGGCATGCTTACCTCCCCACATGTCAATCGGGAAATCATCGACCATGATGGCATTTCTTACAGCAGCTTTTGCGGCCATGAGCAAGTCCCCCTCCTCTCTGTTTATAGTCTGATCCTTAACAAGCATCGCGATCCAGTCGCTATAGGAGTGATCCGGGGTATAAATAATACCTGCTTTATGAAGTCGTTTCTCAATCGGTTCAACCTGAATGGTCAACGCCATTGCATGGTGCAGACGACCGGTCATATCCTCTTCATCTGCTGGGCTATAGATGCCAGCAACAAGGCGCTCACGGGACCCTGAGGGTTCGATCAGAAGCTTCGCCACCTGATGGGTGAGGTGATCATTCGGAGGATTGCGATGCATGCCCAGCGGAAAAGCCCAGGCACGCATCTTCCATGCCGCCAGTCTGATCGGGAAATTGCGAATCACGCCGGCCAGTGCCTGCTCCACCTGATAAAGTGAAAACTGACACGACCAGTGAACCAGCGGCAGATCCCCCTGCTGGCGCCCCTCATCTTCGAAACGTTTAAGTACCGCAGATGCGAGGTAGAGATAGGCCATGGCATCGGCAAAACGCCCGGATATGGACTCCTTCCGTTTCAGAGTTCCACCCAACGTCAAAAGAGCCAGATCGGCCATTGCTGACATCGCAGCGCTATACCGGGCAATCTGCCGATAGTAGGTCGCAGTCACACCTGACACAGGTGAAGATGCCGCGTAGCCACCTGTCAGGCCGTAGAGAGCCGCTCTGGCCGCATTGGAGATGGTATACCTGATGTGGGACATCAGCGCCTCATCGAACCGGAGAAGCGCCTCATCCCCATCTTCAACCGAGGCAGCCTCAATCTCTTTCTGCAGCCATGGATGGCATCGCATCGCACCCTGACCGAACACCATCATATTGCGTGTCAGGATATTTGCCCCCTCCACGGTAATGGCGACAGGTATCGACTGGTAGGTTCGTCCCAGATAATTGGATGGACCGAGACATATGCCGCGGCCACCATGTACATCCATCGCATCGTTGATGACCTGGCGCATGCTTTCGGTCAGATAGCGTTTGGCGATAGCTGTCAGTACAGCAGGCTTCTCACCCTGATCAAGGGCAGAGGTGGTCAACCTTACCGTAGCATCCATCATATAGGTCATACCGCCGATCCGGCCCAGCGCCTCCTCCACCCCCTCAAAGCGGCCGATCGATGTCCTGAACTGCTTGCGCAGGCGGGCATAGGAACCGGCAGTATCACACGCCATTTTACCCGCCGCTGCACTCAGCGAAGGCAGGGAAATGCCGCGCCCGATGGAGAGTCGCTCCACCAGCATGCGCCACCCTTTTCCTATCATCTTCTCTCCGCCAATCACCCACTCAAGCGGAATAAATACATCTCTGCCGTAATTCGGACCATTAAGAAAAGCGATATTCAACGGGTCATGCCGGGCGCCAATCTCCACACCTGGAAAGTTGGCCGGCACCAATGCACAGGTAATGCCGAGGTCCTCCTTTTCGCCCAGCAGGTGCTCTGGATCGTAAGCGTGGAATGCCAGACCAAGCACCGTGGCAATCGGCCCCAAAGTAATATAACGCTTCTCCCAGTTAAGCCTAAGCCCAAGCGTCTCCCGCCCTTCAAATTCAACCTTGCAGACAATGCCCGTGTCAGGGATCGAGCCGGCATCAGAGCCGGCATCCGGACCTGTCAACGCAAAACAGGGGATTTCCTCACCGCTGGCAAGACGCGGCAGATAATAATCTTTCTGCTCATCGCTACCGTAGGCCAGCAGGAGCTCAGCCGGGCCAAGCGAGTTGGGCACCATGACCGTCACTGCTGCCGCACCACTTCGGCTGGCGATTTTCTGGATTACACAGCCATGCGCATAGGCGGAAAATTCCAGTCCACCGTAGCTTTTCGGAATAATCATTCCAAAGAAGCCGTTGCTGCGGATAAAATCCCAGACATGGGCAGGAAGATCGCGCAACTCGTGATTGATCTGCCAATCATCAAGCATCCCACACAGTTCGTTCACGGGGCCGTCAAGGAAGGCTTGTTCCTCTTCACTGAGTTCAGGTTTCGGTGTGCTAAGCAGGATGTTCCAGTCCGGATTACCCTGGAAAAGCTCCGCATCCCACCAGACCGTACCCGCCTCCACCGCATCACGTTCAGTCTGTGACATAGGTGGCAGTACGTTGCGGATATAATCGAGCAGCGGCCTGCTCACCCGCATTCTGCGAGTATCGTCAAAGCAGAGGATGAGATATATGGCTGCGATCAAAAGAAGAAGCAGAACACCAACCACATAATTCATGCCGGCGCTCATCAGCAAAACATCAGAAACGGCCAGCAGGGCTAGCCATAGCTGGAGGGAGAGTCTGGTATGCACCAGCAGAAGTAGTGATCCGAAAAGCAGGGCCAAAAGCAGAATCCAGAACATGCTCACCTCCAAAGGCTTAACGAACCATGTGAACCTTTGTCACTAGTATAGACATGAAACTTACACATCCCCAACAAAAAGGGGGCCTATGGCCCCCTTCAAAGCAGGTGATGACAGCCAATTAGAAACGGTGATTAATTGATGCCATAAGAATATGTGCATTACCTTTATAGGTTCCGTTCTTCAAAGCATTCGTTCCACCGGTTGACTGTGTCTGGTTTCTCTTGTTGATATGAACATAGGCATATGCGAGATCAAGTGTTGTTTCAGGAGTGAAGTCGTAGCCATGCCCGATTGATACAATATGACGGTCATTTCCCGGAATTGATGGTGAGAAATCAACATCTTTGATCGGAGTAGGAGAGAAGATATAGCCAAACCGTGCGCGCATGTTCGGCAGATATTTCCACTCAGCACCTGCCCTGAGGTCGATAGTTGCTTTCCAGTTTTCAGGAAGAGTATTCACATTGGTACCACCAGTCAGAACAGTCGACAGAAGGGAAGGGGTATACTGGATACGAATCTCCTTGAAGGTCTTCCAGTTCACCCAATCAGCATCAAAACTCAATGTCCACTGCTCGTTAGGCATAAATGCAAACCCAACATTAAGCTGGTCAGGAAGGGTAAGTGATGTATTGCCTGTGGTTGTGGCACCAACCAGAGCGGGAAGAACTCCGGCCAACGCAGGCCCACCAGTAATCAACCCATTTTTAATGTCGACCTTAATCCTGCTTCGATATGTAACACCAAAATTGAAACTATCTCCTTTATAGAGAATGGAAGCGTTGCCGCCCCAGCCATCGCCATCTCCACTAAGAAGCTGTGCGGTATTATTGAGATCAACTTTGTTAACATAGGCATAGTCGACACCTGCTGCAAAAGAGAGGTGACCTGAAACCTCGAAAATAACGCTCGGGTTGATCATCACCATGTTAATTCGGGAAAATGTATTCTTGCTTGCAAACAACCCTGTTGTGGGCCAATCGGTCTCCAATCCAAAAGGGGAATTGATGCTGAGAGAAGCCCCCAGGCTTGACTCCTCATCCCAGTAGGTGAAATAGGCATGTGGAATAAAGAAGGTCCCATCCTTTGCCTTCACCGATGTAGCAGGTGCAGGAATCAGGTTGGAACTGTTGCTGGTAAAATCGTTGCTGGTAAGGATCACGGCACTGCCAAGCATCAGCTGCCTGCCTTCGGTAAAGGCCACCCCGGCCGGATTGTGCCAGGCCGCCGAAGCGTCATCGGCCACCGCAGTAAAGGCGCTTGCCATACCGGTGGCACGAGTGGCCATCTCACCGACCATATATCCACCCGCCTGTGCGGTCGAAATGCCGGCAAACAGCATCGAAACCAATAGAATATTTCGTTTCATGAACACTCCCTCCTCCAAGAATTGGCGTAACGCATAGAGCATAAACACTATTTTCGGCTCATGCAAACCGGATTTGGGGGGAGCGTCAAAATTTCAACAATAACCTGACCAGCCTCCTTGTCGCCGAAGAAAAAAGCCTGTCGGTGAAAAAACTGCCGGCAATCCGTTTGTTTGCCTCCGCAAGCGTAGGGTAAGGCGCGATCATCGAAGCCATTGCACCGATCTTCAGTTTCTGAGTAATGGCCAATACCCACGGCTGGATCAACTCCCCTGCATGCAAGCCAACGATACTGGCGCCAAGGATCACCCCTTTTGCTGTAGTCACCACCTTGATCAACCCTTCGGTCCGCCTCTCAGACTGTGCACGGTCATTCTCCGTAAAGCTCCAACGCAGTATGCGAACCTCCCTACCTGCCTGAATCGCATCTGCCTCACTCATTCCGACATGCGCCAGCTCCGGGTCGCTGTAGGTAACCCATGGAACCGATGAGTAATTTACCCTGGCAGGAAGCTTGAACAGCATATTTCGGATCACGATACCGGCCTGATATGCGGCCATGTGGGTGAACTGATAAGGGCCTGCAACATCGCCGATGGCAAATATCCGTCTGTTGCTTGTTCGCAGGCGAGTATCCACTTCAACGCCGTGAGGGCTGTATGAAACAGCTGCCGCGTCCAGATTCAGGCCTTTCACATTAGCCCTGCGCCCCGTAGCAATCAGCAGGTGCGAACCAGATACGCACTGCGCTCCGGCATCCGTTTCACAAAGTGCCGCAATCCCACCGTCGTCCTGTTTTTCCAGCCTCAGGTTTCTGCACCCTTCATGAAACTCGACCCCCTCGTCTGTCAGCTTCCGGATCACCACCTTCGACAGTTCGGGATCATCCTTCATTAACAGTCGCGCCATCTCCATCACGGTCACCCTGGCACCCAGGCGCCGATACGCCTGTGCCATCTCAATGCCGATCGGCCCTCCTCCTATCACGATCAGGTGTCTGACCGGATCGCGATTGGCAAAGATATTCTCATTGGTGAAATAGGACACCTTATCCAGCCCTTCTATAGGCGGCACGAATGGTGAAGAACCTGTCGCCAGCACGAAGTATTTGGCCCGGACCTCATAATCGCCGGCCAGAACAGTCCGTTCATTGATAAAGCTGGCTGCAGCTCGAACCACGGTCACGCCAAGCCCCTCAAAGCGTTCCTGCGAATCGTTCGGAGCAATCGACTTTATCACTTCATGCACGTGACCGTGAACTGCACTCCAGTCCACCTCAGGTTCGACAGTCTGGATGCCAAACCGGCCTGCATCACGCATATTTTGGGCTGCATGGGCTGCAGCAAGCAGCGCCTTGGATGGCACACAACCCGAATTCAGGCAGTCACCCCCCATCTCCCCCTTCTCAATGAGCGCCACCTTTGCCCCCATCTGAGATGCCCCTGCAGCCACACTTAAACCACCGGAACCGGCTCCAATGATGCAGATATCCACACTGATCTTATTGCTCACTTAATCTCTCCATTTGCCGGTTTGCGAATATGTTTATAAATCACTGGAATCATGCTTAACAGGGCCAGACCGAAAAGAGCAGCGACAACCTCAAGCGTCATCACGCCCTGAATCGAGACCTCACCCCCCTGATCCAGCACACTCCCCAAGCCCGATCCGGCCAAAGCAAAGACAAAGGTTGCCGGCATAATTCCCAGGAAGGTGGCAACAACATAGATTCTCAGAGGCACACCAAGGAATGCCGGCACCAGATTGACAAGGAAAAAGGGGAAGATCGGCACCAGACGCAGTACGAACATATAGCTCCAGGCATTTTCAGCGAAACCTGCCTGCATCTTTTTTACACCATTTCCCGCTCTGGCCAGCAGATAGTCACCGAGCGAAGTTTTGGCAATCAGAAACAGGGCTACTGCCCCTATGGTTGCTCCAACAACCGTATATACTCCTCCGGCAAAGGCACCGAACAGAAAACCGCCCGCTACCGTCATCGCTGTCCCCGCAGGCAAGGAGAAGGCAACGATAGCGACATAGACAGCCATATAGGCAATTGGTGCAGCAAGATCATGTTCAGCAACCCAATCCAGAAGCTGCGATCTGTGTTCGCGTAGAGCCTCTATGCTTATGAAGCGATCCATATCAAAAAACATGAACAGAACCGCGACTGCAGCAATCAGCCCCAGAGGTAGCAGGCGTTTCACCATATCAGGAGATCCTCAACTTCATATTCAATCGCATGCCACCTTAGTCGGGCAAAGGCGCCAGCGATTACAGATTAATGAAAACAGATATTCCACAAGCACCCTCCGCTTCTGTACACTGCGCGACCTTTGCAGGAGATGTCTACATGAGTTTGCAGTCTGAAATCGAGAAACGTCGCACATTCGGGATCATTTCACATCCCGATGCCGGTAAAACCACGCTGACCGAAAAGCTGTTAATGTTCGGTGGCGCGATTCAGATGGCCGGTGCTGTGAAAGCACGCAAAGCAAGCAGGCACGCCACCTCCGACTGGATGAAAATCGAGCAGGAGCGCGGTATCTCTGTCGCCTCATCGGTGATGAAATTCAACTACAAAATCGACAAGCGTGAATTCGAAGTCAACCTGCTCGACACTCCGGGTCATCAGGACTTCTCTGAAGATACCTACCGCGTACTTACCGCAGTCGATTCAGCCATGATGGTAATTGATTCAGCCAAAGGTGTGGAGCCTCAAACTGAGAAGCTGATGGAGGTGTGCCGTATGCGTAACACCCCTATCGTTACCTTTATCAACAAACTCGACCGCGAAGGCATGGAACCACTCGATATCCTTGCCGACATTGAGGAGAAGCTGCAGATCGAGTGCACGCCGATGACCTGGCCGATCGGCATGGGAAAATCGTTTAAGGGCGTATACAACCTCTATAAGAAGGAGCTTAACCTATTTGCAGCAGGCGCTGAAACACGCGATTTCAAAACGGTCCATATCGAAGATCTCAGCGATCCGAAACTCGACGAACTGCTCGGCCATCAGGCCCAGGAACTGCGCGAGAATATTGAACTGCTAGAAGGTGCCGCAGATCCATTCGATCTCGAGCACTTCCTGGCTGGAAGTCAGTCGCCAGTGTTTTTCGGCTCAGCGGTTAACAACTTCGGCGTTAAAGAGTTGCTGGATGCCTTCTGCGAACTTGCCCCCCATCCGGGTCCGCGCGAAGCGATGGAGCGCACTGTAAATCCGGATGAGGAACAGTTCTCCGGTTTCTGTTTCAAGATTCAGGCCAATATGGATCCCGCCCACCGCGACCGTATCGCCTTTTTCCGCATCTGTTCAGGCAAGTTCAAGAAGGGTATGGCTGTACGCCATCACCGCATTGCTAAAGATGTGAAGATTCCTAATGCCGTAATATTTATGTCACAGGATCGCGCTCATGTTGAGGAGGCTTATGCCGGCGACATTATCGGCATTCATAACCACGGCACGATCAAGATTGGCGACACATTCACCACAAAGGAACCTCTGAAGTTCACCGGTATTCCGAACTTTGCGCCTGAGCTGTTCCGTCGTGTTCGCCTGATTGATCCGATGAAACGTAAACAGCTGCACAAAGGACTCGTTCAGCTTTCCGAAGAGGGCGCAGTACAGGTGTTCAAGACCAATCTTGGTGGCGACTATATCCTCGGCGCAGTTGGCGTACTGCAGTTCGATGTAACCGTGGCAAGACTGAAGGCGGAGTACAAGGTGGATGCCGACTATGTCGCCACAGACTTCCAGGTTGCGCGCTGGATCACCTCAGACAATGAGAAGAAGCTGGCCGAGTTCATCCGCCTGTTCGACTCGGCACTCGCCGAGGATGCGGATGGTTGTCTGGCCTATCTCGCACCAAGTGCATGGAAACTCAGCTACACCGAAGAGCAGTGGCCGGATATCACCTTCCATAAAACCAGAGAACATATCTGATTCGGGGCGTCCATGTCCCTCACCCGACGGGCGAACTCAAGCTCGTCCAAATCTACTCTCCTGTAGATTTGTGATTCGAGGCCTTCATGTCCCTCACCCGACGGGCGAGCTCAAGCTCGTCCAAATCTACTCTCCTGTAGATTTGTGATTCGGGGCTCCATGTCCCTCCCTCATCCTTCGGGCGGCCTGATGGCTGCCCAAATGACTATTGTGTCCTTTACAACAGATACAGCATCGGAAGGGTTTAAGAGTTCCATCTACAGTTTATGTAAGCAGATCTGTGAAAGAGCGCTCTGTATTTCGCTGAACGGCTCGCTACACTAGCGACCCATGTACGATACCTATGATGAGGAACACGAAAACGTCGCTCGGTTGAACAAGACCCAGCAGAAGCGTGAAATCGCCGAGTTGCACGATCTGGCCAAAAGCCTCTCCAGGCTGGATGCCGTTGCACTTGAAAAGATGGATCTTCCGAAAGAGCTCTTTCAGGCGCTGATTGATGTTCAGAGCATGAAACATGGCGCCGAAAAGCGTCAGTTCAAGTTCATCGTCAAACTGCTTCGCCAGATCGAAACCGAATCATTCATGGAAACCATTGCGGAACTAGATGCGAAGAAGAGTGAGCAGGACAAAAATTTCCACCGTACCGAACGCTGGCGCGATCGCCTGATTTCTGAGGGGCATGATGCCCTTACCGAGTTCATGGGTCTCTACCCGCTGGCCGATTCCGGCCAGATCAGGCAGCTGGTGCGCAATGCCAACAAGGAGGCTCTGGAGAACAAGCCGCACAAATCCTCGCGTGCCCTCTTCCGCCTGCTCCGGGATATTATCTGTCAGTAGGAATTAGACAGCTGCCAGATAGCGGTCGCTTACCCATCCATTATTTTCATCAAGTGCAACAAACGACCAGGTGCCGCCCTGCTCGTCTACATCCTGACCAAGCACTTTAACTATCGCCCCCCCCTCTGAGAGGCCCCCACTCCATCTTTTCAAACCCGATGCCGGCTCCGCCACGTACATTCAGGCTCGTGGCAACGACTCTCTTTTCAACCCTTTCGACTCCGTTATCCCCGCGGCCAAGTGCGAAGGTTCGAAGGTGATCGAGCGGAAATAGCGGGTTTGTATCCCGCTTCCTTCCCGGACTGACAAACCAGTGAGGTTCGATAAAGTTCATATCGTATTTGGTCGCTAGCGCGCTGCAGATATCGGTAACAGAGTTGATTTGCGCCTCTGTATAGTCCATCCAATAGCCATCGCCATGATAGCGTGAAGAAGCTGCACGGATATCACCATCAGCTTCCGTATAGACTTTCTTGAACCAGGAGCGATAACCTCCCTCGGTTTTTTCTAGCTTTCCTGGATTAACAATTTCAATGCCGATGGAAAAGCCGTTACAGCCACTGCGCCCGTCCAGAATGGAACTGCCTGCATGCCACGCTTTGATATTGAATGGCACCATCTGGGTAACCGAGCCATCACGTTCCACCACTAGATGCGCAGAAGCACTTGCCTCTTTTTTTAGAAACCAGCTGACACAGTTGCCTTTATCCAGCCTTCCGGCTGTATCATGTAAAATGATCCCTTCCGGCTTGATCACTGAACTTCTGTTTGGTGACAACTGGAAATCAATAGGTGCGTTTTATTCATACAGACGATGTGATTTGATTGAATGGTTCATGCTCCCTCCTTCGCTGCTATCTATTTTTATAGACGCTTTTCAGGGGTACGCAAACAGGGATTCCAGACGGCCATTAGCCACTCGACAGGAAGATGAATAATACATGCCGGATATGGTAGCATGCGTCCACTTCCGAACAGGTGAGGTTGACCATGAAACGCTCTACTATCCCGGCACTGCTAATTCTATCTGCTGCAACAATGGCAGGATGTGGGGAGGATTCCGGTGGCGTCATCGGCTCCACCGCCAAAAACATTGAACTGGAGTCGATGCCGGGAGCCGCCATTGCGCGAACCGAGTGCGGCAACTGTCACTTCTTCGATAAAACCGTGCGCAAGGTCGGCCCGTCGCTGAAAGGCATCTTTGGCCAAGCCCCTAGAACCAAGGGAATTCCGGTCGAAGTGTGGAATGAGGTTTCACTCGATGCCTGGATCGAAAGCCCGACAGGCGTCCACCCTGAAACCCGTATGAAGATCCCCGGCATCAAGGATGCGGAGAAACGTGCACTGATCGTCGAATATCTGAAACATATCTAGGCCTCAGGTAATAGCTGCAGAGAGACCTTCGACCATGATAAAGAGCATCATCCTGAATTTCACATAAAGCACAGTTATCAGTGTTGCACTGATTGCCGTAATGCCGAGCGGTCGCATCTTGGAGTCCCTCATCACCAGTCGAGGCATCAGTATCGCACCGCCCATCACACCTGCTCCGATAGACTGCAGTACGATCAGAAACACCTTGATAACGGGCAGCGACGGGACCTTATCGAGCCCCCCGAAGATCACCAGCGTCAGAGCAATAAAACCCGCCCACGGCAGGTAGATCAAAAGGTATTCGATAAAGCTGAAGTATACATCTTTACGACGGCCCAGAAGGATGATGGTAATGGCGAGTACGTTGGCCGGCACCAGATAAAAGAGGAATGAGACTAGATAGTCATTCATCACCCCTCCTCTGTCATTCTGTATTGGCTGCTACAGTGATGCTATGCTTCGATCCTAGCAAAGGCTACTTCGCATACCGTTTCATGGAGAAACCCACAATATGAGCAGCAATTCCAGCAAGTTTCCAATTATTGTCCTGATTCTGGCCCTCTGCATGATCGGCTTCGGGCTCTATAACCTGAATAAAATTCCGACACCCAAGTATCCGGAATTTGATGAGAAACTTACTGACTTTACGTTGCACGGTGCAGACAGATCGGTTTCATTTTCAGATCTTGCCGGCAAAGCAAGTGTCGTCTTCTTTGGATACACACACTGCCCTGATGTCTGCCCCAACACGCTGGTCAACTTTGGCAATGCACTGAGAATGCTTAATGAGGATGAAAAGGAGAAAGTACGCGCTGTCTTTATCGCCATTGACTTTGGACGAGACACTCCTGAAAGAGTCCATAAGTATGCCACCTATTTTCATCCGGATATCATCGGCCTGACCGGCAGTGAAGAAGAGCTGAAGGTTGCAACCAAAGCCTTCATGGTGCCTTTTGAGAAGGACGAGGTGAATGCCAAGGGCAACTATCTCATGAACCATGGCACCTATGTTTATGTTATGCGTCCTGACGGCAAGCTTGGCGAGCTTATCAGCCACCAGAGCTCCTCTGAAGAGATTGTGGAAGCGCTGCGAAAGTGGATACGCTGGGCTGAATAAACATAGATGCGACTGACAGCCTGCACCGGTTTATAGGGATGTCTGCTGCACCCCTGTTCCCCTAAAAGCAGATCTCACATATATCAAGCCAGTGCTGTTCTGCAAATGAAAGAAATATGTCCTATAATAACGGTAACCGGATTATATAAGTGGAATGACTTCGAAATATGATTTGAGGTAAACCAAATGGGCTTTATGGAAGACTTCAGTTATGAAAGGGGAATAATAATTGTCCTTTTGCTGGTAATAGTTTTATTGTTGATATACTCGTCGTGGACGGCAAATGACCTGCAAACAGCAATACTTGAGTTGGAGAATCGGGTCGGAATCCTGGAAAAACTAAGGTTGAAGTAGTAAGAACAACGACATCCACATTAGCCGGAACAGGGCGTTATTCTGCTGCCCGTCAGGAGAGCGCTTCAGTTAATGAAGTTGCCAGCTTCGAATCAAACTTCTTTTTATCCACTTTCAGATAGGCAACGCCATCCTCTACTATCACGCTGGCTTCGTGCACCCCGGGCAGCTGCATCAGTTTGGCGGCCAACTGCTCTGCAGCACGCTGATCAGACACCTCGACATGCAGCATGAATGAAGAGAGATAGGCTGGAACCTTCATGCCCAGCGCAAGCAGCAACCATCCCAGCGCAACGATCGCGCAGGCGAAAAAAACGGCCTGTATGCCGAATGCCCCCGACAGCCAGCCGCCCCCTGCCCCGCCAATAAAGGCACCGAGGAACTGAGAAGTTGAATAAACCCCCATCGCGGTGCCCTTGCTTTCCACCGGGGCCAGACGTGAGATCAGTGACGGCAGGCTCGCCTCAAGCACATTAAAAGCGACGAAAAAGAAAAACAGGCCGATTCCGACGGCGACCAGAGAGCGCTGGTCAGTACCCAGGAGAATTTCGGACAGAGCCATCAACAGGACCGAACCGATAAACACCTGTTTCATCTTCTGTTTTTTCTCGGCAAGCATGACCAGTGGGGCCATACCTAGCACAGAGAGCATCAGTACCGGCAGATAGAACCATGCATGTTCATCTGCAGGCAAACCCAGCTTATCCCTGAGGACAAAAGGTAGTGCAGTGAACATAGCCATCATAATGCCGTGCTGTACCAAAATACCGACATCGAGCCTGAACAGCTGCGCATCGAAAAATACCTGTTTCAGTTGCGCAGGTACTGTCTCTACCTCGCGGTGGAAATTGAGGTGTTTGGGATCAGGAACCAGCAGGAAGAGTATGGCAATGCCTGCTGCGGCCAGAACAGCTGTCAGCCAGAAAATACCATCCACACCCATGCTCGCGTTAAGTATTGGTCCCACCATAAGCGCCAGCGTGAATGACATACCGATGGCAACGCCCATGATCGCCATCGCCTTGGTGCGCTCCTGCTCTTCAGTGAGATCGGCCATCAGTGCCATCATTGCAGCAGCTATGGCACCTGAGCCCTGAATAGCACGACCGATAATTACACCCCATATCGTATCGGACATCGCGGCAATCAAGCTGCCGAGGGCAAAAAGAAGCAGGCCTATAGTGATGATCGGCTTGCGACCAAAACGGTCGGATAGCATACCAAACGGGATCTGGAAGATCGCCATGGTCAACCCGTAAACACCTAGTGCTACGCCGACAAGCATCGGGGTGACCCCCTCAAGCCCCTCAGCATAAAGCGAAAATACCGGCAGGATCATGAACAGTCCCAGCATGCGCAGGCCGTAAATTCCCGCCAGCGAAAATACGCTGCGACGTTCGAGCTGATTCATGGGTTAAAGTCTACTTTTCAGTTGACTGAAGCATCCGCAGGGTAAACAGCGAGAAGGCGAAAAGAAGCATCGCGCCTCCCTGATGAGCGACACCAAGGTGTAGCTGGACAACCGAGAGCAGCGTCGCAAGGCCAAGCGAGAACTGTATCATCACCATGCCGAACATCAGGTGAATACCGATCTTGGCGGGACCATGCAGTTCAAAACGCTTGGCGTAGAACCAGAGCCCGATCACCAGCAACAATACTGTTTCAGCCAGTAGCCGGTGATTGAACTGAACCGCAGCAATATTCTCAAACCAGTTCAGATAGAAAGGCTGCAGCATACCATAGCCTTCGGGAACAAAGTGACCATCCATCAACGGGAAGGTGTTATAGGCAAATCCAGCCTTCAGACCCGCTACAAAGCCACCAGCAGCCACGGTCAGGGCAATCAGGGCAGTCACACCTGCAACGGCCATGAAGAGCGGCTTAACGCTGTAGAGTGATGGTTCACGGCGTGGAAAAAGAAGTCCTGCAGCCACCCAGAGGATATAGGCAAAAATCACGAATGCGGCCATCAGGTGAGCGGTCAGTCGATACTGGCTTACATAGGCCTGATCGAAACCACTGCTCACCATATACCAGCCCAGCAAACCCTGCAGTCCGCCGAGAGCAAACATGGTGATCAGCTGGGTACGCAGAGATTTGCGAATCTTTCCTGCAAAAAGGAAATAGAGAAACGGCAGCAGGAAGAATATACCGATCAGGCGTCCCCACACACGATGGATATACTCAAGCATAAAGATGCCTTTGTATCCTTCCAGATCCATATCCGGATTGAGCTCATAAAACTCAGGAATCTGCTTGTAGTGTTTAAATGACTCCAGCCATGCGGCCTCAGAAAGTGGCGGGATCCAGCCCATAAGAGGGTCCCATGTCATCATGGAAAGGCCTGAATGGGTCAGCCTGGTTGCGCCGCCAATCACCAGCATGATGAAAATCGCCGCACATACAAAAAGCAGCCAGTAGGCGATCTGCCTGTCATTTCTGATCTGATCGATATCGCTCATGACCGGGCTTCCTCACGCATCATTTTACGCCCTTTCAGCATCACCGGCAGAACCACGATGGCGAACAGAACACCCGAAAGAACTGCTATCACGCCACCAACGCCAACAAGGTCCTGCGGCGTAAGCACCGCCTGTACCCCGATATCCTGCGTGGTGCCAACCACCTTGCGCTTCATGCCGTGGCCACCGCCCCAGGCAAGGCCCACGATGTGAAGGATCTGGCCAATCGCATAAGCGTAAACCTGAATGCGCGCCCATTTCAGGTTAACGTTTGCAAAGCCGAATTTCGGCAGCCAGTAGTAGGTCATTGCCATAAACGCCATGGTCACGGATACAATCGAACCATGGTAGTGCGCTGTAATCAGCGTGCTGCTTTCACCAATAAACAGACCGAGCATGCCACCCATAGCAAAGAGAACAATCGAGAAGAGCAGTGCCATATAGAGATGGCGAGAACCCTTTTCTGCAGCCGGTTGGGTGAGCAGTGCCCATACCACAGGCAGGCCGATCAGCAGTGGCGCCACACCATTGCCATCACGCATCAGCCAGACATACCAGCTCATAAATTCCGGACCACCAATATCGTAGCTCAGGAATGGCCACGGCATCATCAATACCGGTGCCACACCGATGGCAAATGCTGCCATCAGGTAGATCGGCTTTGCTTTTATCTCAAGACCACAGGCCTGGGCAATCCAGAGCCAGGAAACGCAGAGTAGCGCGGTGTGGGCAAACTGCAGAATATGTCCGCCTGCCCAGTAGAGACTTTCGTAGTAGGAGCGGCCTTGGGAAACAGGCGCATCTGTAAAGCTCCAGATCAGTGCGATCATTGCAATCAGCGCAGCAATTGCTGCTGTCAGAGTGCCGAAACGGATGGCACCCTCGCCGCTCACTTGACGTGACTTGCTGCATTCGAGCGCCCACATGCTGCGCAGTACCAGCAGCAGAACACCACCACCAAAGACAATCAGCCCCTTGATGAATATCTTGTTTTCCAGCATCGGAATGTAGTTGTTGGTCAGTGGATTGGCATCACCGGTCAGAGGTGAAACACCGATAATAATGCCACCGCCCACAACCAGAAGCAGTGAGAGCCAGCCGGTCATCACCTGACGACTACTGGTATTCAGCGTCCAGAAAACACCGGCAATGGCGATCAGCCACCAGAGCACCGTAAAGTCCACATGCAGCACAAGGGCTGTGTAGAAGAAATCTTTCCACGGCATCTCATAGGTGGTCCTGGCCAGTGCCAGAAGCAGCGGATAGATGCCGGAAGCGAGCAGAAAGCCGACGGCCACATAGAGCCAGCCAACAGCCAGCTGAGTCTGATGAGATTCGGATATCGGCAGGGAGTATTTTGTCGTCATGATAAATCCTGTTCTGCGTTAATAGATGCATCAATTTTGGGCGCGCATCCTAACACCCGCCGCCATCAAGCGCAGCAGATTTATCTGGCAATATACTAGAAGAGCCGGGCTATTTATTACTTTCCAAATGGCTCGATTATGTGGATATTGGCGATTATGAAATATGAAAAGAGTACCCGAATCCTCCACATCCTGCTCATGCTCACAGTTCTCGCACAGCTGCTAAGTGAGCAGTTCATGCAGGTTCCCAAACCCGGAAAGGCGATTGATCAGCTGGCCGGGTTTATCTTTTCGATTCATCAGTTCGGAGGTTTTGTTGTACTGATTGTTGCCATTGCCTACCTGATGACTGTGCTGGACCGAGATGAAAGCAGGCTTCGCCTTTTTCCATGGCTCGATCCTGCGAAGCGCAAGTCGCTCATTACTGAGATAAAATGCGATATTCCCGGCTGGTTTAAAGGGGTCCTCCCTCCTCCTGAACAGGCGCACCTGATTGCAGGTACAGTACACGGTCTTGGGCTGATGCTGGCAACAGGACTGGGATTGACCGGCTCGATCATCTATCTCGGCATGAAACATGACGGTGGTATGCCCCCCGCAGTTCATACCATTAAGGAACTCCATGAACTGCTTGGAACTACACTTTGGTTCTTTGTTGTTGGCCACCTGTTGATGGCACTGCTACACCAGATCAAAGGACACAGGGTATTGCAGAAAATGTTTACAGCCAACGATGAACAGTAGCTTCAGTCAGATGGGGCTCAGAGGTTCTGGCGCAGCAGGAAAAAGGTCGGAGAGAGGGTGCGATCAAGAATTGGTGAACTCATGATGAAGCTACCGTAACTACCCCCCTGTCGATTCAGTGTACGAACCTCCCCCTGCCACTGCTGCCGCTCACTGCTGTTTTTGATGACATCATCGACCCAGCTGGCGTGATCATCAACAGCAATCGTTGAAAGGTGTTTGCCGATCACATCTGTTGCGCCAAAACCGCTCTGCTCAAAATAGGCCGGATTACCATATTCGATAATACCACCGCTGCTGATAATCAGAACAGGCTCGGGCAACTGCTCTGTTGCCTGAGAAGTAAGATAGATATCGGCCAGACTATCTTCCATCTGGCGATTGAGTTGACGCCATTTGAAGAAGATATAGGCGATCAGTGCTGAAAATACGACGATCAGAAGCAGGAACAGGCGGCGCTGAAGATCAAGCCGTTCCTTGATCAGGGCGTGTACCCGACCATCACAAACCTTTGCAGAATCGATTGCGTCGACAAAGAGCTCCTGATCATGCTCCGAGTAGGCAAACTCCTGGTATGCATCACCCAGCAGCTCAGGCATAAGGTGTGCATCAAGAATCTCTATCGTATTCTCCAGATCAACAATTTTGAGCGCGAGTTCATCATCGCTGATCTTTGTTACTTCGATATTACTCAATGTGACAGACCCCATCATCGCGGTCCCTTCACTTAGTTCCGCGAGATGGTTCTTCAGCGTCTGCATGGATGCGACGAAGTCATCGACTCCGGCAATCACCCGATTGTGGAGTGTTTCCAGTTCCTCCTGGTCGTCTCTGACCGAGCGGAGTTCATTAAGATCTTTCTCCATCTTAAACAGCAGCTGATGGGCATGTTCGAGGTCCACCCTCACCTCCATCACCACATCGAGAAGCGGCGCCTCCTGAACCATCTGCTTATTCCATGAAAAGAATGAGAATCCGACAACAGAAAGAGCCAGAACAGAGGGAACCATCAGCATGGCCCCTGCATGTTTACTCAAACTGGCCCAACTGCTGAAAATCGACTTCATCTGCTCTCCCTGCTCAAGCCGCTTTGCCGTCGTCTTTATTCAGCGCAGCTTCATTATCAAACAGTGCATTCACTTTTGCCTCTTCATCATCATCGAAAAGCTGATGGGAATCGGCAACCGCTTCGGCCTCTTCGGCAGGCAGAGCCATATCAACAACGCTCATGCCAAGCTCTCTCAGCTCAACGGCAAACTGAGGATTCTCGGAGACAACTGCCCAGAGTGCATCAACCGGAATGGCAAAGGCGAGCGCATCAGTTTTGGCCACCACATCGGCCACCGGAAGACTCAAGCCGACAGCAGAGACTTCGCCGAAAATATCACCGGAACGAAGGGTGGCGACATTTTCCCCGTTTCGAATGACAGTGGCCTCGCCCTTGGCAAGCAGGAACAGATAATAGTTGAACTCACCTTTTCGAATCAGTGCCGCGCCCGGTTCGACCTCCATCACGGTAGACTGCTCGGCAAGGCTCTGGCGCGTTTCAACTGAGAGTGAATGGAAAAGTGAATGGCCAACAATCAAACGGTGCAGATCATCCATCGATGATTCAGCACGCACGATACGCATCCACTTGGCATCGCTGCAGCGTGTAATCGACTTATGGTGTGTAGCACCTTCCATCAACAGGAAGACGGCAATCGCGAGATAATAGGAGCCCACAAACATTCCAAACAGTGCCGAAAAAACAAAAATACTCAGCCACCGCAGGATATTGGAATCGGCCTCCTGCTTGAGATAGGTGAAAAACATGCCGATGGCAGGAACAAACACCAGTGCAGCAAAGGATAGCTCAATATTAAAGCCCAGCTTGTAGGCACCCAGTGCGGTAAAGATCCCCCCGGCCGCCAGCTTCAGAATAAACAGCCGATCATGTCTGGAGACGCCATCGATATGTTCTTTGGACAGAAGATCCATTAATGCACCACTATATTGGTTATCCCGAACTCAGCTTCAATCCGGCTTGAACTGCAATTTTTCATTGCGGCGACGCTACACCCTGTTCGGGAGCTGCAACTGTGGTATCGGTCACAATGATGGAACCCACCATGCTGGCATGGCCTGCGCCACAGAATTCACCGCAAATGATATCAAAGCGACCCGCCCTGATCGGGGCGAATTCAAGGGTTTTAAACTCACCCACCTTGATCCGGTTCATAAGCTTCAATTCACGTACGACAATGGCATGTTTCATATCCAGTGTTGCAAGGTGCAACCGGTAGGTTTGCCCCTTCTCGAGTTCCAGCGTGAAGTTGCCCCAGTCGTAGTTTTTAGCCAGCAGATAGATATCAGAACCTGCCGGCGGATGCACAACCGGAGTTTCACCTTCAACGCGAACGGTGTATGTCTCAACCATCTGTTTTACCTTGTCCTGGAAACCGACAAGATCTTCACGGGTAATCTTCTCCTTGGTAACCGTCATATCAGGATTCTTCGCTTTGATATTCATAACCACAGGTACACCCACAGCAACGCAGAAGACAATCGTTACCAGCAGAAGTTTGTAGTTCAGCCCTTTATTGGGTTTCTCTTGACTCATAATTGATAAATTCCTTTCACGTTGTCTGCTATGACAGCAAGGCAGTAGATAATTGATCGAAACGTAACAAAGTTGACCGTACTTTACCGATCAGGCAATACAAAATAACATGCGCAACCCTACAGTGACTTACCCATACTCAACAACAGGATGTGATTTCAGATGGCAGCAGACAACCAAGAGAGACCAGTTACCTCAAAAATGCTCATCCTTATTCTAATTGGCCTTGCACTTACCCTGGGTGGTGGTGCAGTGGTCATGCTCTATCTCGGCGCCTTCAAGGACCCAGAAGTTTACAGGAGTGTCACCAAAGAGTATCACCTGGCTTATATCAACCATAAAGGTTCATATGCCAAGATCGACCCGATTCTGGAAGAGGTGGCCAAGCATCTGAAAGAGTCCAATGTCGAGCCGTTGACCGCTGCAGCGCTTTATATGGACAGCGTATCTGAGGTTGCAGAGGAGAATCGTCAGAGCAAGATCGGATACCTGATCAGGCCTAGTGACTACATCCCCGCCCCACTCGAGCAGATGACCATTCAATCGCGTGAGGTGGTGGTTGCGAGATTTGAGGGAGGAACGCTGCTCGGTTCCCATAAGGCTTATACCGGTATGCGAGACTGGGCGCGCGCCAACGGTTATCAGCTCTCACTTCCAGCCTTTGAAATCTATCATCCGGATGGCAACGTGGAGTATCAGCTGCCTATCCACAAGAAGCAGTACTGATTTAAACAGGTAGTTCGCCCATCAAATGGGCGATTTAATCGAACAAACCGTAATTCAGTGAAGAAAACCGGCAGGTCAGAGCCGGTTATCTCAGACTTATCACAGACAGATCGCCGGGGAAGCCTCAGGAATTCACCTGAGGGTATAGCTTGAACCTGTTATCCCGGAATATGGGAAATCAGGTAGTAGAGGAACCAACCGAAGACAATTGCTGTCAGCAAAAGACCTGTCAGCACCTTCTTCTTCTCTCTGGCCTTCTCTTCATTATTCTGGTCGTTCATCTTCTAATCTCCTGTAATACATTTCTTCCTGAAACATGGTCAGTGAAGCGATACGCGTTTCACCTTCAAATCCTGAGGGATTTTACTCATCAACTCTTTGGAAAGCACCTTAGCATCACCCATCTCTTCGGGTGTCAGGCGGGGCGCAACTGCCCTCAGCCGCTTCTCGGCATAACGATCACCAAGCGTGGTTCCAACCCAGAACCATGCCATCGCTTTGACATGGTCGATACTTGTACCCTCACCGTGTACATACATCTCTGCAAGGTGATATACAGCCTTGGGGTGCCCACCCATGGAGGCCTTCTCAAGCCACATAAATGCTTTATTCATATCCTTTTCCACGCCATCACCGCGAGCATAGATTAAGCCAAGAAAATACTGCGCAGGGCGATTCCCCTGCTCAGCCGCCTCAAGAAAAAGCTCTGCTGCCTTGGTATTTTCTCCCTTACTGGCCAGCAAAAGGGCCTGATCGGCAATCGATTCTGCAGGGTCGCTCACACCAGTCACCAGAGGAGCAGCCGGATTAGTCGTAGTCTCTGAACCGCATGAAATCAGGCCTATACAGACAAGCAGAATTGCAACTTTGTTTAGCATGTTTTCTCCGTTAACTGGTACAGCGGGATGTTAAGTGGCCTGTTAACCGGCCGAACCGGAATTAAGCCAGTTACGCAGGGCAATAGCAATATCATCAGGTTCGGTATGATGGCTCATGATATCGAGAATTTTTCCCTCGCTGTTGATCATAAACAGCATACTGGTATGGATCATCTCATAACCGTCCGGATCCTGAGCATCCTGCTTAAAAAATTCCGCATCGTAGGCGCCTGCCGCCCTCTTGATCTCTTCAGGCGTACCGGTAAGACCTGTAATATTGGGGTGAAAGAATGCCACATATTTTGCCAGATGTTCGGCACTGTCACGCTCAGGATCAACCGTCACAAACAGCACCTGAACCTGACTGGCCTGCTCTTTCAGCATGCGTAAAGCCATCGCAACATTGTTCATGGTTGCAGGACAGATATCCGGACAGTGGGTATAACCGAAAAACAGCAGGACTGTTTTACCTCTGAAATCGTGCAGGGAGACAGGCCCGTCAACCGATTGAAGAGTAAAGTCCTTGGCGTTTTGCGGTTCACTTGTACATGAGGAAAGCAGCAGGGTCACCGCAATAAGCAAAGCTGTTAGGTATTTATAAAGTAATGATATACGCACGCGCTGCATACTATCACAGCGAAATTAAAGTGGGACAGGTTTTGCAGGTTGAATCAGATGGAGTCGATCACCATGGTTCCAAACAGCAGAATAAGATATACGATCGAGTAGGCAAATACGCGCATATCACAATCACGTTCTGAACGGTAAAAACGAACCGCCATAAACAGGAAGATTGCACTCAGAATCACGGATGCCGCCAGATAGATGCTGCCTGCAATATCGAAGTACCACGGTGTCATGGCTACAGGGATCAGTGCAATGGTATAAAGCAGGATACGCAGCTTAGTGGCATAAACACCGCAAGCAACAGGAATCACGGGAACCTTGGCACGTGCATAATCTCCACGATACTTCAGCGCCAAGCTCAGTGCATGCGGTTGCTGCCAGACTACCATGATAGCGAACAGTATCCACGCAGCAGCACCGAGTTCGTTGGTCACGGCCGCATAACCAACCATCGGGGGCACGGCGCCGGCAATGCCGCCAAACTGGTTGGCCCAGGGTGTTCTGCGCTTCATCCACATGGTGTAAACGCCCACATAGCCAACCACACCAACACCGGTAACAACCGCTGTCAGCGGATTAACGGCCCAGGCCATCAGTGCAAGTGAACCGACAGTAAGAATCAAAGAGACATAAAGAACACGATTTGCAGATACAGCGCCTGCAGCCAGGGCTCGGTTGCTCGTGCGCTTCATCAGCTGATCGATATCCCGATCGTAATGGTTGTTGAGCATACAGGAACCTGCAGTCGCAAGCCCCAGCGTCAGGAATGTCCAGCCGATCAGATGCCAGTGCGGCATCACACCATGATTGCCGAAATAGATTCCGGTCAGCGCAGCAACAAGGGTCAATCCTACAATACCGGGCTTGGATAGAGAGACGTAGTCCGCGATTGCGGAACGCACCCTAACCTGCTGTTCAGCTATTGAGTGACTCATTGGAATAGAAACCCTCTCTCCCTTGATTAAACCTGATAAACATGCCGTTTTGGACAGGCTTACCGCGTTTAAGCAAATGAAAAGGTGGCCTCCCGAGGGAGGCCACCAGTCATTTCCTACTTAGTGATGACCACCAGTATGGCCGGGATGCGGCTCAAATACTGGAGCTGGGTTATCAATGTAGTTATATGGATGCCAACCTTCTGGCACGCTAACCGGAGTCGGGAAGTTACCCTGACCTGGAATGATTGCAGTTGCAGTGAATTCCAGGCTCTGAGAACCCCAAGGGTTCGCAGAGGTAGCTTTCTCACCGGCGATTGCGCCGTGCAGCCATACAACAATCATCAGCAGTGCGCTGACGAAGGTGATGTACAGACCGATAGTTGACCAGTGGTGAGCTGAAGTGATGGTCGCGTTATCAGCGAACATCTGGTAGTCCATGTAACGACGTGGCATACCTTCGATACCAGCGAAGTAGAGTGGACCCATTACCAAGTTCATGCCGATGAAGAAACCAGCAGCAGTCAGCTTGGTCATCATCTCGTTGCACATACGACCGGTCAGTTTAGGGAACCAGTAGAATACACCGGCGAAGATCGCCATACCGCCGGATACCGCCATTACGTAATGGAAGTGAGACATAATTACGTAAGAGTCGGAGATACCGTAGTCAACTGCAGACAGTGCGTTCGGAATACCGGTCAGTGCGCCGATGATCAGCATGAAGAATGCTGCAACCGCCCACCACATTGGACCGGTGTAACGGATAGCACCGCGGTACATGGTACCGGTCAGTGACAGCATCAGCAGGCCGAATGGCAGCGAGATCAGCAGGGTAGTGAATGTCTGCAGCAGACGCAGCCAGTCAGGAAGACCTGCAACGTATGCGTGATGTACCCAAACGTCAGAAGATACAGGAATGAACGCGATTACCGACCATACAGTAGCCTTGTAGTTGAATACGTCGTTGCGGGCAGATGTTGCGAAGATCTCGAACAGGATACCCATGAACGGCAGCAGGATCACGTATACAGCTGGATGTGAGTAGAACCAGAAGAGGTTCTGGTACAGCAGCACGTCACCACCAACTTCAGGATTGTAGAAACCGAAGCCGAGGTATTTGTCCAGAGACAGCAGCAGTACAGATGCAGCCAGCACAGGTACGAAGATCAGCTGAATCACGTTTGCAGTGAATACGCACCATACAGTCAGAGGCATCTGGAACCAGCCCATGCCCTTGCAGCGCATGAACGCAACAGTACAGGCCAGGTTAACAGCACCGAATACGGAAGACATACCCAGGATGATTACTACTGACGAGTAAAGTGCAGTGTTACCTACAGCGTCGGTCAGGGAGTATGGCGGGTAGCCGGTCCACATACCGTTGTAGGAGTCAGGAATAACAAGGTTCATCAGAGCCAGCAGGATACCAGACCACAGCAGCCAAACAGACATTGCGTTTACACGAGGGAACGCCATGTCCTTGCCGCCAACCATGATAGGCACAGCCCAGTTAGCTACGAAGCCCAGCAGGGCAGGAATCTGGAAGCCCAGAATCATTACGGCACCGTGCATGGTCAGCCACAGGTTGTAGATATCACCGTTGTCTGTGATATCCGGACCTACGGAGCCCAGCTCGATACGCATTGCGGATGCTGCAAGACCTGCAACGATGAACGATGCAATTGCACCGATCAGGTACCATACGCCGATGACCTTATGGTCAAGGGTAAATACCCACTCTTTTACTGTTTTTGGCTGACCCGGCTTACCATCCGGCTCATGTCCCATAAAACCACTCATAAGTTTTCCTCCTCTATTATTTTAATTAAATCTTGTCTGCAGCGGTTGCAGCGGAAGCAACGCCTGTAACAGCAGGGACGGATGCAGTCTGCTCAGCTACGTACGCATCGTAGTCTTCAGCAGAAAGAACGTTGATCTTGCCGTACATACCTGAGTGCATGGTACCGCAGTACTCACGACAGGTAACAACAGACTCGCCCAACTGATCCGGCATGAACCACTGCCAGGTGATACGACCAGGCATCAGATCTTCTGTTACACGGTAGCGATTCATGTAGTGCGAGTGCAGTACGTCATCAGAAACCATGCGCAGAACAACAGGGCTACCCTGCTTCACAACCAGTTCGTTATCAGAGTCGATACCGTTGACGTCAACGTAGTTCCAGTTCCACATAGAACCGGTGAGTTTCACTTCAGTTGCATCGGCAGGAACGTTACGGAAGTGGTTGTGCAGATCAAAACCCTTCACGTACAGGAACAGGTCATCGCCCAGGAACAGCATGCAGGGAATAACAACCCAGCCGATTTTTGCCTGACCGGAAAGGTGAGGCAGTTTGCCGCGCTCACCATGACCGTGACGACGGTACATGATCATGAACGCGAATGTGACGATTGCAAAGACGACACCGAGAACGGTGATATCCAGCATGGTTTCGTGCCAGACTGCATCATAGTGCTCATGCGGGGTCCAGCCGTTGTAGTCAGCACGATGCGCCGGTGCAGCCTGGAACGCATGCGCGAGTGACGGAATCAGAGGCAGTGCGAGCATTGCCCCCATCACTTTATGCATAAGTGATTTAAATTTCATGTTTTACCCTCCTAAATTTCATATACGAAAAACTTCCAGCAATCAGTAACAGTCCGAAAATCAGGCCGCCAGCAGCGACGAAAAGTGGAATGTTGATTGTGTATTTACCATCTTTGTAGTTATAGCTGTAACATGCACCAACAACGAAATCGATCACGTTGGCAGCTGCAATTTTCTCACCCATCGCCTTGGTGATGGCCAGCTCCATATCCGTCGGGGTAATCGTACCGCCATACAGGTAACGCGTTACCCGCCCTTTCGGGGACAGCATGATATAGACGTTCGGATGCAGGAACAGGGCATCACGTGGAGACCAGAAAAACTTGAAACCCATGGAACCCGTGAGCTTCTCGATATTCTCTTTCTCCCGCATGGTGGTCATCTTCCAGCCGGATGGCAGTTGCCCACCCGAAAAACCTGACTTCTCCATGAAGTCCACAAGTGTTGCAGGCGTATCATTCTGGTCGAAAGAGACTGTCAGCACATTATAGTCCTGACCAATCTTCCAGCGCTCCACACCTTTCAGGGTCTCGGCAAGGTTTTTATTGATTACCGAGCAGGCACCGTCGCAGGTGTAGTAGCTGAACGCCAGCACCAGCGGCTTGCCAATCATTGAGCCCAGCTTGAAGTCTGCTCCGCTTTCATCCTGCAGGACGAAGTCGTAATCAACCTTCTCACCCAAGAACTTGATTTCATCGATCTTGAGAATGCTTGGATCAACCAATGATTCCTTGGTGACATTACCGTATGCGGCATTGGCACCGTTTGCGTACCCCAACATGGCTACAGCGGAAACCGCCATGGTCAGCGCCAGCTTGCGCAGGCTCAACCATGACGATTTCGCTGAGTATGAGGAGGTAAGGTTCAATTTAGTTACAGTCTCTGACTACGCCTGCTTACCAGTAGTAAACCTGGAGCAGCA
The DNA here is from genome assembly GCF_002795825.1 of Mariprofundus ferrinatatus. Lineage (NCBI taxonomy): Bacteria > Pseudomonadati > Pseudomonadota > Candidatius Mariprofundia > Mariprofundales > Mariprofundaceae > Mariprofundus > Mariprofundus ferrinatatus. Next base: position 711,450 of record NZ_CP018800.1, on the reverse strand, counting down.
CCCAAACGCCCAGTACGTTCACAAAGTGAACATACATGCTCATGGCGCGGGTGTATGAGAAGCTCAGACGGCCTTTAAATGCAGACGGAACACAGGTCAGCATAACCAGGATACCCATTACCAAGTGAGCAAAGTGGATACCGGTGAAGCCGTACAGTGATGTTGCGAATGCGTTAATACCAATGGTGAAGCCCTGTGCTGACAGGTCAGACCAACCGGAAATTGTCATGTACATGAACACAACCCAGATCGCGACTGAGATCAGTGTGAATGTAGCAAATCCGGAAGCATCGCCGTTTAGCTCTTTCTTACGTGCAATACCGACTGTGAAGCTTGATACGATCAGGATGAGCGTAGCGATAGTCGCTTCGTTCGCACCGATGTTTGCAGGAGTACCTTCAGGTGGCCATACAGGTGCACCCAGACGGGCAACCCAGTAGCCGGCCAGTACGCCGCCGATGGTCATGATTTCAGTACCGATAAACATGAACATGGCCGATGGAGACCAGTTCTCGTCGTCAATCACGCCGATGGTTTCAGCTGCCCAGCCAAGACCACCCATAATAGTCATGCCGGCACCAACTGCCAGAACAACCAGAGCTGCTGTTTGCATTTCATAAACAAACTGCAGCATGAACGCCAATGGTAGGAACAGACCTGCACCGAAGCCTACGAGCAACGGATTAGGACTGGTATGCCAATGGGCCGTATAATGTTTTATTTCTTCACTCATTTATACCCTCCTCGTGTTGTTAAGCCAAAGCTTAAGTTACTATTTAACATACTTCTCGTAACATAAGTGGCCGGCATTCTGCATATCTGAAATGGGCATATCAAGCACAATTTTAAATAAAATTTAATGTTCGTTCATGTTGACTTCACGCAATAAAACAGCCCCGCGAAGGGCTTTGTTTCACCAGGCATGAATAAAGACGAGGGAATCCGGACAGTTACAAACAGGGCCGGTCAGATAATGCTTCGCAAAGGAAGCTCTCCGACACGCCATTCAGTGAGCCACAAAGGCTTTTGCATGAAGATTCCATCACAAAACGCACTGCAGGTTCGCAACAAGGCGGTACAATCCCTTAACAGCAGGCGCCGACACTCCTCATTTTCCGGGCAATCGCCTCACTGTCATAGGGCTTGATAATGTATTCGTCAGCGCCCTCAGCCAGCATCTTCAGCATGCTCGGCATATCTTCCTCTTTGCCAACAACCACCACCTTGGGAGGCTTCGGTCTCGACTTCATTTCGGAGAGAAGGTTATATCCGTTCACCGCTGATTTTCTGGACCTCAACAACACCACGCCAATTTCCGGCCTTCGAGCGAGGATCTCAATCGCATCTTTCGCACCCAGAGCCTCTACGGGCACACATCCAAAATGCGCCACGATACGGGCCAGAGAAACTCTGGAGTGTTCGAGGTCATCAACGATCAATACTTCCATAAACTATATCACCTTCATCCTTGGGGAAAAACGAACCCCTCCCGCAGCATGGCGCAACAGATCATGCATCGTCAATCTCGATTATAGGCATCACTGCCACCGGACGAATAGGGGTATCGGCAAGCATCTTCTCAACAGCGATCTCATCACAGTCGGCGAAGCGGGCGCAGTGCACGCAGACTGTCCACACCTTGTGCGGCAGGCTCTCCTTGGAGACAATACGATAGCCGAGCTTCAAAAAGAAACCGGTGACATAGGTCAGCGCAAACAGCTTGGCAACGCCCAGCCCTTTCGCCCACTTTTCACACCCCTCCACCAGCAGCCGACCAACACCGTGCTTCTGATATGCAGGATCGACAACAAGGGAGCGCACCTCGGCAAGTTTTTCGCCATAAATGTGCACGCATACCACCCCGGCCAGCCTGTCGTCGTATTCTGCTACGAGAAACTCCTGCAGATGCTGGAAAATATTATCCTTATCCCGCTCCAGGATAATGTTCTTTTCTGCAAAGGGCTTGAGCAGCGAAAGGATCGCGTCCACATCCCCCGCTGCCGCACTCCGAATCCGAACCGTGTGGCTCATTGTGACCTCACCATACTGCCTCGACCCAGCATGGTTTCCGCATGCCGGCGCGAATCGTTGTCCACACCGCCAAGCATGCGCGCGATCTCCTGCATACGCTGATCATCAAGCACAGGATTGAGCGAGGTTAAGGTCCGACCATCCCGCTCACGCTTGCTGATTACGACCTGCTGATCTGCACAGGATGCCACCTGTGGCAGGTGTGAAATCACCAATACCTGGCGATCATTCCCCATCAGCGCGAGCAGTTCGCCAACACACCATGCCGTCTCTCCGCCGATACCCGTATCCACCTCATCAAAAACCGCAATATGGGGCATCCGGGCAAGTGCCCCACACCCTTTCAGGGCCAGAACCAGCCTTGACAGCTCACCGCCAGAAGCAACCGAGCCCAGTTCACGCCACGGCTCACCCGGATTGGACATCACCTGCATCGATACACTATCCCATCCGGCCGCACTCCATGATGACTTACTCCCATCCGGACGAACATCAAAACGGATCTCCATGCTTGCAAGGGAGAGACGATCCATAAACGGCCTCAGGGCTTCAGCGAGCTCTTTACCACAAGCCACCCTGGCCGCAGTCAGTGTCTCGGCTGCTTGACTGAATCGTCCTTCAGCCTCACTCAGCGCTTTAGCCAGCGACGCCTCATCCCAGCCCGCCGTATCCAGCGCCGAAAGCCGCTCTTCCCACTCACGCATAAGCTGAAGCAGCCCGCCTTCATCGGTACCATGCCTGCGCATCGCCTCATGCAGCTGCATAAGCCGCTCTTCATGCTGCCGCAGCAGCTGCGGATCGAAGGACTCATCAAGTACGGCATGCAGCTCAGGCTCCAGCTCCCCCATCAAAACATCGATCTGCTCGATCATTTCGCCGGCTCGCTTCAGGCCATCATGATAGGAGGATGCTGTTTCAACAGCATGCCCCGCCCGTGCGACCAGCTGGCGCGCACTGGGCTCGGCCTCATCAAGAAGCATCAGCGCCTCGGCAGCAGCCTGTTGAATCTGGGCATGATGGCGCCCAGCTTCGACCTCTGCCTGCAGCTGTTCGCCAAGCCCCTCTTCAACCTCCAGTGCCTGCAAACGGGCAAACTCATCGCGCATCCACGCAGCCTTCTGTTCCGTCTCGCCGCGTTCGGACTGCAGAGTCTCCATGCGTCTCACTATTTGCCGCCACTGCTTAAATGCCTCTTCAACTTCATGCCGGACCGCATCATTAACCCGCTCATCAAGCAGGGAACACTGAAACCCCGGCTTCATCAGCATCTGGTGTTCATGCTGGCCGTGCAGATCCAGGCAGATCTGCCCGAGCTTCTGCAGCGTCTTCAAAGGAACAGGTGTTGCGTTGATGTAGGCGCGCGAACGGCCATCCCGGCCAATCACCCGTTTCAGAATAAGTTCATCCTCAAGCTCGATATCCTGATCAGAGAGCAACGCATTGATTCTATCATCCTCGCCATCCCAGACAGCGACCACCTCAGCCCGCTCTGCACCATGGCGCACCCAGTCGGAACTGGCGCGCGCGCCGAAGGCCGCCCCCAGAGCATCCACCAGCATCGACTTTCCGGCACCTGTCTCACCGGTAAACACGGTCATCCCCGGCTCCAGTTCAAGCTGGGCCTTATCAATCAGTGCGAATTGTTTGACGGTGAGCGATGTGAGCATCAGCCGGTTTCAACCTGCCCTGCCCATTTCAGCTTGGTTCTCAGCACCTCGTAGTAGTGGCGATCCGGAAGGTATACAAGAGAGACCGTTCCTCTCTTTTTCACCACCACGCGGTCACCCTGTTCGAGAGGAATCAATTCAATACCGTCGAGATTGAGGGCGGCAGATTCAGTTGAGGACTCCACAAGATGCAGCTCAATCTGATCATCGGCGGGCACCACTACGGGCCGATTGGAGAGCGTATGCGGGCATACAGGGACCACAGTGATCGCATCGATGGCCGGATGCACAATAGGGCCTCCGGCAGAGAGCGCATAAGCGGTGGAACCGGCAGGTGTTGCCAGAATCAGCCCGTCGCCGCGCATGCGGAAAACAAAGCGATCATGCACATACATCTCGAATCCGATCATGCGCGGATGCCCCCGGCGCTCCAGCACGACATCGTTCATGGCGCTGGCACTGGCGAGCATCTCATCACCCCGCCACACCTCTGCACAGAGGCTAAAATGGCGAATCGTCTTCAGGTTGCCGCCCAGAATCTTTTCCACCACATCAAACATGTGGCCAACCGGCGTATCGGTGAGGAAGCCGAGTCGACCGAGATTGATGCCGAGAATCGGTGTATCCGAACCGATAAAGTCGCGCGCAGCGTGCAGCAGTGTGCCATCGCCGCCGAGCACGATCATGAGTTGCACCTTGTCTGGCATCTCGGAAACGGGAAGTCGATCGCAACCGGTTGAGCAGCCGGCACAAACCTGCAGTTCATGATCCACATAGACTGAGCAGTCGCGTTCAATCAACCACTTATGCAGCTCACAGAGGAGTGCGCAGGCACGCGGATCATTGGGTTTGACACTGATGCCGATTCGATTCACCTGGCAGCTCCTCGCCAGCCCTCTGGCTGAAGGTGGCACTGGAAACACTGCCCGCCCTGAATATGTCCTTTCGGTTGCGGGCGCACGCCCTCATTGCCGTGGCAACCCATGCACTCTGCCATGGTAGAGGCGCCCTGATGCACCTCATCGTTAGGAACCGGATTGGTTTTTCGTTCCCCGCTCCCCAGCACCAGCACCAGCACTACAGCAGCCACGACACCAAGAAACAACATGTCCCTTTTGCCGGGTTTCCAGGTACTTTTTTGCTGATTGGCCATTCCATCTCCCTGCTGCTACAAATATTTCATGGTTTGCCGAGCATGCAACACAAGAGCAATACTTATCCATCTGCAATAGCAGTTCCACCTGCAATTTCAAAGCAGCCGAATTTTCCGTTCCAGGACCAGGCAATCGCCGCAAAAATGAAAGGGGCATCAACCCGCGCCTTCAACTTTTTATTTACCACTACAACTGCTAGGCTTTCGCTTACATTGCATACCGATGCAAACAACGAAGTTTTAAGTAGAGGATATCACATGAACGTTGATCAACACCTGAAAGTTGCACAGTGGCATATTGAACAGGCTCGCCTGCACGCAACATCCCAGCACACCTGCGGCTGCCCTGTGAACGAGCACTACCAGAGAATCATTGATGAAATTGAGGCCGGTAAAGTCGAAGAAGAGCTGGTCTGCTCAACCGAAAAGTAACCAACCTTTATCTCAATTCATTAAAAGCCGCCTTCCGGGCGGCTTTTTTTATCCGCAAAACAGTTCCGAACCAGCTTATCCTGGTCATTGAAACGATGATCCGTACAGGGAACAGCAAGCGCTTCCCCACTCACCTTGATATTCGACTGACATGGTTTACACTTAATTAAAGATTCCCGGACCCTGACCGTTAAATGACACGTGGCTCCACAGCCCCAGCGGCCAGCTGAATCTGGCCTGTCCAATGGCAAAGAAGCAATATCATTTTCCGGGGATCAAGGTGCCTCCATGAATGTCAGTTCGAGTCGAAAAGAGAGACTGCGGTCAGAATGAGTATTGAACACAAGCCTGTTTCCGGTGCTGTCATGATTACTGATAAAGAGCATCGAATCATACGCATCAATGCAGCTTTCAGCGCCTTAACAGGCTACTCCAAGGAAAACCTGCTCGGACAACCATCAAGCCTGCTCTATCCTGAACCACAACAAGCAGAAGTATTTGAGCACCCCGAACTGGAGAGTCCGGAGAATGAAGGTATCTGGACATCGCATATAAACCTCAGAAAAAAAGATAACTCCACGCTCAATACCGTTCGAACCACCGTTTCCGCTTCAGATGAACAGGGCAATATCACGCACTACATTCATATTATCGAAGCCCGGGATACAGAAGAGAGATCAAGCTCCTACGATCAGAATACGCAACTGCCTAACCGCCATCTGTTTAAAGGGATACTGGCCCAGGAGCAGGAAAACGCCAAACGGCAAAACTTTCAGCTCGGCGTACTCCTGATCGACATTGACAATTTCAAGGTGGTCAACGACTCCCTGGGTTATAGCAAAGGCGACGCCTTGCTGCGTTTGATTGCTGAGCGACTGGAAGGCCAGCTGCGGGGCAATGACGTCATTGCAAGCCTTGGCAGCAACCAGTTTGCCATACTGCTTGCCAAGCTGGCCCATCCGGAAGATGCAAGTTTGGTTACCAGGAAATTAATGCGCACCCTGGAGACACCCTTTGATATCGACGGGCAGGAGGTGTTTGTCACCATCAGCACCGGGATCGTTATCTTCCCCGGCGATGGCGAGGACAGCGAATCTCTTCTTCAGCATGCGGAAGAGTCGATGTATAAAGTGAAATCTGAAGGGCGAAACAGCTATCAGTTCTTCAAGCCATCCATCCAGAGATCCGCCATCAATCGATTAAGCCTTGAAAGCGCCATGCGAAAGGCGATTGAGCGCGATGAGTTTGTGCTTCACTACCAGCCCCAGGTTCACACCCATACTGGCGAAGTTCTGGGCATGGAGGCCCTGATTCGCTGGCACCATCCTGAGAAAGGCATGATGCCTCCGTTCCATTTCATTCCGGTTGCCGAAGAGACCGGTTTGATTGCCCCCATCGGTGAATGGGTCGTGCATGAGGCCTGCCGTCAGACCAAAGCATGGCAGAATAGCGGAGAGGCGGGACTGACAGGATTGAAAGTTGCAGTCAATCTCTCGGCGCGCCAATTCTCCGACCGGGAACTGATTGCCAAGATTCGCAGGGCACTGGACTCGGTCGGACTGAACGCAAACGCTCTAGAGATGGAAATCACCGAAAGCATCATCATGAACGACATTAACAGCACGATTAAGCAGCTGGAGCTACTTTCGGAGATGGGGCTTGATCTGGCGATTGATGATTTTGGCACCGGCTATTCATCCCTCAGCTACCTGAAGCGCTTCCCGATCAACAAATTGAAAATCGACAAATCATTTATCGATAATGTAACCAACAGCAATGATGATGCAAAAATCGTCGCAGCGATTATCGGGCTGTCGCACAACCTGAATCTTAATGTCATCTGTGAAGGGGTTGAGGATTCCGACCAGCACAACTGGCTGAAAACGCACAACTGCAACCAAATCCAGGGCTACTACTTCAGCAAACCACTGCCTGCTGACGAATTCGAGAGTTATATTCGCAACAAAAACAGGTCTTAAACAAGCCCCAACCCCTCCGGCAAAAAACCGCCTTCATTGAACTCCATCTGAATATATCGGGATCGATGCAGTTCCGATCCGCTACACCAGCCGCCGTGGCGTAACCATGTGCGGCGCACTCCCCTGCTGAGTCCGGCTTTTCTTCATCGCAAAGGAGATCATTGCATCGCCGAATCAACCATGTTTTCTCTTTTATTCTCTTTGTAATCCACTAAGATAGTGAACATAGCGCGATATTTTCAGGAGGATGGCATGGCCGGTTCAAAAAAACCGAAACTTTCACAGCAGCTTTCCAAAGCCCTGGAAATGGATGTTGCAGATATTGCCAGCCTTCCCGCCCTCTATCGCCACGCCACCCACCTTCTGCGTTTTGCCTACCGGGTCATTATGCGCTTTATCGACGATCGCTGTATCCAGCGTGCCTCAGCCCTCGCCTATGCGTCACTGCTGGCAATCGTGCCGATGGTTGCACTCGGAATTTCTGTATTCACAAGCTTCCAGGCATTTGATGCGATGGCTGGCAGCATCAGCAACTCACTGCTGGAGTACCTGCTGCCCACCAGCCAGCAGGTCGTACAGGACTATCTGGGCACCGTCGCCGATAAAACCACCGCCATCTCCGTATTCGGTGTGCTCGGACTTCTCTTCACTGCCACCGCCCTGCTCAACACGATTGAGGAGGCATTCAATGATATCTGGCGTATTACCCGCGCCCGTGCATGGCTCTCCAAGTTTGTCACCTTCTGGGCAACGCTCACGCTTGCCCCGATCCTGATCGGCGCCTCCATCACCATCACCTCATACTTCACGGCCCTGCCGGTCATCAAAGAGGTGGCTGAAGGCGCCTCCTATATCCGGGAAGCACCGTTTCTTGTGCCATGGCTGATGTCCTCGCTGGCCATGGCGACCATGTACAGCGTATTGCCAAACACCTCGGTGCCCTTCCGCTATGCTGCCGTCGGCGGCCTGGTGGCAGGCGCACTGTTCGAATGGACCAAATTCGGCTTCGCATTCTATGTTACCGAAGTAGTCGACTACGAACGCCTTTACGGGGCCCTGTCCACATTGCCGGTCTTCCTAATCTGGATCTATCTGGTCTGGGTGGTCGTATTGATCGGCTCCGAGGTTGCCTTCTGTCTGCAGCACCCCGAGCAGTCGCACCGGCAGCAGAGCAGCTTCCAGCAGCCGGGTATCCGTCAATTCTTCTCGCACCTTATCCTGCTGCGGGCTGCCCAGGCAGTTCGTGCAGGAAGCACGTTAAAGATGGGGCACCTGATTGAAGAGACTGATCTGCCGAACAATATTCTGCAGGAGTGGCTGGACACGCTCTGCACCATCAAGTTGCTTCGCTACACCGAGTCAGGCGATGAAGCGCCGGGCTGGGTGCCGGGATTTGATGCCGAGCAGATGAGCCTGTACGAGATTTTTCTCCGCCTGAACGAGGTGCCGATGGAGGTCCCTGAGGAGTGGCAGGAGACCTCGCTGGGCCGTCAGCTTGCAGGACTCTATTTCCGTTTGGGCCGTGAACGTTCCGGCCTGCTAAAGGGCATGAACATCAAGGATATCATGGAGCGGGAACAGGAGAAGGATGATGCCCTGGAAGAGGTTCTGAACGAGTCGATGAATGACTGAAGCCCGACTTATCATTGCTGATTCTGAACATGATGCGGACATGCTCTATGTCGCGGGCATCTTTGTTCCCGATGCCTTTATCGCAGTCGAGATGAACAGCGAGTGGCATGGCCTTTTCTCCCCGCTCGAGGTAGATCGTGCCCGCAAAGATTCCAATTTCGACCATATACATCTTGATGCCCTCTTCAGACTGTCTGCAGAGAATGCCGGCCGCAGCGGCCTTGCCGCTGTAGCTGCCGCCTTTCTCGAGGAGCGCAAGTTAAAGAAAATTGAAGTGCCTCCGCATTTCCCGTTCGGTTATGCCGAACAGCTGAAATCATGGGGGTTTGAGGTCAGGGCCAGCGAAGGCGCTTTCTTTCCGGAACGTGCAGTCAAAACCGAACTGGAGATCAGACATCTTGCATATGCGGAGAAGCTGACCAGGCAATCCATGATGCAGGCTGAAAACTATCTGGCGGCCTGCTCTGTTGGCAGTGACGGCATCCTGCGCGATAGCCAGTCAGGCAAAAAGGTGAAAGCTGCCGATGTTCGTCGCGCCATCGAAACCTTCCTGATCGGCAACGGCGCCATGCCTGCCCACACGATTGTCGCCTGCGGAAAAGAGGGAGCCGATCCGCATAACGTCGGCAGCGGCTTTATCCGGGCGCATCAGCCGATCATCATCGATATTTTCCCGCGCGTATTATCAACTGGTTACTGGGGAGACATGACGCGCACCTATGTCAAAGGCAAGGCAACCCCGGAGGTCAGGAAGCTCTATAACACCGTGCGTGAAGGGCAGGATATCGGCCTGTCGATGGTACAGGCAGGTATTGATGGCTCTGCAGTTCATCAGGCGATTACGACCCACTTCGACAGGCAGGGCTACCCCACAAAAATGATCCGCGGCAGGCAGACCGGCTTCTTCCACGGCACCGGCCACGGTGTTGGCCTGCAGATCCATGAAGCGCCGCGCATCTCGGTGAAAAGCGACATTCTCAAGGCAGGCCAGGTGGTTACTGTCGAGCCCGGCCTCTACTACCCGGGCCTCGGCGGTGTACGCATCGAGGATATGGTGGTGGTGCGCGGTGGCGGCTGCGACAACCTTACCAACCACAAGCGCAGGCTTGAGATCGACTAGTAGCAGACTCTTCATGCGCACGGGAATACGTTGACCGAACTTCTGCCGCTCTGGCTGAAGGTCGCCTATTCGCTCTTTGTGGCGGTCACCCTCGTGATCTACTGGTTCAAATATGGCCCAAGCAATTATCTCTGGTTCTCCGATATTGCCCTGGTCCTCGCCGTGCCGGCGCTCTGGCTCGAGAGCTCGCTGTTGGCCAGTATGATGCTGCTGGCCGTACTGCTGCCGGAGATACTCTGGAATGTCGGCTTCTTCTCAGGAGTGCTTACCGGCAGGCCGATTGGCGGGCTGGCCAACTACATGTTCGATCAACGGCTTCCGCGCTACCTGCGCGCCCTCTCACTCTTCCATATCTTCCTTCCGCTGCTTTTGCTCTGGATGGTCTTCGCTCTCGGCTATGATGGGCGGGCACTGCTCTGGCAGACACTGCTGGCGTGGATCGTGCTGCCGGCCAGTTATCTGGCCAGCAATCCGAAGGAGAATGTGAATTGGGTATACGGGCTTGGCGACAGGCCGCAGCAGCGCCTGCCTCCCCTCCTCTATCTCGCCCTGCTCATGGCCGGCTTTCCGCTGCTGATCTACCTGCCGACCCACTGGCTGATGCTTCTGATCTCCTGATATCGGCCATTATTATGAAACGATTCGAGTGGCAGCTTCGGTGCGGCCAAAACCGGACATGCAGTAACTTGAGATTTAGGGTACATTCCTTTGCCATAGGGGGGATGCAAACATGCCTCATAAGGAACTTTACGAAAGAATAAACCTTGAACTGATTCAGGAGTGGATCAGCGAACAAAAAGAAGAAACGGTTCATCTGGATTTTAAGTGCGTTGAACAATCCAGTATGGGTAGGGCTGACAGGAAGAACCTAGCTAAAGCGCTGTCTGGATTTGCCAATTCTGAAGGTGGAATTGTTGTTTGGGGGGTTGACGCCAGAGCAAATGAAGATGGCATTGATTGCGCCCAAGGCATTGTTGATATTGATAATGTTGCCAGATTTGTTTCCAAACTGAATGAGTTCACCAGCGAAGTGAGTCCCTCCATTAACGGGGTTCTTCACAAAAGGGTTCCCACAGATGGTGAGCGCGGACTCGCTGTCACAATCGTCCCTGAAAGCGATTCCGGCCCCCATATGGCCAAAGCTTCGTTGGATCAGTATTTCAAACGTTCCGGAGATAAGTTCCTAAAGATGGAACACTTTGAAGTTGCCGATATGTTTGGGAAAAGGAAGCAGGCAAAGTTGAGACTCCTTGTCCTCCCTGGTCTCCGTGATGAACACTCCAGCAAACTATTCCTATTAAGACTCATTAATATTGGCCGAGGATCAGCAATAGCTCCATCTTTGCGCATTATGTCAGACCCGCCCTGCATTTCTCGATCAACCTACGGCATTGATGGAAACTGCAATCGAGGTCTGGTTTCGGTGATCACCGCCCTAGCTGGCAACCTTGTCTATGGCGGAAATACAAATGATGTGATTCATCCGGGATCACATCTCGATGTTGATCACATCAGAATTGGCGCAGCACTTATTGAAGAAATTGAACAGGGTAATAGGGATATAACTCTTCATGCCTACTTAAGCGCCGTGGACTCACCATCAACCCACGATCAATTTCAGGTAAGTGCCATTATAGGGGGAACCTGTGATGCAGAAAGTTCAAGCATATTCATACCGCGATAAGAGCGGCCTTACCTTATTTGCTGAACTTCGAATGACCGTAGTTGGCCGGAAACAGCCATAGGAAATCAGTTCGTTTCTTTCTGAAGAACCTTCGTACCACCGAGCTTCCAGAGCACAATACCGCCCGGAATCGCTGCGATCAGAAGCACCAGCACCCAGAGAGCGGCCATCGCACCGGCTGCCTCGGATGCGCCGCCAAACCAGACGGCTAGGCCGACATAGCCCGCCTCACGAATTCCGAAACCGTTAAATGATATAGGCAGTGCCGATGCCAGCGCGATCAGGCAGACGATAAAGCCGTAGGCATACCAGGAGAGTTCCAAGCCTACAGCAGCGCCAAGGAACACATGCGCCTGCACGACGAGCAACTGGAAGAGAAGCGACACCGGCAGGCTTTTCCACCATGCGGCTGAAAATTCAGGTGTGGCAATCTGAAGCTCCTTCCAGCCGGAGAGCTTTCCCTGCCATGCTGAGGCCGCAAGCTTCGGCCACCAAAATCCGGTGCTGAGCATCAGCAGGAATCCGAGCATCAGGCCACCGTTCCAGAGCCAGACCCAGTGCGCCGGGATATCGAGGAAGAGCATGCAGAAGGAGATCACCATGGCCAGCCCCACCACGCCGTTCAGACGCTCGAGAATCACACTGGCTGCAGCCGGCCAGCCGGCCTTCGCCCGCCCTTTGGCCAGGAGATAACCGCGCGCCACATCGCCGCCGATAATCGATGGCAGGAAAAGGCTTAGAAACATGCCGAGAAAATAGAGCTGGATCTTGCGCCCGACCTGCACGGTCAGGCCGAGCCCCCGTGCCAGCCAGGCCCAGCGGATGGCAGAGAAAATCTGGCCGATGATCAGGCATAACGTGGCAGCCACGACCAGCGACCAGTCGGCCGTTTTCAGTAGCTCGACAATAGCAGCGAGATCGAGTGCCCATATGAGATAGCCAAGCAGCAGCGCAGAAAGAAGGAGTTTAATCCAGAGCATGATTCGTTACTGCCTGAAGCGATCGAACAACTTCTATTCGTCCTCTTTTCTTACGCTGTAATGGCGTCGGCCGGTGGCTTCGTAATAGGTGCGTGCCTGCATCTCAAGCATCAGCCCGATACCGAAAAGCAGAATACCGGTAACGATCAGCAGGGAGCCCAGCTGGAGCATGGGGCGAGCGGAAAGCTCTGCTCCGAAAATCAGCTTATCCATGGTCAGCCACAGATCGATAAAAATACCGGCAGCGAGCGAGATCAGCCCTGCCGGCCCGAAAAGCTGCAGAGGGCGATCGGTGAAACGCTGGAAAAAGAGCACCAGCAGCAGATCGACAAGTACGCGAACCGTGCGTCCGATACCGTATTTGCTCTCACCGAACTGGCGTGGCCTGTGCGTCACCACCTCCTCACCGATTTTTGCACCATACATCGAGGCAAGAGCCGGAAGGAAACGGTGCTGCTCGCCATAGATACGCAGGTTCTTCGCGACATCGGCGCGCATCAGCTTCATCGGACAGCCGTAATCGTGCATGCGAACATTCGTGGAGCTGCGGATCAGCGCATTGGCAATTTTGGAGGGGAAGTTTCGTGACAGGCTGGCATCCTGGCGATCCTTGCGCCAGCCGTTGACCATATCGAGATCATCTTCCTGCAAACGTTTCAGAAGCTTGGGGATATCGGCCGGATCGGTCTGCAGGTCGCCATCCATGTATACGACATACTGGCCACAGGCCTGATCGAAACCGGCACTCATTGCTGCGGTCTGACCGAAATTACGACGCAGCTGCACCAGTATCACACGCGGATCTGCTGCACGCGCCTTTTTCACCGCTGCGACGGTTCCGTCATCCGATCCGTCATCGACAAGAATCAGTTCGTAATCGACACCGGCAAGCTTCTCTGCCACCTCGTTCACCAGCAGCGGAACATTCTCCTCTTCGCGGTACACCGGTACGACAATCGAGATCAATGTTTCGGCCATGGTATCTCCTCCCCTTCCTCTACTGGCTGCAAGCTTACCAGAAGCAGCCATCGCCGCGCATACATACCGTAAACGCGATCATGCACGATTAGATAGGGGACAATCTCCTTTGGCAACAGCTCCAGTGCCTCCTGCGCGATCACCAGCCCTCTCCCCTCTTCCAGCCACGTTGCAACCTCCTGCACACTGGTCAGCATCGGCAGGCGCCCGCCATGATAGTAGAGCAACGAAGGCTGGAAGTAGTGGAACGTCGCAAGATTCTGGCTGTTAAACCCTTCCGCATCCGCCTTCGCAGCCAGGCTGCTGCTGATCTTGTGGTGATCGATACCGGGAATCGACCAGCCGGTCAGCAGCAGAATGGAGAACAGCATCGCAAATGCCAGAGGCGCCCACAACTCCCCTTTTCTTTTGAGCAGCCACCAGCCTGAAACGAGTGCCACAGGCAGCATGGCCAAAGTATAAAACCCCTCTCCGGGCCACATCTTCTCAACCGCGATACCGCCGCCGATCACCAGGGCCAGCGAGAGCACCAATGCGCCCCAGGCAAGCCACAGGCGCGCCCTGTTGCGCAGCCTGTCCGGGGCTTCCGCCCAGCCGAAGGCCATCAGGAATGCTGCTGCGGGGAATAGCGGCAGCACATAGTTCGGCAACTGCGTGCTGGCGATGCTGAAGAAGAGGATATAGACGCCGATCCAGCAGAGCATGAAGAGGCGCAAAGGATCCCTGCGCAGTGCCTCAAGTCGCCATGCCCCGAACGCAAGCATCGCAGCAAGCAGGCCGCTCCAGGGGAACCAGCCGGCCAGAACGGTCAGGATATAGAGCCCGGGGAAACCCCTGTGCCCCTGCAGCGGATCGGTAAATCGCTCGATATTGTGCCGGAAGATGAAACCTTCAAGCCAGACGCCATCGGTAAGCACCCCCACCGCAATGTACCACGGTGCGGCTACCAGCAGCGCGATCGAAGCCCCCCTGAATGGCTGAAACAGATGCCAGTTTTTCCAATCCTTCATCAGTGTCAGAAAAGAGGCCATGATCAGCAGCGGCATCAATCCTGCAATCGGCCCTTTGGCCAGCACGCCAAGACCAATAGCAACATAGGCGGCGATCAGCAGCCGTGGCATAGCCTCCGGCGCCTTCTCTCTGCCTTCCAGCCATACAACCAGCAGTGCCGGCAGCGTGAAGCCGAGCGAGAGCATCAAGAGCGGATCGGGAACGGCTGCACGCGCAATCACGGCGATATGCAGTGCCGTAGCGAATAGCCCTGCCGCCATCAGCGGAATGATCTCATGTTCAATCTTTCTGACATGGAAGCCGGCAGCCGTGATCAGCCTGTGACTCATAAACCAGATCACAGCCACAAGCCCTGTCATGGCCATTGCTGATGGCAGTCGCGCCGTCCACTCGTTGACGCCGAACAGCGCATGAAGCGGAATCATCAGCCAGTAGATCAGGATGGGTTTATCAAAGCGGTAGTCACCATTGAACATCGGCACCCACCAGTTACCCTCCAGCCACATTTCACGGCCGCACACCGCATTGTTCGGCTCATCGACATCCCAGAGGGTATGACCTCCGAGGAAAGCAAAAAAATTGACTGCACAGATAATCAACAGCCAGAAAAGCGGCTGTTTCAGAATGGACTCGTGTTTGTGAACCAAGGCGGATTAACCGCCCTGAATCATCTGAAAGGCCATGCGCTGAAGCGTAGCAACGAGAAAGTTATCCAGAAACATGATAGCCAGCAGCACGATTAACGGCGAAAGATCGATGCCGCCGATATAGGGGACCCTTTTACGCACAGGGAATAGCAGCGGTTCGGAGAACTGGTTGATCAGCCGAACAATCGGGTTGTAGGGATCGGGAGATACCCACGAAAGGACCGCACGGGCAATCACCACAAACATTGCTGTCATCAGCAACACATGAATCACGCCGGCCAGCGCCTGCAGAAAATAACCGAGAATATACATCAGCCCGCCAACTCCTCTGATCTCTTACTTGCTGCCAGAACCGCCTTGCGTACCGCATCGGGAAGCCCCATCTCATACATCACATCGAGTGCCGCCTGGGTGGTACCGCCCGGACTGGTAACCTGATGTCTGAGCTCTGCAGCAGAGCGGTCGCTCTCGGTCAGCATTTTGCCTGCACCAAGAGCTGTCTGAGCCGCGAGTTTTGCAGCCAGTTCAGGTGAAAGACCAAGTTTTTCGCCTGTTGCCTGCATCACCTCTGTCAGCAGAAAGAAGTAGGCCGGACCACTGCCTGAAAGGGCAGTCACGGCATGCAACTGGCTCTCCTTCTCCACCCGAAGCGATTCACCGCATGCATCAAGCAGATATTCCGTACGCTGCTTGTGCAGCTCGTCTGCATCACTGAACAGCACCGACATCCCCGCCCCCACCAGCGCCGGAGTGTTGGGCATCACGCGTACAATGTTGGCAGCTGCACCCAGCCATGCACGCATGGATGCGGTGGTAACGCCTGCCGCGATACTGATCACGCTGGTATCGCCTTTCAGATGCAGGCCGAGTCCTGTAACCGCGGCTTTCATCTGTTGCGGTTTCATCGCCAGAACCAGCAGATCAGCCGCACTTGCTGCTACGCTATTCTCAGCGACTGCTTTTATCTGATAGCTGTTTGAAAGAAAGTCGCGGCGCGCTGCCTGCGGCTCAGCCACAATAATGCGCTCAGCGGCATGTCCTGCCCGACGCAGGCCTGCGATCAACGCTTCGGCCATATTGCCGCCACCGATAAATGCGATATTTAAATCCTGCATGGTCATCCTTTAGTTCCTGAACACTTTATCTGGAACCGAACAGCATCGATCCCAGTCGCACAATGGTTGCGCCCTCTTCCACAGCAATCCGGTAATCATTGCTCATCCCCATACACAATTCGCCAAAGCTTCCACCGAAGAGATTATCCCGCAAGCTTCGCAACTGACGGAATGCATCGCGCACTCCCTCACCCTGCGGCCCCATCCCCATAAGACCGGCAAGCTTCAGCCCCTCAATCTGAGAGAGGTCATGTGCAAACGCAGCCACTTTATCGGGTGCCACACCACGCTGGTTCGGGTTTCCGGCAATATTGACCTGAATCAGAACGGGGAGCACCCTCCCCTCGACACTGCGCGCCACTGCCTCGGCGGTCGCAATATCGTCACAACTGTGCCACATGGCAGCATGGCGCCCGATATATTTTGCTTTATTCTTCTGCAGCGGCCCGATCATATGCCAGTTGCACTGCGGCCACTTCTCTGCGCGATCCCTGAGCGACTGCGGCCGCGATTCACCAAATTCGGTTTCGCCGGCATCGATCAGAACCTGCACCATCTCATCAGGGGTATATTTACTGACTGCCAGCAGCTTTACCTGATCCAGTTCGGATTTAAGCGCCTGCCAGCGGGAAACCATCTCCTGATGCGGATCCATGCAACCCCTAGATGGAACCATTGTCCCATGAAATGCGCTGATCCAGCGCCCTGCTCAGGGTGTGTTCATCGAGATATTCCAGTTCGCCCCCCTCAGGAACACCGCGCGCAATACGCGAAATGCGAACACCGGCATCACGGTAACGGCGTGCGATATAGTGGGCCGTTGCTTCGCCATCCACCGTGGCACTGGTAGCCAGAATCAACTCTTTGATGCCGGCTTCCACACGCCTGTCCAGTGCGGCAAGGTTCAGCTCTTCAGGGCCTACGCCATCAACCGGGCTTAAGCGACCGTGCAGTACATGATAATGGCCTCGGTAGTTGTGCCCCCTCTCCATCATCAGCACATCCACCGGCTGCTCGACAATGCAGACTGTGTCTCCCTCGCGAGCCGGATCATCACACTGCTGACATAGCCCTTTTTCAGCAAAGCAGCCGCAGATATCGCAGAATCCGACCTGCTCATGCAGCAGCTTCAGCGCGTCAGCCAACGCAACCGTTTCTGACGCAGGGCGCGACAACAGGTTCAAGCCCAGACGCATGGCAGTCTTCGGCCCCACGCCAGGTAGTGTCGACAGCATCTCGACCACCCGCCCGAGCGGTGCAGGCATTCCCGGAAAATGGATCAACGAATGAGCAACCTGAAGAAATTAAAGCGAGAAGCCCGGAGGCAGCGGCATACCCGCCATCAACCCCTGCTGCTTCTGCTTGGCAAGCTCTTCTACCTTCTGTGATGCATTGTTGATTGCGGCTGCCGTCAAGTCTTCGACCAGCTCCTTGTCCTGCTCATCCCATAGCGACGGGTCGATCGTGATACGGCGTACAGTTCGATCGCCGCCCATCAATACCTTAACCATGCCGCCACCGGCCTCACCACCGATCTCCATCGCAGCCAGCTCCTCCTGCATCTTCTGCATGTTTTCCTGCATCTTTTTGGCCTGCTGCATCATTTTTGCGATATTCATTTTACAATAGCTCCATACATCAAATATAACTTGAAACGTAAAGGGTGTTCAGGGCGTTTCATCTGGCTGAACGCCTGCCGGAAGTACCCTGACCAGCTGCGCATCCATCTCGCGCATCAGCGCCTGAACATGCGGATCATCCTGAGCTGCCTTGCGCAACCGAGCTATTTCATTCCTGGCCTGGCGATCGCGCTCCTGCGAAAGTGATTCGCCCTGATGATCCTTCTGTGACTCCCAGAATACCTCGCGACCCAACCACTCGGCAAATGCCAGACGGTCTGCAGTGGCAATGGCACGCTCCTGATGCTTATCCAGCGCCAGCCTTACCTTTTTTCCAAACTCGACACAGATCACATGCTCCAGCATCGCCGATACGCCCGGTTTCACCTTGCCAAATGCTTCGACTACCTGCTGCCAGTCACCGAAATCCCTGCCCGGAGGCTGATTCTCTATCGGCAGGTCGGGTTCTGCAGCCGCAGCAACTTCATCGGATTGCAACTCATCTGACTGATCCTGGAGCTGGACATCCTCAGGCTCGGGAACCGCTTCAAACATCATGGTAGCCCTCTGCCTGGCTGGTGCAGGGCTCCTGTTCTTCCCGGGCTCCTCTATTGCAGGCAATGGCTCTACCGTCACCCTATCAATCGGGGAGATGGTGTTCAGGCCACACAGGCGCATCAACACCATTTCAGAACCCATGCGTTCATCCACGATGGCCAGATCACGAATGCCACTGAGCAGCACCTGATAACGCAGATCCAGCGCCTTCAGACTCAGAAGATCAGCATGGGCTTCAAGCCAGTCACGCGAATCGCCATCTACCTCTTCGCCAACCAGGCAGGCATCGACCTTCAGGCAGGAGAGCTGATGCCACAAGCGACTCAGCTCCAATAACAGGGCCCGGGGAGCGTGACCCCGCCCTACTGCCGCACGCAACACCTCAATCGAAGCTGCCGCATCGCCTGCAAACAGTGCTTGCGAAAGCCTGCGCACCAGTTCGGAACCGACCAGTCCAAGTGCTGACTGCACATCGGTAATGGAGAGCTTGTCACTGCTGTAGGCAAGCACACGTTCAGCCAGTGACAAAGCGTCGCGAACACTGCCATCGGCCGCCGCTGCAATCGCAGCAACTGCATCGCTATCGGCTGTGATGTTCTCCGATGCAAAAACATGCTCCAGGTAAGCAGCGATCTCGCCCTGTCCCAGCCTGCGCAGGTCAAAACGCTGACAGCGCGAGCGCACGGTTATCGGCAGCTTGTCCGATTCCGTAGTTGCCAGAATAAACAGAACTCGCGCCGGAGGCTCCTCCAGCGTTTTCAGCAACGCGTTAAAGGCGCTTTTGGAGAGCATGTGCGCTTCATCGATAATGTAGATCTTAAACTTCAGTGTGCTGGGCGGATAACGTACGCCATCGAGAATTTCCCGCACATCATCAACGCCGGTATGGCTCGCAGCATCCATCTCCTGAACATCAAGGTTGGAGCCGTTTGCAATGCCCTGACATGCCGTACAGCTTCCGCAAGGCTCACCTTCGACAGGAGCCTCACAATTCACTGCCATCGCCATCAGGCGGGCAATTGTGGTTTTACCAACCCCGCGGATACCGCAAAGCAGGTAGGCATGGGCAAGGTTGCCACTGGCAAGGGCATTCTTCAGAGTGCGCACCACCACATCCTGACCGACAAGATCGGAGAACTTCTGTGGTCGCCATCGGCGCGCCAGTACCAAGTAAGACATGAGGGCACTCTACGGTTTGGTTACTTCGGTGCAATGGCTGCAACAGCAGTTGTTGTCGTGGAGAAGGTGATCAATTAATCACCATTAAAATAAGCCTATTGACGCTATGGGTTTATTACTTTAGTATTTGCTAATATTATTAACAGGGGCAAGCCATGAAACTGAACACATCGCACCGATCCAAAATCTTTATCCTTGCAGTCGGCGCTCTGATTGCACTTGCAGGTTGCAGTAATTCAGCTCCGGCTCCAGAGGTGGATACAGGCATTGCTGCAGAAAATTTGGAGAAAGGCAAAGCGTTCCTTGAGGCCAATGCCAGCAAGGAGGGCGTTGTCACGATTGATGGCGGTGTTCAGTACAAGGTGATTACCAGCAACCCTGAGGGTCGCACTCCGAAACTGACAGACGATGTAAATATCCACCTGCGCATGTCACACATCGACGGCACAGTCATTAACGACTCGTTTGGAAGTGACGAACCGGTTAAAGTATATGTCAAACATGCCATCGCTGGCTGGAGAAAAACGCTGACCAAGATGACTGTAGGCAGCAGATGGATTGTCTATATTCCACCGCACATGGCTTTTAGCACACGGGGCAATGATGGCGTTGGCCCTAATGAAACCCTGATCTGCGAAATCGAATTACTGGATATTGTCTGGTAAGAGTCATTGACCTGAACATAAAAAAAGCCCGCTAAATAGCGGGCTTTTTTTATGTTCAGGAATAGTTATTAATCGAGACGGGTGCGCTCTTCCTGCTCCTGGGCAGTTTTGCACTCGATGCAGAGGGTGGTTACAGGACGGGCATGCAGCCTTTTAACGCTGATATCGCCACCACACGATTCGCATTCACCGAACTCGCCATCATGAATGCGCGTGATTGCCTGATCGATCTTCTTGATCAGCCGACGCTCGCGATCCTTGATGCGCAGATCAAAATTGCGGTCGGTCTCCATGCTGGCCTGATCGGTGGGATCAGGAAAAGAGGTCTGCTCCTGCTCGGTCATGGCCTGCACATTTACGCTCTGACCGACCTCAAGCTCAGCCTTCCACTCAGTCAGTTGCTTCTCAAATTCAGCCAATTGTTTCTTGGTCAGTGCCATTCTAACTCCTCCAACAAAAAGAAAACTCCAGACAGGGTTCTCAAAAAGGGCGCGAAAGATAGCTATTCTGGTGAATGGTGTAAATAAAACCTGCCCTGAAGAGATTATAGCAACAAACTGCTGCCATGACGACCTTAAAATGAGCCATGCATCCGCACAGCACTTCGCTTCTGACAATCTCAGCTATTCACCCTATGATTCGTTCCATGTTCTCCGAAAACAGCGTGTTTGACACCCTGATCATTGGCAACGGACTTGCGGGCTCCATGCTGGCCTGGCAACTGATTCAACACGGACAAAAGATCATGGTGGTTGGTGACGAATCCTTACCATCTGCCTCCCGTGTGGCTGCAGGCCTGTTTAATCCTGTTACCGGGAAACGCCTTGTGCTGCAGCCCTATGCTGAAACTGTCATTCCAGCTGCAGTCACTCTTTATCGAAGTCTGGAGAGAAGGTTCGGGCAGTGCTTCTTTCATGAAAAGCCAATGCTGCGCATCATCAAAGGGCGGCATGAGAAGGAGACATTCGAGAAACGGACTGTTGAATCTGACTATATACCCTATCTTGGAACCATCCTGCCGACGCCTGCACTCGTGAATGCCCCGAACGGGCTGTTTGAGCAGAGAAAGACCGGTTACCTCGACACCAACAGTCTGCTTGACTGCCTTAGAGATTATTTTATCGCACAGGGTTTTTACCACCCCTTCTCTTTCGATCATGCAGATCTAAACGTGACCTCTGAAGGCATTGAATGGCGCGGCTTTAAAGCCGCGCGAATCATCTTCTGTGAAGGGTTTATGGCCAAGGAGAACCCATGGTTCAACTGGCTACCGTTCCAGCCCGCCAAGGGTGAGATTCTCAGCCTCAAAACGGATGTGAAGCTGCCGGAGAAGATCATCAATGGCGGCAAATGGATACTGCCGCTGCAAAACGGCCACTTCAAAACCGGCGCCACCTATGATCACAATCTTTCGACGCTTGAACCAACTGATGCAGGCAAGGCTGAACTGATAGCCGGTATGCAGAAGCTGCTTACCTCCCCAATCGAATACTCACTGCTCGACCACCGGGCTGGCGTGCGACCCAACACGCTTGATAAGCACCCCTTCATCGGGCTACATCCGGTTCGTCCGGAAATCGGCATCTTCAACGGCTTCGGCTCCAAGGGGTCGATGCTGATCCCCTTCTACAGCGCGGCATTTGCAGACTGCCTGAGCAAAGGATTGCCGCTACCGCCCGAGGCTGACATCTCGAGAATTGCATATGGTTAGGGTTTCTCTGACCGAACAGGTGCACAGAGCCGTTGTTCGGCATATTCATTCAGATACCGTCGCCATTGATGCCACGGCCGGAAACGGCTTTGACACCCTCTTTCTCGCAGAGAATGTCGGGGAGTCAGGGCATGTCTATGCCTTTGATGTCCAGCAACAGGCTATCGACAGCACAAAACTTCGACTGGCAGCGGCTGGGCTTCTCAAGCAGGTGACACTGATCTGCGCCGGCCACGAAACCATGCTTGAACGAATTCCCGAAGCTGATCACGGCAAGGTTGATATCATTGTTTTCAATCTTGGATACCTTCCAAGGGCAGATAAATCTGTGATTACGCGGGAGTCGACAACGATCACGGCACTTAACAGTGCGTTGCAACTGCTCTCAAAAAATGGCTACATCTCGATCCTCGCCTATCCCGGCCATGCTGGAGGAAGGGAGGAGACCGAAGCTGCCAAGGCCTGGGCAAACAGGCTCTCGAGAAATTCATATCAGGTTTGCATTCACCAACCCGGGAATAGCGGAACATCTCCGGAATGGATTGAAATCAGTTCGATCCCGTAAAAACCAGAGTACTGCAGAGTTATCCGTTCTCCTTTTTATGCTGGAAGTGCGCATGCAGGAACCAGCCGATGGCCATCCCTATGGCAAGCAGGAGAATCATAAACAGTGACCTCGACATCTGGAGCGACCAGAAAAGAAACTTAATCTCGACAACCGTGACATTCTGAATGATGAAGAGTACTGCCAGAGCTGCAAGGGTGAGCGGAAGAACCAACTTGTTATTCATTGAAACACCCCCTGATCAAATTTGTTAAGCTCGTCCGCTTATCTTAATTAGCATCCTATGTATAATGTTAGCAGAGATGCTGTCATGATGCTATTTAGGACACCCGCCACTTACATGGTTGGCATGCAGCAGCGCCTGAAATATGGCCTGCCAGCGCTCGGCCATTTCGGACAGTAGTGGTGATTCAGTGAAATCAGTGACATTGGCTATACCCAGCTGAAGACCGCAGGGGTTGATGGCGGCAAACCATTTGCGATCTACATCCACATTAAGCGCCATGCCGTGAAAGGCCACGCCGCGGCTTACCCGCACACCAAGAGCAGCGATCTTTCCATCCCGTGCCCATACACCTGGGAACCCGCATTTTCGCCATGCTTCAATACCGTGCTCTGCCAGCAATCGTATGCAGGACTCCTCAAGAAGGTGCACGTACTGCTTGATGCCGATCTCCCGGCTCCGGAGATTGATAATCGGATAGAACATGATCTGGCCTGGGCCGTGAAAGGTCATCTCGCCACCCCGATCAGAGTGCACGACGGGTGCTGCAAGGGTGCTGCCCACTCTGTTATCAACACCACGGCGACCTGTCGTGTAAACCGCCTCATGCTCACAAGCAAAGATGATCTCTTTATCAAGGCCACCCGCAACCGCACCGGCATGCGCAGAGAGCTTACGCCATACAGGCTCATAAGGCTGTCGCCCCAGCCATTGATATAGTAACTTTTCTCTGATCACGCTGCGAATACTACAAGCGCCATCTGAGCTGTATATGCATGGATAGCAAAACTGCTGTCAGCGCTCTTTGGGGTAGAGGCCCTCGATCATATCGGCATAGAGTTCAGTAATCCTGCGCCGCTTCAGCTTCAGCGTCGGCGTCAACAGGCCATCGTTCTGCGTCCACTCCTTCTCTACAAAGGCAAAACGCTTCACCTGCATGAAGCTGGAAAGATCATGCTCCTTGTTGTGCATCTCCTCCAGCATCCAGCCATGTACTCGCGCATCCTGTTGCCAGTTATCAGGCAGCGGTGCGTTCATCGCACTCTGCCAGAGCCTCTTAAACCCTTCGATCTCGGGCACAACCAGCGCCACAACATCGGGCCGGTTATCGGCCACCACCATGGCCTGAAGGATGGCAGGTGACTGAACCAGATGTTGTTCGATCACTGCAGGTGGCACATTTTCGCCATTGGAGAGAACCATGATCTCTTTCTTGCGATCAACAATTTTTATATAGCCGTCAGCATCAACCTCCACAATATCACCGGTATGCAGCCAACCGTCGCGATCCAATACTTCAGCAGTAGCCTCCGGTTTGCGCCAGTAGCCCTGCATCACCATCGGCCCCTTGACCAGAAGTTCACCATCAGCAGCGACTCTGAATTCAACACTCGGAAGTGCAGGCCCGACCGTTTCCGGTTTGATTGCGCCATATCGGTTGCAGGAAAGTACCGGTGAGGTTTCGGTCAACCCGTAACCCGGCAACACCGGGATATCGGCAGCCAATAAAAAACGGGCGATGTCGGGGTGCAGCGCCGCCCCCCCCGAGATAAAGCCGCGAATACGGCCGCCCATTTTTTCACGTAGCTTGGCATTCACAATCTTATCCAGAATATTCCAGAGCAGTGCCTTGATGCTGCCCAACTCCCCGCCCTTCTGTTTCAACTCAAAGCGTTCCATGCCGAGCTTCTGGGCCAGCGCAAACAGTTTCCGTTTGATCGGCGGGCCTTCGGCGAGCTTGGTCTGCACACCGGCATATATCTTTTCGTATAGGCGCGGTACGGAGATCATGATGGTCGGTTTCACATCCGGCATATCGCGCAGCAGGGTTGTTACGGCCTCGGCGTAGGCAATCTCGGAGCCACAGGCTGTAGGCAGGAAATGGCCTACAGTTCGTTCAAACGAGTGCGATGTGGGCAAAAATGAGAGAAAAAGATCATCTTCGAACACAGCCACCCCACCGAGAGCAGCGGCCACATCGGTGAGCAGGTTGTCATGCGTCAGCATTACCCCTTTGGGGTGACCGGTAGTGCCCGATGTGTAGATCAGGGTTGCCAGCGCTGAACGCTCAGGTGCCGGGGAGGTTAACGCTCCATCCCATCTTTTATCCCTGCCGATAGCAGCGACAGAGTTCTCTGCGCCATGGAATGCCAGCAGCGGCAGATTCACACCCTGCAACTTCTCCAGCTGCTCACCCTCTTCGACAAAGATTGCCGAAACATCCGCATCGTTGATCACATATTGAACAGCCTCAGGCGGATCGGTGAAATAGGCAGGTACAGTCACCGCCCCCATTCTCAGGATAGCAAAATCTGCAATAAACCATTCAGGGCAGTTGTGGCCAAGAAGCGCTACGCGGTCACCCGCTTTGACCCCCTTCGACTCCAGCCATGCGCCGACGCGAAGAACTGCCTGCTGCACCTCTGCGCGGCTTAACCGGGTCCAGCTGCCATTGGGGTTACGAAAGCGCAGAAGCGGCCTGTTCAGCCATGCGTCGGGAGATTCAAAGAGCAGGTCGGATAGAGAGGTAGCCTTCTCAGCCTGTTCAAGACCCCGGCATCTCGGAACCGTGCAATCACCGAAAACCATCGAGCACCTCCAGATTCGCAGGTACCACGTAGCCGTACTGCGCTACCTTCACCTTCAGCTCTTCCCTGTCACGGCCAGAAAAATAGCGCAGAAGGCCACCCCTGAATGGCGGGAAGCCTACGCCGTAAATAAAAGCCGCCTCAAGATGTATCGGACTTTCCACCACCTGTTCAGAGAGGCAGCCAAGCGCTTCAATCAACATCGGAATCAGGCAAGCGTCGGTCAGCTCGCTGTTTTTCATCGGCGAACCGTTAATCGTGATGTCGGCATCACCCTCGTGCTCGCTGGCCTTGATGGCCGGCAGGTAGGAAGATATCTGTGGATTAAGCCCCTTCTGCCTGCCATTTTCGTAAAGAAAGAACCCTTTGCCGGACTTCTCTCCCAGCAATCCATCATCCACCATACGCTTAAACCAGGCAGGCATGGAAAAACGTCCGGTCTGCTCGGCTGCGAGAGCCTCGCCCAAGTGGCTGCCAACATGGTGGCAGATATCAAGTCCCACACGATCAGCAAGCTCAATTGCTCCCATCGGCATACCGAAATTTTTCAGCGCCCCATCCACATGTTCCGGTTTCTGCCCCGACTCGACCAGTTTCAGTGCAGCCACCATAAACGGCATCAGGCAGCGATTGACAAGAAAGCCCGGTCGGTCTGCCACAATGATCGGATACTTGCCCCACGAGGCTGCCAGAGCACAGGTTTTATCAATGGTTTCAGTCGTGGTTTTCTCACCTGCAATCACCTCAACCAGCGGCATCTTCGGCGCCGGATTGAAAAAGTGGAGGCCGGCAATTCGTCCGGCATTGGCACGCCGCTGCTGCATATCAGAGATCGATAGCGAAGATGTATTGGAGAGCAGAAGCGCACGCTTAGGCACATGCTTGCCCACCTCTCCCCAGAGCTTGTGTTTGACCTTGATATCCTCAAGCACCGCCTCGATCACCACATCGGCATCGCTTAGGCCGCTGTTATCAAGAACCGGACGGATACGGGAGAGACGTTTCCGGTCAATGCTGCCGCGACGGGTGGCCAGCCTGCCGATCCCTTTCATGCCACGTGAAAGCGGCTCTTCCGCCACTTCGTGAAGATCAACAGCTACGGTTTTTGAAGCCACCCATGCGATGCCACCACCCATCACGCCGGCGCCATAAACTGCAGCCTTTCTGAAGCCGGATACCGCATCACGACCACGCACTGCGGACTCCTGTTTCCTCAGGGCCTCACCAAGATGGAATACCCGGATAAGGTTTTTGCAGGTCGGGGTTACGGCAAGTCTGCCGAGCGATTCAGCCTCTCGCGCCAGCGCCAGGCCGTCGGAGATGCCGATAATCTCCTTCAGCAGAGAGATGGCAGCCGGAACCGCCGGATAGGCCGACTCCACATCAAGATGTTTGAGTCGGGCATATGCACGCTTCTCGACCTGCCGGAAAAAGAGCTGGCGGGCTGGCCATAGTTTCAGCCACCATGGAGTAAACCTGCGATTTTTCACCTTGCCTTTGGTGGCCAGATAGCGGATGGCATCATCCTGCTGCTCGGGCTGGCAGCTCAGTGCCGCAAGTCCGATTCGTCGCGCCCTTTTTGCATCGACTGCAGAACCTGTGAGAATCATCTCCACACCCTTCAGCCACCCAACACGCTTGGGCAGACGCACACAGCCACCGAAACCGGGGTGAATACCGATCCTGATCTCCGGAAGCGCCAGCTGTGTCTTTTTCCCCTCAACCGCTACGATATGATCGCAGGCGAGTGCCACCTCCAGGCCGCCGCCCATGCAGGCGCCGTTCACCATGGCAATGGAGACAGAAGGTAACACCTCGATTCGACGACAGAGTGACTGTCCGCGTTCGGCAAGACGCATCGCCTCGGATTGATCGCTGACAGCCGCGATAAGATCAAGATCGGCTCCGGCGATAAAACAGCCAGGCATATTGCTCTCCAGCACCAACACCTTCGGAGGCGTTTTCTCAAGAGACGCAAGATGCGCCTCAAGCTGAGTGATGCAGGCCTCATCGAGCACATTCACCGACTTGTCCGAACGCGCAAAACTAAGGCGTGCCTCGTTTCCTTCCCGGATCAGGGTTACGACTTCCATGGCTCACTCCTGACAAGAACTGCTCCGCCCTGCCCGCCGCCAATGCATAACGTGGCCACCCCCAGCCCGCCATCAGCATCCTTCTTCAGCTGCCTGAGCAGCGTCAGCACCAGGCGTGCTCCGCTCATGCCAACCGGGTGACCTACAGCCACGGCACCGCCATTCACATTGAGCCTGTCCATCTCTGGAGCACCCATCGCCTTGCTCATACCCAGTTTTTCACGACAAAAACTGTCGGATCCCATCGCCTTCAAACAGGCGA
The DNA here is from genome assembly GCF_002795825.1 of Mariprofundus ferrinatatus. NCBI lineage: Bacteria > Pseudomonadati > Pseudomonadota > Candidatius Mariprofundia > Mariprofundales > Mariprofundaceae > Mariprofundus > Mariprofundus ferrinatatus. Next base: position 683,558 of record NZ_CP018800.1, on the reverse strand, counting down.
GTACCTGAGCTGCAAAGGCCTCGTTGATCTCCATGCGTGTCAGGTCGCTGATTGAAAGGTTGTAACGGGATAGCAGTTTATGCGTGGCATAAACCGGTCCCAAACCCATCCGTTCAGGGTCGCAACCGGTATAGTCCCAGTCGTGCAGGTAGCCCAAAATCGGCCAACCCTCAGCCTCTGCCTTCGTGCGGCTGGCAAGAATCAGCATGGCCGCCCCATCGGTAATCTGTGAACTGTTGCCCGCAGTCACGGTGCCGAGCGGCTTGTCGAATACAGGTTTGAGTCTGGCCAGCGCCTCCATACTCTGGCCTGAACGAATACCTTCATCGCGGTGTACGGAAGCAAAGGATGGCGGGGCGAACAGATGCATCACCTCATCGTCGAACCAGCCACGATCCCATGCCGCCGCAGCCCGTTGATGGCTCTGCAGTGCGAACGCATCCTGCTCGGCGCGTGCAATGGAAAATTCCCGCGCCAACAGTTCAGCGGTCTGCCCCATACCCATCTTGACGGTCGGATCGGTGAGCCCTTCGAGCAGGGCAATGCGAGGTTTCAGCGGTGATTTCGCTATCTCAGCAAAAGCGGCAAGTTTCTGCTGCAGGTTGCGCGCCCTGGACAGCTTGGCCATGGCAGCCCGGAACTGGTCGTGAAATAGCAGCGGTGAATGTGTCATCGACTCCACGCCACCAGCCAGCACCACTTCGGCACGACCCGCCTGGATCTTCTCCGCCGCATCGGTGACCGCCTGCATACCCGAAGCGCAGTTGCGGTGAACCGTATGGGCAGGTGTTTTTCGCGGGATACCGGCTGTCAGGGCAATGACCCGCGAGATATTGGCCGCTTCGGCGGGCTGGATCACATTGCCGATAATCACCTGATCGATGTCATCACTTTTTACCGGTGAGCGGGCAAGCACCTCCCGAACTGCCATGGCACCCAGATCGACCGCAGAGAGCTGATCAAATGCGCCGCTGACCTTTCCCATCGGTGTGCGGATACCGGCCACGACAACCACCTCGGTCACACTGCTCTTTGATGACCCACGTTTCACCATACGAACTCCTTCGCCGCTCGGGAAAAGCTATACCCTATGTGTAGCTTACATGGTGTTGATCCGCAAGTAAGCCCCTGACCAACTCCTCTTTAAAAACGATCATATAAACAGTGACTTGGAACACATCTGGAGACCTGAACAGCCGCCATCATGAGCGACTGTCCTGCCGTTACTGGAAGTGACTTCCCTACCAAGGAGAACGTAAATGACAAACTCCAATAGAAAGAGCATCAGGTTCATGTCGGCCATCTTTTCTGCCGCAGCGATTATCCTGCTTGCATCCAGTAGTGCCTATGCAGGGCATTCAGAAAAAGTAAAAGTGTGCCACCTGCCTCCAGGGAATCCTGACAACGTGCAAAGCATTGAGGTTGGTGAATCAGCTGTGCAAGCGCATCTGGCACATGGTGATACGCTTGGTTCATGTGCACATGTAGATGAAGAAACCGAACATTCTGAATCTGCTGATGAAGCAGCAGCAGGCGGCGGCACCCCCAACGCCAAACCCATCAGGGTTTATAGTATTCGCTCAATTCAGGGCTGGTAATAATTCAAACCGAAGCACCATCGGACAGATGGTTCCTGATCGATAGTGCACTTTCAATTCACACTTATAAAACCAGATTGATCAGCCAGAAGGAGCTGCCCATTATCAGTGGGCCGATAACGCTCTGCAGTACACCTAAAACCAACAATACGATCACAATCAGGAAACCGTAAGGCTCGATGCGAGAGAGTTGCCAGGCCATCGGGCCAGGCAGAAGTCCAACCGCTATGCGACCGCCATCGAGTGGAGGCAGAGGCAGCAGGTTGAAGATACAGAGCACCATGTTGATGATTATCGAGGCCTGACACATCAGCGCCAGCGGCTCAATCACCCAGAACAGAGAATGTGGCAGCTGCACTACAAGAGCCAGAATCAGGGTAGAGAGAAGAGCCAGAATCAGGTTGGTGGCAGGACCCGCCAGTGCAACCCAGACCATGTCCCGCTTGGGGTTATTAAGCTTGCGGAAATCGATCGGCACCGGTTTGGCGTAACCGAAAAGAAATGGCGAGCCCATGATCACGAGTCCAAGCGGGATCAGCACGGTGCCGACAGGATCAATATGTTTGAGCGGATTGAGCGTAATGCGACCCATCCAGCGGGCGGTATTATCGCCAAGCTTCTCCGCTACCCAGCCGTGGGCCACCTCATGCAGGATAATGGCAAGAAGCACCGGCAACGCCCAGATGCTGATTTTCTGAATAATCCCGTCGATATCCATACTGTTACCGCTTCCCCCTCATCTTTGCAGCAGGCAGTAGACCAGAAATGTCCGGGAAATTCACCTCCCGATTCACCCGCACAGATCAATCGGGAAATTTTCTATATTGCCTGTAGTATCCATGCCATGAACAGAACCGTCCGGATCTCGCTCCTGCTTCTGCTTTCAGCCACCGCTTCCCTGATCTGGCTGAGGCCTGCACCAGCGCCTGTGCCTCCCACGGTACGTATCACCATACCGGTGTCATTGTCTGATAACAGCGCTCAGAGGGATAATGCCGACGGGCTCTGGCGGGTCGTCACACAGCGTGTGCTCACGCAAGATGCCATAAGGTCACTGCAAAACCAGCTAAAAGCAATGGGACTGACTCCGCTCACACTTCGTACAAAAGAGGATGTTACCCTGCACGCATTCGATGACCCGGGACATTACACAACCTATGAGGAGGCGGAGAAGGCCGGAAATATATGGAAGGGGCTCGGCATCCAGGCAGATGTCATCAAATCGCAGGAGGGCATCTACGTTGCCGGACTTGGTCGCTTCTATCAGAGCCATTATGCCGAAGGGCTTCTGATCCGCCTCAAGGAAACAGGAAAACCATTTCGCTACGAACAGCGCACCATTCCGATCCCGGTCTGGCGATTTACCTTTCCGGCAGCAGAAAAAACAGCTGCTGAAAAACTCTGGAAGCAACTCAGCGAGAGTGGCGTGATCATGCCTGTGCTGATTCCCGAAATCCGTTACCGGGAACTATACGGCGATATCAGCCCCGAATAACCTCAGCAAAACGATCAAACAGGTAGTCGGCATCCTGTGGCCCGGGGCTCGCTTCCGGATGATACTGCACCGAAAAGACCGGCTTGCCCTTCACTCGCAACCCCTCAACCGTGCCATCGAAGAGCGAGCGGTGGGTAATTTCGACATTCGCCGGAACATTATCGTCGCGCACAGCAAAACCGTGGTTCTGACTGGTTATCTCGATCTTACCGGTTGTCTCATCCTTGACCGGATGATTACCACCGCGGTGGCCGAATTTCAGTTTGAAGGTGGAGAGGCCAAGTGCCTGGCTTAACAGCTGATGCCCCATGCAGATGCCGAAGATCGGCACATCCGAGTCCAAAAGCTTGCGGATCTCTTCAACCGCATAGCCAACCGCTGCAGGGTCTCCCGGGCCGTTGGAGAGGAAGATTCCGTCAGGATTCATGGCAAGAATTTCAGAGGCAGATGTCTGGGCCGGCACAATTGTCACATTAAGGCCCCGATCGGCCAGCTTGCGGAAAATATTGCGTTTGCAGCCGAAATCGAAAGCAACGACATGCTTGTCTGCACCGGGAGAGGTAAACTCAGCCGCATCCAGATCATAGGTGCCACCCTGCTGCCACTGACTGGCCGCATCACAACTTACCTGACCGCACAGGTCACGACCCTCAAGCCCTTCCCATGCCTTCGCCATCGCCACTGCATCAGACTCGCTCATGCCATCGGATGCAATGACGCCATTCTGGGCGCCGTTATCACGCAGGTGACGGACAAGAGACCGGGTATCAATGCCGGAGATACCGACCACACCGTTTTTCTGCAACCAGCTGTCGAGGTCGCCTTCGGCACGGTAGTTGGATGTGATACGGGAAGGTGCGCGAACGATGCAGCCTCGAACCGAGATGCTTTCAGACTCCATGTCTGCATCGTTAACACCAACATTACCTATATGAGGGTAGGTGAATGTGATAATCTGATCGGTATATGATGGATCGGTGAGAATTTCCTGATAGCCGGTCATGGACGTATTGAAACATACTTCTCCGACTGTATTACCCGTCGCACCGAATGCTTCGCCGTGAAAAACCCGTCCGTCCGCCAGTGCCAGAATCGCCTTTGCCATCGCTAAAACCACCTCACTGTTAAGCCCGGCGCAGGGTACGAAAATTCGGAGCCAAAGTCGAGTTGAAAGGCGGCATGTGCATGAATCCGGAGCCCACCTTATGCCAATGGCGAAAAGAGATTGTCAAAATCCTGCGGTGACCAGAGTGCCCTCTGCTCTCCTTCGCGTGCCTGAACCGTACCCTCAGCCAACTGCCGCTTGCGCTCCTGCAGCTCGAGAATCTTCTCCTCTACCGTGCCTTCGGTAATCAGCTTATAGACAAACACCGCCTTATCCTGACCGATTCGATGTGCCCGATCCGTCGCCTGCGCCTCGGCAGCGGGATTCCACCATGGATCGTAGTGGATAACGGTATCGGCAGCAGTCAGATTCAAACCCACGCCGCCAGCCTTCAGGCTGATCAGGAAAAGCGGCACCTCGCCGTTCTGGAATGCCTCGATCGGCTGTTCCCGATCACGCGTCTGGCCAGTCAGCTTCACATATTTGATCCTGCGCTTTTTCATCTCCTTCTCGATCAGCTCGAGCATGGTGGTAAACTGGGAGAAGAGCAGCACCTTGCGCCCCTCTTCGATCATCTCCGGCAACATATCGAGCAGCATCTCAAGCTTCGCCGAAGGCGGGGCATCATCATGCCCGATACCCGCCACAAGACGGGGATCACAGCAGACCTGCCGCATTTTCAACAGTGCATCGAGCACAACAATCTGACTCTGTGCCAGCCCCATCGATGCCACGGCATCACGCACCCGTTTCTGCATCGCCAGTCGCACACTCTCATAGAGTTCGCGCTGAGCACCCTCGATCTCGATACTGCGAATCATCTCTGTCTTCGGTGGCAACTCCAATGCCACCTGTTCCTTGGTGCGACGCAGCATAAAGGGGCGAATGCGTACATTGAGCGCCTCCTGCCTTGCCATATCCCCCTGGATTTCTATCGGTTTCCTGAACAGTCGCGAAAAGCCACGCTGGTCATGCAGGTAACCGGGCATGAGGAAATCAAACTGCGCCCACAACTCTCCGAGATGGTTTTCCATCGGGGTGCCGGTCATGCATAGCTTGTGATGGGCATTTAGTTTTCGCACCAGTTGAGAGCCTTTGGCACGAGGGTTCTTGATATTCTGCGCCTCATCGAGAATCAGCAGATGCCACGGCTGCTCCACCAGCACATCGAAATCGCGGGCCAGCAGCGGATAGGTTGTGAGAACCAGGTCATATGAGGTCAGCTGCTCAAAGTGTTGGGCTCGTGTAGGGCCATGCACCACCAGCACCGAAAGATCGGGGGTGAATTTCGCAGCCTCGCGCCGCCAGTTGTGCATCAGGCTGGTCGGCGCAATCACCAGTGCCGGTGACTCAAGCCGCCCCTCCTCCTTCTCTTTGAGAATATGGGCTAGCGCCTGTACCGTTTTTCCGAGTCCCATATCGTCTGCAAGAATTCCAGCCAACTGCATCTCACGCAGAAACTGCATCCAGTTTAATCCTGCCAACTGGTAGTCACGCAGGTCCGCCTTCAATCCATCCGGCACGCCGCATTCGGGAATCGTTTCGATGTTCGCCAGCTGACTCATATGTTTTAGCCATGCACTACTGCTGATCTGCACTGGCACGCTGGCATTGCTGATACTCTCTTCCAGTGCCAGCAGCTGCGGTGCAGTGAGCTGCGCTGTTTCGATCTTGTCACCGGCAAACACGTCGAGCATAAAGCAGAGAATATTCGCCACCATCTCGCCCGGCGCAGAGAGCAAGCGTCCATCAGGCAGAGGCAGCGGCACCTGATCTTTACCCTTCAGTTCTCCCAGTGACGCTTTACTCAACAGTTCAGGCTGTTTACCTACCCATCGCCCCATGGCAGAGATCAGATCAACCTCTTCCCCATCGGCAAGGGTGACGGTAAGGCTCGCCTGCCCCATCAGGCCACCTGCCTTGCCGGAACTGCTCTGGTTGATATCAAGCTGCCAGCCGGTGGCATGTTCTATCTGGAAGGCGAAATTATCGGCAACATTGACCACAAACCCCTTCGCTTCGAGTTCCGGCACACCATAGAGCATCCATTCCGGCCAGTAATTTTCATCATCGAGTGTAAACATATGCTCTTCAAAATCGAACAATTCGGCCAACCTGTTCTCAGTCAGCGGCATCAGTCCGGCCATATCGAATGCCGCGCGTGCCCGACGTTCAACCTCCATGTCCCGGTGATAGTCGATCACGCGCTCTCCGCGAATCGTGCGAATGCTTTCGGCATCGAATCGACAGGGCGTTTTTTTACCATCGTAATCAAACCACAGTTCGGCAATATGACAGGCCTCCGGGGTACGGTACCCCCAGCGCTGAGCCAGCTTTCTGGTATAGAGCTTGATCACAGGAAGCGGCCTCACCCGCCGCTGCTCATGAATCAGGCGCACCGGTCCAGGCACATCTGCGGGCAACTGTTCCGATACCCTGGCCATCACATCATCATCACAGTCCAGCTCCACGGCAGGCATATTCAGCAGAATCTCAGCCACACTTGATGGCTGCCCTGTTTCAATCGGCCCTGAATAATGGTGCTCGAAGTCGATATACCATGGCGGTGAGGTTGGCACGATCACCTCATCATCTTCCAGATGCAGGGAGAGGTGCTGGTCACCTCGCCGGTTAAGCTTCCACTGCCAAACACCTGCACGCTTATCGCCGCGTTTCATGGCCGGCTGATCCTTATCCTTCCAGTGACAGCGCCCTGTGGAGAGTGCGCGCTTGAGAATACTTAGCCCCTCTTCTCCCTTGATACGGTAGCCGCGCAGGGATGCGAGTGAACGATCAGTCGCAACCTCCCTGAGAATTTTTTCATCAATTGATAGAATATATTTCGGCGCGCTGTACTGAAGAATATTGGCAGCCTCATATGCTACCGCCTTACCATAACCGCCTGATTTCAAAAGCCTTGCAGTAACAAAGTGCAGGCGCACATCCTGATCGCCATCCGGTTCAAGAATATAGAGCAGGCGCTGTTTGATGCTCTCCTGATATTCGCTGCTGGGTGAACCCTCCTCCTTCACACTCTCAAGTGCCCCCAGCCACTGCCCGAAGGCAAATGGAACAGCCGGAGGGATTGAAGCCTCTTCTGTCAAACCATCCAGTTCCTCCATCCAGGCAAACAGCACTGCCGCCACATGCCTGCAACTCTCGCCCATTGGACAGTTGCAGCGGCTCGTTATCCCATCCTCAGCTGAGAGGTCGACACACACCTGAAATGGCGCAATATCTTCGCCGCGCACACTCGCTTCCACATGCAATTCATCTTCACTCAGGTCGAAGTCGTTGATACGGCCCTGCTCGAAGAGCTCTTCGCCCTTCTCGGCGGCCGCCTCACCGACCCAACATCGGATCTTCTCTTCTGTAATCTCAGGCATCTCAGCCATAGCTGTGTTGCTCCTTTAGTTTCATCAGTTCATCACGATATTTTACTGCATCCTCAAAACGCAGATCAGCGGCTGCTTCGGTCATCAGCCGCTCAAGCTCACTGATTCGATGCTGTTTCTCGGCTTCAGTCGCCGGAGCGGGCTCGGCCACCTCCGGAATATGTCCGTAGTCCAGTTCATAAACGGAGCCCAGAATATCCTTGATCTCGGACTTTACAGTTTCCGGCGTAATTCCGTGCCTGCTGTTGTAGGCCAGCTGCTTTTCACGCCTGCGCATCGTTTCATGCATGGCCCGCCGCATCGAGTCGGTGATCTTATCCGCATAGAGGATGACGCGACCCTCACTGTTGCGCGCGGCCCTGCCGATCGTCTGGGTGAGCGAGCGTTCGGAGCGAAGGAACCCCTCCTTGTCGGCATCGAAGACGGCCACCAGCGCCACCTCCGGCAGATCAAGCCCCTCCCTTAGCAGATTGATGCCAATCAGCACATCAAAGGCACCGAGCCTGAGGTCGCGCAGGATCTCCATACGCTCTACTGTATCGATGTCGGAGTGCAGGTAGCGCACCCTCATACTGAGATTATTCAGGTACTCGCTAAGATCCTCGGCCATCCGCTTGGTCAGGCAAGTGGCCAGCACCCTGAAACCGCGTCCGATAACGCCGTTCGCAGCAGAGACGAAATCATCCACCTGCGAGATGGCCGGACGCACTTCAATCTCCGGATCGACGAGCCCTGTAGGGCGGATAATCTGCTCAACCACAACCCCTTCGCACTTCTCAAGTTCATAGTTGCTTGGGGTGGCAGAGACGTAAATTGCCTGCGGCACCACCGCCTCAAATTCATGGAACTGCAGCGGCCTGTTATCGAGTGCCGAGGGAAGTCGGAACCCGAAATCGACTAGTGTCTGCTTGCGCGAGCGGTCGCCTTTGAACATACCTCCGATCTGCGGCACCGTGACATGTGATTCATCAATCATCACCAGTGCATTGTTGGGCAGATAGTCGAGCAGTGTCGGTGGTGCCTCGCCGGGCGCGCGTCCTGTGAGATGGCGAGAGTAGTTCTCCACTCCGGTGCAGTAACCCACCTCCTGAATCATTTCGAGATCGAAGATGGTGCGCTGCTCAAGCCTTTGGGCCTCCACAAGCTTGTTCCTGTCATGCAGCTCGGCCAACCGCTCGGCCAGCTCATCCCTGATCGCATCCATCGCCCTGACCAGCTGATCACGCGGCGTCACAAAGTGGCTTTTCGGGAAAAAGGTGTACTTGTGCAGGCTCTCGATGCGACGACCTGTCAGCGGATCAAAACTGGATATGGCATCCACCTCATCGCCAAAAAACTCGACGCGTATGGCGAAATCCTCGGCATGGGCAGGAAACACCTCGAGCACATCCCCGCGCAGACGAAATGTGCCGCGATGAAAATCGGTGTCGTTGCGCTGGTACTGTAGCTCAACGAGCTTATTCACCGCTGCGCGCTGGTCGCTCTCCCTTCCAACCTCAAAGTAGAGCAACATACCCGCATACGCCTCGGGACTGCCAAGACCGTAGATACAGGAAACGGAGGCGACAATAATCACATCCTCGCGCTCCAGAAGTGCACGCGTAGCGGCATGACGCATGCGGTCTATCTGCTCGTTGATTGAACTGTCCTTCTCGATGTAGGTATCCGATTGCGGCACATAGGCTTCAGGCTGGTAGTAGTCGTAGTAGGAGACGAAATATTCTACCGCATTGTTCGGAAAGAACTGCTTGAACTCGCCGTAGAGCTGGGCGGCCAGCGTCTTGTTCGGGGCCATGATCAGGGTCGGCTTCTGGGTACGCTCGATCACGCAGGCCATGGTGTAGGTCTTGCCGGAACCGGTGACGCCCAGCAAAGTCTGATGTCTGTTACCGGCCTCAATGCCCGCAACAAGTTCGGCTATCGCCTGCGGCTGGTCGCCGCTCGGCTCATAATCTCCGGCAAGTTCAAAACGCATCGCGCGAGTCTAACCCCGAAGAAAAAGGACGCCACCCCGTATTAACAAAAAGGGCCCTCCGAAGAGGGCCCAATCTGCATGGCACTTATCAGGCACATTACATCATCTGTTCAAGAAGGGGTGTTTGACCGGATCTGTGCGGGTCTTCGCTTTTGGCAAGCTCTTTGGATCCACATGGTTCTGTACCTTTTTCGGTTGCTGCACATGGTCACGATCCCGCTCATTGTCTCTGCTGCGCTCACGATCCTTGTCCTTATCATCGTCGCGCTCCTGATCCTTGTAACCATCCTTGTCTTTGCGGCGCTCTTTATCCTTGTCCTTGCTTTCGTGTTTTTCCTTGTTCTTATACTTCTCGCTCTTCTCATAGCGCTGTTTGTCCGGATCGGCGGCGGCGGGTGCGATATTCACCGAGAGCGCGAACAACATTGCTAGAATTGCAGTTAAATATTTCATCGATTTACTCCTTGCTGGTTCAATAGTACCACTCAGGTAAGGCCGAGGTTAATCGCCACAGAAGAGAGGGAAAGAATTTTTTTCTCCGCTACAGGGTGCGAATATCGCAACCTGCCCGGCCAGAGGGCCTATGCCTTGACGTAGTGCAGGAACTGACTGATACGCCCCTCTTTAATACCTCGCTCTTCGAACTTGGTATGCGGACGATCCTCATCACGTTCGATAAAACCACCGACACCGGCCACGTTGGTTAGCCCCGGCGTGGCATCGAGAATGTCGCGCATCCACTCGGCGAGGTCCGGCTTGTCGGTGGCCAGCTTGATAAAACCTCCCGGTTTCAGCCTGGTCACCATCAGTTTGGCAAACGCCTTCTGGATAATACGCCGCTTATGGTGGCGCACTTTCGGCCATGGGTCGGGATGATTGATAAAGATACCATCAAGCTGCGCCTCATCCACCTGATGCTCCAGCACAAACTGCGCCGGCAGCTGGGTGATCCGGCAACGCTCAATAAATCCGGCATCATCCATGCGACATACCGCCTTGGCGACACCGGGAAGGTAGATTTCAACACCGACCAGCAGCCAGTCAGGATGTGTTGCGGCAAGGTGCACTAAAAAATCGCCATTGCCGAAACCGATCTCCATCACCAGCGGTGCAGCAGCTGGAAGATCAGCATCAGCAAGCCGTTTATCCTTCGGCAGACCGATTCTCGGCAGCCATTTGCTCAGGCGCGCCTCCTGCCCAACCGTTACAAAGCCGTTTTTGCGTCCATGAGTACGCATCTCGTGCTGGATATACTGATCCCTGAATTCACGTGTCAATCGCATGCGGCGCATGGTACGGCCCAAATACGATTAGCCAACATAAAACTGACTTGGTATGAGCGCCTCTCTGTGTAGCATGCGAAAAAACATCAAGGAGAATTCCCATGCTGAAAAAATCCATTATCGCTGCAATAGCGCTGTTTATGACTTCTGGCACAGCCTCCGCCACCGAATACGCCTACCTGATCGACCACGGCACACCCGGGGTAATCTCCAGCGAAAGTAAAATGGCGCGTATCGTCATCCAGGGATCGGGGGATTGCTCGAATATTCCCTACGAAATCATAACCGACGGCGTGAAATCACTCTCCGGCACCATGAACCTCAGCAAGCCGCTATCTCTGCCGCTTGATCTGACCACGGTCAATCTCTCCTGCAACAGCGAAGGGGTTACCGCCAAGATTAACCGCAAGGGCGAAGGCCTGTTTTAAGCGCTGACAAGCTCCATGACAACCATCAGGGCAACGATTATCAGTAATCCGACCAGAATCTGCAGACGTTCGAACCACTTTGCCATCCTGAACGCCTCCTTGGGCCAATTGTGGCAAATATAAGGTCCATGGTGACATCCTGATGGCATTGTCGTGGTAGAAACTGCAAGCACGATAGAATACGCAGGAGGTATCTATGCTGTTAAGCACCACCCCCACCATCCAGGGGAAAAACATCACAGACTATAAAGGGATCGTGGTTGGCGAAGCGATCCTCGGAGCCAACATCTTCCGCGACATGTTCGCCAGCATCCGCGATATCGTAGGCGGTCGCTCCGGCGCCTATGAGAAGGAACTGGCCAGGGCACGCGAAATTGCTTTAGAGGAGATGCAGCAGCGGGCCAGCGAGCTGGGCGCCAACGCCATTGTGGGCATCGACCTCGATTACGAGGTCATCGGCAAGGATGGAAGCATGATGATGGTCAGCGTCAGCGGCACCGCCGTCACGCTTTCATAAACGGAGAAGCACTCAGGCGACGATCGACTGGCGTACCTCTTCCGACTTTGACTCGTTGCAGAGCCTGGCAATCAGGCGAAGTGCGAACTCGACTGCGGTTCCGGCGCCGCGGCTGGTGGTGAGAAAGTCATCCTCGACCACGGCCTCATCGACATAGACAGAGGATGGTTGCAGCCGCTCCATCTCACCCCTGCATCCGGGAAAAGAGGTGACCCGCATACCGTCGGTGATGCCGTAAGCAGCGAGCGCCGTGGGGGCAGCACAGATGGCCGCAATTGATTTTCGTTCACTTCTTAAGCGTTCCACCACTGATTTAACATTGCCATCGTCACGAAGCAGATGTGCATTGGGCATCCCTCCCGGCAGCACCACCATATCCCAACCGTCATGCATTACATCGGCCAGTGCAGCATCGGCCGCAATGGTAATTTTGGAGCGCCCGGTGACTCCCCTTCCATCCAGACTGGCGGTCACCACTTCAATGCCGGCACGCCTAAGCAGATCGACTACCGCCACAAACTCGACCTCTTCTACACCTGTGGCAAACGGGACCAGTACTCTTGCCATGCTAAACCTCCTCACTCCAGCCTGCGGCGAGCGACTCGCCTGCCGCCCACTCAAACGCCTCGCACATGCGTCTGACCACGGCCGCTTCCCGCCTGTCAAACGCTCCGGAAAGCATAGTCAGACTCTGCCGCTTTAACAGCGATAACGTCATCGGCTCACGAGGATAGGCCTGCCCCCCTTCCTCATCGTAACTCACCCTGAAACTGTCTCCCCCCTGCTGCATTACGATCAGTTTCTGGCGATCGGCATAGAGCTCCGGCTCCCCTTCCGCCCCCATAAAGATAAGTGATCGTTTCTGGTCCAGAAGCATATTGGCACCGGCCATCAGCTCGCCATATGGGGTGTGAAAAAAACCGTTCAGCTGTCCGGCGCAACGAAGCGGATTAAGCAGGCGGGCCACGCTGTTGGCAAACGAGCGTACTCCGAGTCGCGGCCGCAGGTTATAAATACGGAACAGATCAGGAGACAGCTCCGCCAGGTCGATATAGGCCATGCCTTCCGATCGCAACAGATCAGCCGCCCCGGACAGCGTGTTGGCACGTGTCACCCCTGCACTTTGAAGTACCTGCCATGCCGTTACCCGGCCTTCAATATGCGCAATGCCATGCACTAGGATGGGAACTCCGGCATCGCGCATCTTGATGGCCGCGGCCAGATAGGCGTGGCCTCCCCTTCGCTTGCCGGCATAACAGGGGAGATCGACACTGTTTTCGGGAGCCGTGGCTTCGCCGAATCCTTTCACAGATGAACGCACGGCCTCGACAAAGCCGGCCAGCTCTGCGCTGCTCTCCCCTTTCATACGCTGTGCGACAAGGAAAGCCCCGAGTTGCAATTGATCCGCATCGGGCTGCAACAGCTGTGAAAAAACAGCTTTCGCCTCATCCTGGCCAAGATGTTGTGAACCGTATTTGCCACGCGCTACGCGGGCGATCAGAGGTGCGATATCCATGTGCGACTTGTACCACAACGACTAGCGAATAGGCTAGCAGCATGCATTTTCTGGTAATCCGACATCTCGATATCGAACCCTCCGCCCTGATCGGCGAAACGATTATGGCAGCGGGCCATCTGCTGAGTGCGATCAACCTCAACCGAGGAGAAACACTTCCTGATGCAAGTCACTTCGATGGTGTCGTGATCATGGGTGGCCCGCAGTCGGCCAATGATGAGATCGACTATATCAAGGCCGAACTTGCATGGGTCAAAGATGCGCTGGCAGCAGAGATGCCGATGCTCGGCATCTGCCTGGGTGCCCAGATCATGGCAAAGGCAGCCGGCGCTGAGGTTTACAGGTCACCGGTGCGTGAACTGGGCTGGTATCCTGTATATCGCACGCTCGACACTGCAGCCGATCCGCTGTTCGGTGACATGCCGGATGGGTTGACCATTTTTCACTGGCACGGAGAAACCTTCTCCATTTCGGATCGAATGTGCCTGCTTGCCACCCATCCCGATGTGCCTGCACAGGCTTTCAGGCTGGCTCCCAACCAGTATGGTCTGCAGTTCCATATCGAAGTACATGAACAGATCATCGATTCATGGATCGATTTTGGTGCAAGCGAGCGTGAGTGCCTCGGTACGGATGGCACAGAGAAACTCCACGCAAACACATCGAGGTATCTCAAGCCGATGCAGCGCTTCTGTATACAGATGGTAACCAACTGGCTGGATGAGATACTCAGCCAGCATTGACTCTTAGGACAACAATGACGGAGTCAGAGTGTTATTGTATGCTTCGTCAAGGTATAAAGAGGCTTTGGCAGATATTAAGGAAGTAAATTTCGTCAAAGGATTGACAGATTGGACAGACGCACACCTTCATTCAGGATATTCCGATATGCGGCTTTTTACTGCAAAGCCGCACTTCTGTGTCTCTGCCTTATTGCCGGGCTGTTCATCTCGATCCAAGCTCAGGCAGCAGCAACGCTGCAACTGCAGGCAAGCGAACCGATCTACTCCCTGGGAGACCGGGTAGAGTACCTTGAGGATCGGGATGGCACTCTTGAAATCTCTACAATTCTGAATGAGCCTGAACAGACATGGCAAAAGCACTCTGCCGACATTCCCAGCTTCGGTTTCAGTAACTCGGCCTTCTGGTTCCGCCTCACCATAACAGCCGACAAAACGGAGGAACGCCTGCTTGATATAAGCCATCCTTTACTGGATGAGGTTTCACTCTACCTGTTATCCAAAGGGCACCTTATCCGGCAGTTCCATACTGGAGACCTGAGACTCTACAAAGACCGTCCCTTGAACCATCTGGGCTTCGTCTTTCCGGTCACGCTAGAAGCGCAAAAGCCGCTTACCCTCTATCTGCGCGTAAAAAGTGCAGGCTCGGTGCAGGTGCCGATGAAGCTGTGGAGTGAAACCGCCTTTCACGACAGCGATGAAGTGGTCATGAGTGCTATCGGCATCTATTTTGGTGTCATAATCTCGTTGATTCTCTATAACCTCTTTCTCTATCTCAGGGTGTTTGAACCGGCCTATATCTACTATGTCCTCTATGTAATGATGTTCGGCCTGTTTATCGCTGGCCTTACCGGCTGGGGCTACAAGTTCCTCTGGCCGGAAGCGGTCGGTTTCCAGCAGTACGGCCTGGCCATATTTATCTGCATGGGAAGCGTTTTTGTCTGCCGATTTGTACATTATTTCCTCGACCTTCCGAAAAATGCGCCCCGCGTTGGAAAGCTGCTGGTCACAGCGGTTCTGCTGCTGCTGGGTATGCTCGCAGCGCTTCCGTTCACCTCCTACCACATCGTCGTACAGATGGCGCTGGCCATGACCATCATCATCTCGACAACATCGCTCTATGTGGGGGTGATGCTGTGGCGAAAGGGTGAGGTGATGGCACGCTATTTCACCATCGCCTGGGCAGCCTTCCTGGTTGCTGTCATCCTGGCCATTCTTGAGAAGTTTGCGATTCTGCCCCGCACATTCCTGGCCGAAGGTGTTCTCCCGCTTGGCATGGCACTGGAGGTTATCCTTCTGTCGATGGCACTGGGTGAACGGATCAACAGTGAAAAGCAACAGCGTATTCAAGCTCAGGAACATATTATTGTCGTACAGGAGAAGCATCAGCTGGAGCTGGAGCAGAAGGTAGAGGAGCGTACTATTGAGCTTGAGAAGGCCAATGCGCAACTACATCTTCTGGCTACTACCGACGGCCTGACCGGCATCTTCAACCGCCGCCATTTCCTCGAACGGGGAACCCACGACATCAAGGTTGCCCGTCGTTATAAGCGCCCCATCGCCATGATCATGCTGGATATCGACCATTTCAAACAGGTTAACGATACCTATGGCCATGATGCAGGCGATCAGGCAATCAGACATCTGGTAGGAATTTGTAATGCCCTTAAGCGTGAAACAGACCTCATCGGCAGGCTCGGTGGTGAAGAGTTCGGCATCCTGCTGCTGGAGACTTCAGCAGAGTCGGCATGTGAGATTGCAGAAAGGCTTCGCCAGGAAATCGAAAACTCACCTCTCGACTATGAGGGGGCGGAAATCCGTTATACGATCAGTCAGGGAGTCTGCACTGTATCAGGGGATGCGCAAAAGCTTGCCATTGAAGAGATTCTGAAAATTGCCGACAAGGCACTCTATGAGGCCAAGGAGTCCGGCAGGAACAGGGTGGTTAGCGTGCCCGGAAAGAAGTGAGACTCCAACCTTTCAGCATAATAAAAGGGGCCTGATAAGGGCCCCTTTTTCACTGTTTCAAAGATACTGAAACTTAAAACGGAATATCGTCGTCGATCGGCACATCACCGAAGTCCGGTGCACTGGCGAAGGGATCGTTGCCCTTTGGCGCAGAACCGCCACCGCCATGGCTAGGGAATCCGCCACCCTGTGACTGGCCGCCGGATCGCGCACCGCCACCTGTAGCGCCGGCACCGCCGCCCAGCATCTTCATCTCGTTGGCACGAATTTCAGTGGTGTACTGATCCTGCCCCTCTTTGTTGGTCCATTTGCGGGTTTCGATCTTGCCCTCAATATAGACGCGGGCGCCTTTGGTCAGATATTGATTGGCGATTTCGCCAAGGCGTCCCCAGAGCACAACGCGGTGCCACTCGGTCTTCTCCTGAGTCTCACCACTGCGGTTCTTGAACTTCTCGGTAGTCGCCAGACGCAGGTTGCAGACACAGGTGCCATCCTGTGTGTAACGTGTTTCCGGATCAGCACCCAGATTTCCAATCAAAATCGCTTTATTCAGCATATCATCCCTCTCACAAAAAACAGGTGTGTGACACTATGGCGACACCCTCGAAATGCAATCCTGAAATTCGCATATCAACCGCCGCACTGGAAAGAACAGACCGGCTATCTCTCTAGTGACTGGCCAGCCACTCTTCGAGCTGTTTGACACTTCTAGGCGCCCCGTTCATGCGGCGGCCATCGGTCGCAATAATGGCTGGCGTACCGTTGATATTCAGTTTCTGGCCCAGCGCTGCGATCTCCTCAACCGGTGTCTTGCAGGTTGCAGCGTCAGGCGTGTGATTTTCCAGCATGACCTTTTGCAGCATTTTGTGCCGGTCCCTGCTGCACCAGATTGCCTCGGATTTCTCTCTGGCCTTGGGGTGCAGGCTCTCGATCGGATAGAGGAAGGTGTAAACCTTCACCCCCTTCAACTCCTGGAGTGTTTTCTCAAGATGCCTGCAATAGGGACAGTCCGGATCGGTAAACACGGCTATTTTCTGTTTGGCTTTTTTATCTCCTGAGACAATCGCCTTATCCAGCGGCAGTGAATCCCAATCTACCCGGTTGATATATTCCAGTCGCGATTGGGTCAGGTTTTTCTGCTCCTGGATATCGAGGAGACTACCGCCGTCGATCAGGTAACGCCCGGTCGCATCGGAATAGACAATACTGTTTCCAATCTGAAGCTCATAAACACCCTCGATCGGAGTTGTGTTGATATTGATAACAGTGCTTCTGGAGAGAGCCTGACGGATTGCATCTGCAGTGCTGTTATCGACACCCGGTCCATCTGCCATGGCCAGGCCTGAGTAGATCATTGTGATCATCACCATGATTGCTTTTTTCATCAATAGACTCCTGTATGTCTGTCGGTGTGCACCTGCAGTCGCTCCGTATTTCAATCGAATTAACTCTCTTTCCATTTAATGGAACAGCCGATAGTCGGATGCTGCGGCTGTGGAGGGTTCTCGTCAGCAGCGAGCAACTCTGCCGCCGGAATCAGCTCCTCTCGGGTCACCTTCTCTTCGTCCTTCCAGTAATCATCAATACGGCCATGGTAAAAGAGCCTGCCATCAGCCCTGAACAGGTAGAGATCGGGCGTACACTGCGCCTCAAATGCCTTTGCAACCTGCTGTGTATCATCAGCCAGATAGGGGAAATCGATGCCCCACTCCGTTATCTTCTCCTGCATCGCCGGCACTCCGTCAGCGGGATAATCCGGATGAATGTTGGGGTTCACAGCCACGGTATTGATGCCCATCTTTTTCAGAGTGGCGGCATGCCGGATCAATCGTGGCCATACAGCAATTGCGTAGGGGCAGTGGTTACAGGTAAAAGCGACCAATAGCCCCTTCTCCCCGATCAATGAATTGAGATTCACTTCCCCGCCATCCACATTTTTCAGATTCAGGTCCGGCATCTGCCAGCCGGTATCTACATGTATTGAAGCAACCAGTGCCATAATTCACACCCCTATGTATAAAAAATCAGAACCATCCCTGCCAGGGCATAGCGTTTGTTGTCCGCGCCACAGCAACGACATATGCAAATACGCAGAGCGCAGCAACAAAACAGCTTCGTTTCACTACCCTTCTGCGCCCGTATTTCAGCGCTACGGCTCCCAGCAGGATATAGGCCAGCAGTCCGCCAATCTTGGCTGCCAGCCAGTGGGAATCAAGCGGTGAAATTCCGAGGATAAATGCCATGCCGATACCGCTGAAAAGAAACACGGTATCGACGCTGTCCGGCAGCGTCCGCCTGAAGAATCGCACCTTCAACGGCCTGCCGATCCACATCATCACACCGCGCCATACAAACAGCGAGATAGAGATCAGCGCACAACCGGTATGCACCGGGAAAAGAACAGAGATCATATCGTTCCTGCCTGACGGGCTATAAATGCAGTTTTGGCGGAGAGTTCCAGTGAGCAACTCCATTTATAAGCCAGGTTGAGCGTTTCGCCCCAGGCATAGACGCCGTGGCCGCGCACGATGCAGATTGGATGATCCCTGAGTGTTGCGGCGACTTTCGCGGCCGCCTCCTGGAAATAGGTCGCATAGGGTACGGTAATCACAGGCACCCTGGGGAAATAGAGCTGCCCCTCGAAATCGGGCGGCACGAAATCCTCGCCGTTCAGTGTCAGCGCAACAGCATGCGGGCAGTGGGAGTGGATAATCGCCTGCGCCTTCGGGTTTTGACGGTAAATATCTCGGTGCAGGTTGGCATCGCCTGACGCCCCCTCCGGCAGTGCGCCATCAAGGCTACAAGAGATTAAATGGTGTTCCTGCAAAGTGTCGGCGCAAGCGCCCGTCGGCGTCACCCAGAACATCCCGCCATCCCTGCCAGAGATATTCCCTGAGTGGGAGTCATTATACCCATACTGGCGAAGCCAGTGATAATATTTTACCAGCTCAACACGTTGATCCATGCGCTCTCCTGACAGGGGGGGGGAATTTTTTCACTTTTATCCGGCTTGCAGATAACAAGATCTGTACTATATTCCATCCTCATCGGCAATTCAGCCGATTTATTTATTTCGGGAGGAAACAATTATGAAACACATTGCACTTGCAATGGCTGCCGGCTTCATGCTGGCATCTCCGGCTTTCGCCAGTGATCATGGCCACGACAGCCATGGTAAAACAGAGGCTCACGCTCCGGTTGGCGACGATGTAATCGCTGCTCAGCGCGCGGCACTTGCCAAAAATACCAAAGGCGCAGGTTTCGGTCCACAGTCACCACGTGATATCGACTCAGCTGCAGGCAACAATGCCCGCGTTTTCAGCGCTGCACCTGCGCACACTGCGATGAACCTGTGCAACATCCATTTCCACAAGAATGCTGAGCACAAGGGTGGCGAGTTCACCACTTACGCTGGCAACGGCGATGGCCACGGTTACCTGAGCGGCTTCAAGTACAACGGCCAGCTGAGCGAAGCTGAACTGGCTCCTGTTAGTCATGAGATCTGCCCCAGCGCACACGGCAGCCTCTACCCGGGCGATACCATCGAGGTTCACTACGTGCACTCGACTGCAGATATCACCCCCGGGCCAACACTGGGTTCATGCCTGAGCGAATCTATCGGCAACCCGCAGCTGCGTGTTGAAACTCAGGTTTACGTACTGGTTAACGATAAAAAGGCTGCCGACTTCGGCAAGCTGACTGCCATTTCAGGCAAGGGTAAAGGCGCACAGGCTACCGGCATCCCAAGCAACACCGGTACTCCTGTTCAGTACACCGGCTCAACCACCGGCCCTGGCTACAACGAGAAGGGTTCACCTTACCAGGTTTCCTGGAGCGTTCGCCCTCAGGTAGCCAAGGTTAACATCGACTCCGTTGGCAAATGGTGCAAAGGCAACGTTTTCAATGAAGACCATGCACACGGTGTTCGCAACCTGGTACAGAACCCGGATCTGCTCTCTGCAATCAAGTAAGATCTGATTCGCTGATATCAGGCTGGATATTAAAGCCGCCTCCTTCGGGAGGCGGCTTTTTCTTTGCATACCCATCGCCGTTGAATGCATTTTAACCACAATGATATTACTTGACCTTTTTACTCGGTTACTGTATATTGATTGTCTGATTGGCCTAGGAGGCTGATATGCAATTCAAAGAATTTGAAAAAGAGTTCAACCACCTGATCAATGATAACAACAATATGTCGACACTGATCCTGGAAGTTGCGCTTGCCGGGGCAATGGTCCTCGTAGCCTCCCTGTAACCGCCTCTTTATTTCTCACCCAGAACGGCGCGTTATCTCATCTGCGGCCGATCCCTGAATCGGTCACCACCCCATCCATTAAGGGGTGTTTTCTTTGCCGCCACCTGCTTCCAAACACAGGGCAAAACCACTTCTGCTGTGCTAAACTAATAGCATGATAAAAGGCTTTTCCATCGTCACCAAGGTCAACCTTGTGATTCTGATTGTGCTGGCTATCGCTGCAGCGCTGGTATTTTTTCTGGCGAACAAATATGAGCAACAGCATGTCAATGAGATGCTCCACCATGAGGCCGAAGGTTTCTTCAAGCAGTTGCAGATAGCCCGCCACTGGAATGCCCGACAGGGCGGTGTATATGTATTCAAGAGGCCAGGAATGGAGGCCAACCCCCACCTCTACAAAACGGGCCCCTCATCGGGCAAAGGACCTGTCATTGAGCCGGAGATCACAGATAGCAAGGGGCGCAAACTGATCCTGAAAAACCCGGCATGGATGGCACGCGAAATTTCAGAACTCTCCAGATCGGAACACGGCATCATCTATCACCTTACCAGTCTCACGCCGATCAACCCAGATAATGCCCCGGATGAATTCGAACGGATGGCACTGAAATCCTTTGAGGCTGGGGATTCAGAGGCACATAAATTATACAAGAACGGAAGCGCCCCCTTCTTCCGATACATGGCCCCGTTGAAGACCGAGGAGAGTTGCCTGGCCTGTCATGGGTTCCAGGGCCATAAGGTCGGCGACGTACGTGGTGGCATCAGCGTTGAGATTCCGATACAGAGTTATCTGGCCCATATTGAACAACAACAGATACGCCTTGCAGGCTACATTCTGGGCATCTACATTCTTATCGCTTTCAGCCTGACATTTACGGTAAGACACATTGTTTCCAACCCGATGAAAAAAATCATCGAATTCACCAAAGGTCTGGAGATCGAAAGTGAGGAGCTTCTCCCCAATAAACTGGATGATGAGATCGGCATCCTTGGCCGTTCACTATCGGAAACCAGAAAGCGCATCCAGCGCCAGCAGATGGCACTACGTGAAAAGGCAGAAGAGCTGGATCTTTCACGGCGTACCGACCCTTTGACTGGAGCCAACAACCGCCAGCACTTCCTTCTCGAAATGCCAAAAATCATCGCCCGCGCCAATCGTGAGAATTCGCCCACCAGTATCCTTATGGTGGATATCGATCATTTTAAAGAGATTAACGATCATTACGGCCACTCGATTGGCGATAAGGTACTGCAACAGATGGTTGAGCATATGCTGCATGAAACCCGTAGTTACGACATGCTCGTGCGTTATGGAGGCGAGGAGTTTCTGGTGGTCATGCCGAATACGGAAAACAATGATGCGGCCGTCATTGCAGAGCGTATCCGAAACAGCATGGAATCGTGCCAATGCGTTACAGCTGGAGATAAAACGATCTCTTACACAGTCAGCATCGGTGTATACACCACGCTTCAGGAGGAGATTGATCAGATGCTGATCAAGGTGGATGATGCGATGTACAAGGCCAAAGAGGAGGGGCGCAACAGGGTTTATAACGCCCTCTGACTACTCCACATTATCAGGCTCTGTTGGCAGAGTGATCTTCACGGAGAGACCTTGAGGAGCGATATTGGCCAGCTCCAGCTTGCCATCATGCACCTCCAGCATCTCCTTGACGATTGCCAATCCCAGCCCGTGCCCTCCATCTTTCAATCGCCTTCGAGCCTGATCTACCCGGTAAAAACGTTCAGTGACCCGATGAATATCCTTTTCCGGAATGCCCGGGCCCTGATCCACAACCGAAATTACAACATTCTCTCCGAGCATCGACATCTCGATACGGATTACGCTCCCTTCCGGGGAGTAGCGCTGGGCATTCTCCATGACATTGATCAGCACCCTTTCGAAATCGTGCTCGGCAATCAGTACCGGCCTCATCGCTTCATCTGCACTCAGTTCAACTGAAAGCTGTCTGGCCAGCAAACGCGGTGCGAGCAGATCCTTTACCCTGTGGAATACAGCTATCGGATCTGAAGCGATCATATCGTGACGGTGCGCAAATTCGATCTGATCCAGTGTCAGCAGGGAGTCGAGAAGCTGATTCACATACTTCGCCTCATCGGCAATCACTTTGGATGCCTCCATCCTGAACTCGGCATCATGCCCGAAGCTTTCAAGACTGCGTGCATAACCAAGCAGCGAAGTGAGCGGCGTTTTCAGATCGTGCTTCAGGTTTGAGAGAAACTGTCGCTGCTGTTTCTCCTGCCTGTTCCTTTCTGTCACATCCATGCAAAGCAGCAAGGCCTGATCCCTACCCAGAAAGGCGAGCCTTGGTGCAAGAACCCGGTTGCCTGCTTCGATATCGGGTAGCGGCATCTCATTCTGCTGCTCTTTCAACGCTTTTGAAAATGCCCGGTACCAGTCCGGATCGCGTATAAACACGAGCATCGACTGTGGAAGCTCCGGCCCCCTGTCTATTCTGAACAGTTCAGTTGCCCTGTGGTTTGCCGAGAGCACGCGGCCGAGGGAATCAACACGCAATACCGCTTCACTGACCGATGCGAGGAGAACATCAAGACGCCTGCCGCGATCAATCAGAGATGCGTGTAACCCTCCGGAGGTCTCCTTTAAAGCAGCCACCTCGGCCTTGTATTCATCCAGTTCACTGCGCATTCGTTGCGCTGAGACAACCCAGACCGCAATTATTCCGATAATCAGTAGGATAAGTCCTGCAATCATTCGGCGGGAGAGATAAAGCGATAACCCATGCTGCGCACAGTTTCAATGCATTTTTTTCTGCCGATCTGTTTCAAAGCCTTGCGTAACCGCTTCACTGTTACATCCACTGTTCTGGCCTCAACAAAAACATCCCGTCCCCAGACATGGTCGAGAAGGTATTCCCGGCTGCGGGTTTTACCGGGTTTATCCATCAGGATTTTCAGCAGTTTGTACTCCATCGGACGCAGTTCAATGCGCTGATCTCCTTCAAACATCGCATGCGTATCAGGATCAAGCTGAATCGGGTTGTTACGTACACTTCCTGTCTCAACAAAGCGGTTGCGCCGCAACAGCGCCTTGGCGCGGGCAATAAGTTCGGCAGGCTCAAATGGCTTGGCAAGATAGTCATCCGCCCCTTCATTCAGGCCATGCACACGCTCCGATGGCTGGCTGAGGGCAGTTACCATCAATACCGGAATCGTGGCATTGGTTGCGGATTTCCTGATCTTACGCAGCACTTTCATGCCACTTACGCCAGGCAACATACGGTCGAGAACCACCAACCGCCATTTGCCATCACGAATGCAATCCAGTGCACTGCTGCCATCTGAGCAGCTATAGGTGGAGAATCCGGCTGCCTGCAGATGCAGGTTCATCAGTCGAGCAATCGACTCATCATCCTCAACAATCAGGATATCGGCCCCTGCTTTATATGTCTCTTTATCAGCCATCAACTCGTGATACTGAAAGGAGTGCTCATCAACCTCAAGCATCAGTATCGCCCTGCCGTTACATATTCATGCATGGTGGCATATTCATGCTCGAATCTGAGTGCCTTATCGGAGAGCAGGTGAAACATGAAATGTAGCATCCTGTTGCCCAGTTCCGGTTCCTCGAGGGTAATCACATCGAACTGCTCACGCCCTATCCGGAGCACTTCAAGGTCGGTAATGGCAGTTACCGTGGAAGCGTGGCTGCGCCCCTGGTCCAGGAAAGAGAAAAGGCCGAACGTATCCCCCTCTTTCAGCTGTGAATAGACCTTGTTGCCGGACAACGATGCCGATGCCTTACCCTTGGTAATCAGATACATCAGCTGACTGGAGGGGCTATCTGCCTCATAAATGGTCGTACCTGCTGAGAAGCTGCAACTGTCGAAGCAGGCGAAGAGGTCAATACGATCCTCTTCGCTCATTTTACTACAGACCGACAGATCGTGAAACCGGCGATATTGAGAATTTGAAATAATCGATGCCTCAAAGGCATGGTTTAATTGAAGTGTGCTCATTCACACGTCCTCTCTTTGTTATCGTTTAGTGAGGCACAATATGAAAATCCTTTGTGACAGGGTCGTGACATGAAAAAAGTGTCATAAATGACTTATATGTCATTGATATGTCATATAAGGCAATTAGGATGCCGCCCAACTCCGCAAGGGGGGGATCACATTGATGCACATTTGCACAGGAGAAAACATTGAAAGCAACTATTAAAACGATTACAGCAGCAGCAATGATTGCCGCTGCAACTCCTGCCTTTGCCGGCGGAGTTACCGTTGCCGAGGAAGGCGAGAGCAAGCTGAAGCTGGAAGCTCTTATGTACCTGAACACCTACCATCAGAAAGCTGATACGACTACTGCAGCAGGTACCACAACAACTAAAAGTATTGGTATGGCTGTTGACCGCGCCTACTTCACCGCCAAGTACTTCTTTAACGATGACTGGATGATGCGCATTACGCTTGATGCTGGTAACGACCAGAGCCTTGGCGGCAAGAAGCAGAACGTATTCCTGAAGGCTGCCTACGTTGAAGGAAAACTGGTTGACGATGCAGTCGTGCTGCGTGTCGGCCAGTCCCACACCCCGTGGATCGACTACGAGCAGGGCCTGTGGAAACACCGCTACGTCTCTCAGGTGATGACCGACCGCTACAAGTTCGATGACTCCTTCGATCTCGGCCTCGGCCTGAAGGGCACCCTGGCTGACGGCCTGATTCAGTACTTCGTCACCGAAACCAACGGTTCAGGCTATGCAGATGCCAAGCGTACCGCTCACCTCGACCTGAATGCCCGCATTGGCCTCTATCCTGTTAAAGGGCTGACCATGGACTTCCAGTTCCGTGACGGCCGTCGCGCCACGCGTGTCTCTCCAACCACTAAAGGCATCAAGACCAGCCTGATGCAGGCGATGCTCTCTTATGGCACCAGCGACTTCCGCATCGGAGGCAACTATATTATCAACAAGGACAAGGCAGTCGGCACAACAACTGCCACCATCAGCCATGGCGGTGCAGTCAGCAGCGCTTACGCCTTCAACACCCTGGTTAGTGGTGACCAAGTGAAGAGCAACGCCTACGGTCTGTGGGGCTGGGTCAACCTGCCTGCTAACTTCGGTGTTTTCGGTCGTTACGAGAACATGAACATCAAGCTCAATGCCGGCGGCAAAGAGAAGATGACCCGTTACATGGCTGGTATTGAGTACACCGAGATCAAGGGTGTGAAGTTTGCGCTTGTAGCTGATGCCAACAAGCTGACCAACCGCGGCGGTGTAACTGCCAACACCCGTAAGGATTTCCGTTACGGTCTCTACTCCGAGGTGTCGCTGTAACCCATCCGTAACCCGGAACTTGAAAGGCCCGCATTATCGCGGGCCTTTTTTTTGTTTATGACAATTCTATGACAGGGGCTGCAAGCCCCCTTCGTGCCACAGATTTGTCACATACCCCTCCTAGTTTGCGCCGCAACCCAATCATTCGGGACTTAACAAACAGGAGATTAAATTGAAAGCATCAATGAAGACAATTGCAGCAGCTGCAATGGTAGCTTTCGCAACTCCAGCTATCGCTGGCGGTGTGAATGTATACGACGACGGCGAAAGCAAACTGAAACTCGAAGCACTGTTCTATCTGAACACTTTCCACCAGACAGATGACCGCGTGACTGCCGGCAACAGCGTTAAAACCAAGACCGCAGGCCTCGCCGTAGACCGCGCCTACTTCACTGCCAAGTACTACTTCAACAACGACTGGATGATGCGTCTGACTACCGATATCGGCCATGAAAGCACCCTGAGCAAGCAGCAGAACGTTTACCTCAAGTACGCCTATGTAGAGGGCAAGCTGGCCGGCAAGGCTGCCGTACTGCGCCTCGGCCAGTCGCACACCCCGTGGATCGACTATGAGCAGGGCCTCTGGAAACACCGCTACGTCGCCAAGGTGATGTCCGACCAGTACAAGTTCGACACCTCCGCCGACCTCGGCCTTGGCCTGAAGGGTAAGGTTGCTGACGGCATGGTTGACTACTTCGTGACCGCCACCAACGGCTCAGGCTATGGTAACGGTGCCCGCACCGCCGGTGCCGACTACAGCGGCCGTATCGGTATTCACCCGATCAAGGGTCTTGATTTCGACCTGCAGTACCTGACTGGCTACCACGGCTCCAAAACCTCGGTTACCGGCGTAGCCCCGGCTGCCGTCAAGTCCAGCCTGACCCAGGCGATGCTCTCCTACGGCACCAAGACATTCCGCATTGGCGGCAACTACCTGATCAACAAGGATAAGGCGGAAGGCGCAGGCGTCTCTACCACCCATGGCGGTAACGCAAGTGCCTCTTTCAAGACTGCTGTGAACAGTGATGAGGTGAAATCCACCGGTTATGCACTGTGGGGCTGGGCCAAGTTTGACCAGTTCGGCGTCTTCGGTCGCTTCGAGAACCTGAAGAACCAGTTCACCAGCGGCGGCATTGCCAATGCAACCAAGGAGAAGGTAGACCGTTATGTGGTAGGCGTGGAGTACAGCCCGATCAAGAACGTGACCTTTGCACTCGTCGGTGATTCAACCAAGCTGAAGAACCGTGGCGGCAACATCACCGTCACTGACAAGGACACCCGTTACGGTCTCTACTCCGAGATCAAACTGTAATAACAATCCTCGAAAGTCAGTGCAAACGGAGAAGGCCGGGCATCTGCCCGGCCTTTTTATACAAACAAAATAAGTAGTTACAATGCATTATGACATATGCGTGACATTTGTGTCGCTTTCGTGTCACCCAGCCATCGGCTCCCCGTTGTCACACATCTGACATATATGAACCCCAGCCTTTGCCTCGTAATCAGAAACCGAAAGGCTGAAGCATCTCTTCAGATTTCAAGCAGTACAGACCTCTATCAAGAACAGGAGCATATTATTACAATGAAAAAAATGATCTTGGCCACCGCAGCGTTCCTGCTCGGCGCCACTGCAGCACAGGCCGGCGAACAGATCCATATCGTCGGCTCATCCACGGTTTATCCCTTCTCCAGCTACGTAGCTGAAGAGCTGGGTGCCACCACCAACCTGAAAACCCCGGTTGTCGAGTCCACCGGCTCCGGCGGCGGCATGAAACTCTTCTGCGCCGGCAACGGTTCCGACACCCCCGACTTCACCAACGCATCACGTCGCATGAAGGATAAAGAGTACACCACCTGTCAGGAGAACGGCGTCAAGTATATCACTGAAGCCGTTATCGGTTACGATGGCCTGGCCATTGCACAGTCCAAGAGCGCACCGGCATTCAACATCACCCGCAAAGAGATGATGCTGGCTGTAGCTGCCGAGGTTCCAAACAAGGAGGGCAACGCTCTTATTGCCAACCCATACCACTACTGGGATGAGATCAACCCTAAATTCCCACACCGTAAGATCACCGTGTATGGTCCACCAACCTCTTCCGGCACCCGTGACGCTTTCGAGGATATGATCCTTAAAGGGGTCTGCAAAAAGATGGATGTTTACACCAACCTCTACAAGGCAGACAAGGTCAAGAACAAGAAGTACAAGAAGTACCACGGGATCCGTCAGGATGGCGTCTATGTTCCATCAGGTGAGAATGACAACCTGATCGTGCAGAAGCTGACCAAGGATACCGAGGCGTTGGGCATCTTCGGCTACAGCTATCTGGTGGAAAATGCAGACCGCATCGGCGCAGCTACCATCGAAGGCATTGCACCGGCACCTGAGACCGTTCAGGACGGCTCCTACAAGCTCTCCCGTTCGCTCTACTTCTACATCAAGCACGCCAATCAGAAACATGCCGATGGCATGATGGATTACGCCAACCTGTTCATGAGTGAAAAGATGATCGGTGATGATGGAATGCTCTCTGAGATCGGCCTGATTCCACTGCCTGAAGCGATGCGCGAGACCTACCGCAACAACGTAAAAAACCTGGTACGCATGACCGCTGACACGCTGAAGAAGTAATAAATCATCTGATCCGGTCGGGCACTTCCGACCGGATCAGATCCTTTTCAGTTATTTCGAAACAGGGATCGGTTTTTCCGGTTCCTGTTTCCATGCAACTGAAGCCCCGCGAAACTCAATGGAGCCAACATCTATGACTACTGCAGACATCTTCTTCTGGTTTGCCGCCGGCCTGCTGCCCCTGGCTGCCATGGCCTATATCATCAGCCGCAACCGGGCCGTTGCAGCAGAGAAGCTTGGTGCACGACTGCATTCGCGTCCCGGCTACTACGGCATGCACGGCGTTATTGGGCTTGCACTTCCGGCCATGGCCGTGGGTCTGATCTTCAGCATCTCGCATATTATCGGCCTGATCAGCGTCCCGGGGCCAATGCTTCTGGCCACAGCCTTTGCTGTTGGCGTGGGCGGATTCGCCATTGCCCTGAAACAGATCAAACCTGAATTCCGGGCTCGTCAGCGGGTAGAGAAGATGATGAGCCTGATGCTCCTGCTCTCAGCCACCATCTCGGTATTGACCACCATCGGTATTGTTCTCTCGGTCATCTTTGAATCGGTTCGCTTCTTTCAGGTCATCTCATTCTGGGACTTCGTTACCGGCACCACCTGGCAGCCCGACACCGCATTCCTGATCGGCGCAGGGCGCGATACCGCAGGCGTAGCACCTCCTGAATTCGGTTCAGTTCCGATCTTTGCCGGCACTTTCATGATCACCGCTATCGCCATGTTTGTTGCCGTACCGATCGGCCTTTTTGCCGCCATCTATATGTCTGAATATGCATCAGATGCGATGCGCAACAGGCTCAAACCAATGCTTGAGATTCTGGCCGGCATCCCCACAGTTGTTTACGGCTTCTTTGCCGCTATTACCGTCAGCCCGCTTATCGTCAAAGCCGCTGAAGCCGTCGGCCTTCAGGCAGATTTCACCAACGCACTGACCCCGGGCCTGATCATGGGAATTATGATTATCCCGTTTATGTCGTCGCTCTCCGATGATGTGATTCGGGCTGTGCCGCAAAGCTTGCGCGACGGTTCCCTCGCACTTGGCACCACCAAGGCGGAAACCATTCGCCACATTGTACTTCCGGCGGCGATGCCTGGCATCGTATCGGCCTTTCTTCTGGCGGTATCTCGCGCGGTCGGAGAGACCATGATCGTGGTGATGGCGGCAGGCCTCAGGCCTAACCTGACACTCAATCCTCTTGAGGGGATGACCACGGTAACGGTGAAGATCGTTGAGGCACTCACAGGCGACCAGGAGTTCGACTCGGCATTCACCCTCTCAGCCTTCGCGCTGGGACTTGTCCTGCTGATCATCACGCTGGCACTGAACATTGTCTCCTCGATTGTCGTCAGAAAATTCAAGCAGAGGTATGAATAAGATGCAGCTCACCGACATACAGATCTCTCGCAAACGAAAACGCGAACGTGCCGATAAGCGTTTCCGCCTCTATGGCCTCGGCGCATTGGTGCTCGCACTTGCATTCCTGCTCTTCTTCTTTGTCGATATTATCAGCAAAGGGCTGCCCGCTTTCGAGCAGGCCGAGGTACTGGTTGAGGTCGAATACAGTCAGGCAGCGGCAAGCAACTACAATAAAGCGATACCACGCGAATACAAATCGGTGGTCAGCCGCGCCTGGCTGAGAACCATCCCGCTGACGCTGCAAAACAACCCTGAACTGATCGGACAAAAACAGAAGATCTGGGTTCTCGCCGACGGTCGCGTTGACCAGTATCTCAAAGGCAACGAGGGGCACCGCTTAAAGGAGAAAGATCAGCGCTTTGCAGATGAACTGAAACAGAACGGACTGCTGCGCCTTGGATTTAACAGCGGTTTCTTCACCACCGGAGACTCAAAACTTCCCGAAAATGCAGGCATTCTTGCTGCGGCAGTCGGTTCGGTACTGGTATTGATTCTGACCATGCTGCTGGCAGTACCTGTGGGGGTGATGACGGCAATCTATCTCGAGGAGTTTGCCACCGACAACCGCTTCACCCGGCTGATCGAGGTCAATATTAACAATCTGGCGGCCATTCCATCGATCCTTTACGGACTGCTGGGGCTTGCGATCTTTATCAATTTCATGGGCGTACCCCGATCTTCTGCGCTCGTCGGTGGCTTGACACTGGCACTGATGACGCTGCCGGTGATTATCATTGCCACCCGCGCCGCCCTCAGGGCTGTTCCGGAGACCATTCGTGAAGCGGCTTACGGGCTGGGGGCTTCGCGCCTGCAGACGGTACTGCATCATGTGCTGCCGCTGGCCATGCCCGGCATATTAACCGGCTCGATTATCGGCCTGGCGCAGGCGATGGGCGAAACAGCGCCGCTGCTGATTGTCGGCATGATGGCCTACATCCCCGATACAGCCGAATCGATTATGCAGGCGACCACGGTACTGCCTGCTCAGATCTATACATGGTCAGGCGAATCACTGCGCGCATTCGAAGAGCGCACTGCAGCCGGCATTATGGTGCTGTTGACCGTACTACTCTCTCTGAACGCACTGGCAGTTCTGCTCAGGCGCCGTTCAGAACGAACCTGGTGAGGAAATCATGAACGCATTCAACCCGAAAAAACCGGTCAGACCGGAGAACAAGCTGACTGTCCGAAACCTGAAACTATGGTATGGTGATTTTGAGGCGCTGCACGGCATCGATCTCGATATCCCGAAAGGTAAGGTGACCTCATTTATCGGCCCCTCCGGCTGCGGAAAATCAACCTTTCTTCGTTGCATCAACCGTATGAATGATCGTATTCCCGACTGCAGAGTCGAGGGAGAAATCTTGCTCGAGGGTCAGGATATCTATGATCCGGCCATCGACGTGGTGCATCTGCGTACCCATGTCGGCATGGTCTTCCAGAAGCCCAACCCCTTCCCAAAAAGTATCTATGAAAACATCGCTTATGCGCCACGCATCCACGGTATGGTCAAGGATGGAGAGGAGATGGATGCACTGGTAGAGAGTGCCCTTCGTCGTGCCAGCATTTGGGATGAGGTGAAGGATAAACTGCAGCAGCCCGGCACCGCCCTCTCAGGCGGACAGCAGCAGCGCCTCTGTATCGCCCGCACCATCGCAGTGCAGCCCGATGTGATCCTCATGGATGAGCCCTGCTCCGCCCTCGATCCGATCGCAACGGCCAAGATCGAGGAGCTGATCGATGAGCTTAAAGACGAATACACGATTGTAATCGTCACCCACAACATGCAGCAGGCCGCACGCGTCTCCGACTATACGGCCTACTTCTACCTTGGTAATCTGGTCGAGTATGGTGACACCCATACCATCTTCACCTCACCGACCAACCAGCAGACCGAAGATTATATTACCGGACGATTCGGATAAGGAACTGATCATGAAAGAGCATACCAATAAAAGATTTGAAGACGAACTGAACGAGCTGAAAAACAAGATTCTGGCCATGGGCGGACTGGTCGAGAAGGCCACACGACGCTCCATCAACTCGCTGGTAAAACATGACGCCAAACGCGCCCATAAGGTGATTGAACGCGACCATGCCATCAATGCGCTCGAGGTCGAGATTGATGAGATGACGAGGACCATGCTTGCCCTGCGCCAGCCTGCTGCCAGTGACCTTCGTCTGATCATGACGACCATCAAGGTGGTTACCGATCTGGAGCGTATGGGAGATTTAGCAGAGGGAATTGCAGAGTACATGCTGCAGACCGAAGAGCATCCGGTTATCCAGATATCTTCACTTGAGTCACTCGCGGATCATGTTCTTCAGCAGGTAAATGATGCTCTGGACGCCTTTGCCAGACGCGATCTGGTAGAAGCTTTAGCCTGCATTGAAAAAGATAAAAAGATTGATGCTGAATTCAAATCGATGCAGCGCGAATACCTGACCTACATGATGGAGGATCCGCGCCAGATCACAGCAGGGCTGCTCTCCACCAACATTGCCAGAAACCTTGAGCGTATTGGTGACCACGCAGTCAACATTGCCGAGATGGTAATCTACATGATTAAAGGTCATGACATTCGTCATGTCGATCATGAAACCGCCGCCGCCATTGTCAGTGGCCGGCTGAATGAAGGTGTGTGACCGGCGCTTTCTGACCGCAGTTGCAAATAAAAAAGCAGGGGCATAGGCCCCTGCTTTTTTTCATCATATTCACTTCCCTTCTTAGCTAAATGCGCCTTTGAAGAAGAAGAAAAACAGAATCGACAGGAGCGCACCTGCCGGAAGCGTTATGATCCATGACAGGAAAATCGTCTGGATCACACCGACATTCAGTGCACCGATACCACGGGCAAGACCAACACCGATCACGGCACCTACCAGTGTATGCGTGGTGGAGATCGGCATGCCTGTACCTGAAGCCACAACAACCGTAGCCGCAGCAGCAAGTGTAGCGGCAAAACCGCGACTTGGAGTCAACTCACTGATGCCCGACCCGACTGTTGCAATCACTTTGTGACCGTAGGTTGCAACGCCTATGACGATACCAGCACCACCAAGCAGCAGAATCCATACAGGTGTAGCCGACTTGGATGCAATTTCACCAGCGCTACTTACGATCCCCACAACAGCTGCTACCGGACCGATCGCGTTGGCTACATCGTTGGAGCCGTGTGCGAAGGCCATCGCAATGGCTGTAAAGATCATCAATACACCGAAGATCTTCTCCATATTGGCAAAGTGGAACTTCTTATCAGCCTTGGCAGTGAACTTGAGACGCTTGATCATCACCGTACCGATCAGCGCAACGATGACTCCGACGAGTCCGGCATAGATAAGGTCCTGCTCGAATGGCAGTTTCACACCGACATGCTTGAGACCCTTGAGCATCGTCACCATAGCAATGGTGAAGCCAACAAGGAAGATGTAGTAAGGCACATACTTCTTCGCATTGGCAAGCGGATCCTCGGTATCGATAATCAGTTTCTGAAGACTCCTGAACAGAGCAAAGGCGATCACACCAGCCATCAGTGGTGAGGTCACCCAGCTCAGTGCAATGGTACCTACCTTGCCCCACATAACCGCTTCCATACCGATACCGACGGCACCAAAACCGACGATGGCACCGACAATAGAGTGCGTGGTGGAAACCGGCCAGCCCATGCGGGTTGCAACCAGCAACCAGATTCCGGCAGCAAGCAGGGATGCCAGCATACCGTAAACCAGAAGCTCAGGCGTAGTTCCCAGTGAAGAAACATCTACAATTCCCTTACGGATGGTTTTGGTAACCTCACCACCCGCAAGAACAGCACCGGCACACTCAAAGATTGCAGCAATAATCACTGCCTGTTTGAAGGTCAGTGCACCAGAGCCGACCGATGTTCCCATGGCATTGGCAACATCATTCGCACCAATACCCCAGGCCATGAATAGGCCGAATACCACGGCCATGCCAATTAATAAAGTTGAATTTGCAACAAGAATATCCACGATTTTCTCCCCTTATCGTGCCAGCAACAGTTCGAGTCGAGCACCAACACGCTGCGCAGAATCTGCCACAGCGCCAAGTTCCCGGACCATGCGGTACAGGAAAACAGCATCAACAGGATCCATACTCTTCTCAATCACAAACAGTGCATTATTGATCTGAGTACCAATTTTATCAGCCTCATATTCGATTTTATGCAGCTCATCGATCATCTCCTCAACACTGGTCACCTCGCGGCCACGGAAACCGACCTCCACCAGTTCATCAAGTTCATTGACGATCCTTTTCGCCTGACGGGAGGCCGCTATATTCACAAGCACAAACTGCGTCAGAAGCTCTGCTATCTCATCGGGAACCTGCATCTTGCGGCCATTCACCATGCTGGT
This sequence comes from Mariprofundus ferrinatatus, assembly GCF_002795825.1. Lineage (NCBI taxonomy): Bacteria > Pseudomonadati > Pseudomonadota > Candidatius Mariprofundia > Mariprofundales > Mariprofundaceae > Mariprofundus > Mariprofundus ferrinatatus. Next base: position 649,531 of record NZ_CP018800.1, on the reverse strand, counting down.
TACTTCCTTGACCCTATTAGCGAGATGATCCTGATGGGTCACAATGTCCAGAATGCGCTCACGCGGCATCGGCATAAAAAGAGAATTGGGCAGATTGATACGCAGCTCATGCTTCAGGGTATCCGCATCAACCTCAATTCTGTGAATCTCACGCTCCAGAACGGCGACCTGATCGTAATCTTTATCAATCACAGCCTTAAAGAAAGGCTCAAGCTTTTTGACAGCCTCGTGAACTTTGCTGATATGCTCCTGCAGCGGTTTCACCGGAGAGCCGGCAAACATATTTGAAATCGGACTTCTTCTAACCATATTCACTCCCAATAATTGGCCTCATGGCCTGTTCCGTAAAAACCGTTGCATTATACATTTCATTTATGACATTCATGTGACATTTAAGGCATGGGCATGACATATGTGACATGAATCCTCACTTCCATCGCATCTTGATTATGGCACAAAAAAAGCGCCCGGAATTACGGACGCTTTCACTCAAAATTTACTCTGTTGCCGGATCAAATCACTGCTTATTCCCTTCTCTGATCCTGGTGAGGAGCAGGGCTCCTTTTTGTCGTTGCAATTGTACGATGCTTAACTCCTGACCAAGCAGTTCTCGCTCCTCGTCATCGATCTCAGCACTGATCTTAACTTCAAGCTTACGCTCCCTCTCTTCAAGGTTCTTCAGAACCCGGACCAGTCCTTTCTCCTTCTCCTGCAGTCGCTCCCTATCGGCATCAAAAAGTGACTCGAGTTGCTTCAACAGTTTTTTCAACTTCATCCTGAACTCCTCTCTATGGTCAATCTCCAGCCTGAACGAGTCGACCACTATAGGTGGGAAGAGGATATTAACAGTCAATTATGACATTTATGTGACGCAAAAAATGAAACAGCAATATTACCTACTCTCTTTCATCTCCACTGCGGTTTCCGGACAGTACGGAGTTAATTTCATCTCGATTCAAAGCAATCATATGCTCTGCTGCATTGTGCGAACTCTCTTCGGATTTCAGATAGTTATGGTTCACCTCAATCAGGTTATGGATGATACTGTAGGTGTAGTTGCTATCCGTCATCAGCGAGACCGCCATCTCTGCTGAAACATCACCTTCACGAATCAGCTCATCAAGCCGCTGATGTAACAGCCCGGCATTTTTTTCCAGTGTCAGCTTCAGTGCATCAAGTGAAAGGATGGATGCACTCGATAGATCCTGGTTCCGAATCCTCTCGAGCCGGCGCAGAACTTTTGCAATACGCTGTCGAAGGCGATTGTACTCACCTGCGATAGCAGGATTGTCTGAAGCGATATACTGCAACATATTCTTCTGCAGATGTTTCACATCTTTCAAGGCGATCAGTATCGACTGATTGGCCTTGCGAATACGTGAAATCTGCCTCGATGTTTCAGCATCAAAAGAGAGGCCGTTGGTATAATCCAGAATGGCTCCACAAAGGTACCTGATCTCATGCTCATAGACATCATCAATATCAAAATCTACGGCCTTATCATGTTCCCTGATAACTGTTTTCAGCTTGGTACTGGAGAATACATCATCCTTCTCCAGTGAAAGCCCCTTGGCGATAATGTCAGTTGCCTTGTCATAGATCCTGGCTGTCTCCATTCGCAACGCCTCAAGCGCTGTATCACCAAACTCCATTGATGACTCATTAAGGTATTTTGGTTGAGCGTGCTGATCCGGCTCCGATTTGAAAATCGTGTTCACCAGCTGTACCAGTCGCCCGATCAGCGGCACCATGATGATGACGCCAGCCACATTAAAAATGGTGTGAAAAATTGCCAGTTTCAGCGTGTAGTCGTTATCCGCCAGACCAATCGCAGAAGCGATCGCATCAACAATGCCGATAATCGGTTGCATCAGTATAATAAACACAACACCTGCAGCCACCTTGAAAATCACATCGGCCAATGCAAGTCGTTTGCCTTCAACATTTGACGAAAGGGCGCCAAGTACGGCTGTAATGGTCGTGCCAACATTGGCGCCGATCGCCAGCGCCAGCGCATTTTCATAGGTAAGCTGATTGACCGAAAGGGCAGTGATAATCAGCACCAGTGTCGCATGGCTGGACTGCATAATGATCGTGGCAACGATACCAATCAGGGTAAATACCAGGATGCCTGCCATCCCGTCCATCGCATAGGCTGTCAGATCGATGCTGTTCTGGAAGGCCTCAAAACCCTCTTTCATATGGTGGATGCCGAGGAAGAGGAACCCCAGGCCAACCAGAATATACCCGGCTCCTTTCAACGACTTTGATCGCTGGAAAATAAGCATCACACCAAATACCAGCATCGGCATGGCATAGGCCGATATCTTCACCTTCAGGCCGAAGCCGGCAATCAGCCATGCGCCGGTAGTCGTACCCACGTTTGCACCAAACACAATGCCAAGCCCCTCAACGAGCCCGATCAGTCCGACACTGAGAAAGGAGATCGTAATCACTGAGACCAGCGAACTCGACTGCATCACCGTGGCTGCAGTAAAACCAAACGTCAGGCTCTTCCACATCCTGTTGGTACTTTTCTTGAGTATCTTCTCAAGCACACCGCCTGTGAAGGCCCGGAATCCCTCCTCAAGTGCCAGCATGCCAAACAGAAATATGGCTACGCCCGCAGAGATCTCTTTAAAATCGGGACTGATCCAGAAGCCGTAAGCCAGAATCAGCATGATTGAAGGCAGGATCACTTTCCGCAGTGTGTTTCTCATATATTTATATCCTTAGCTATTATTCTCAGTAAAAAAAACGGTGCCCGCAAATCCGGACACCATGTGTATTCCACGAAACCTAGAGACAGTCGAGCGTGCTGATTTATCTGTTCTTTCTTTCACGCACAGTGGAGAGAAGTGTAATACCCTTTTTACGCTGTGAATGAACCACATCAAGCTCCTGTTCAAGCATCTCGCGCTCATCCGCATCAGTTTCAGAAGCAATCAACTCCTTGAGATGATTCTCTTTCTTCTTGAGCTTCTTCAGCACCTTGGAGAGTCCTTCATCTTCCTGCTGCAGTTGATCAGCCTCGGCATTCAGATAGGTCTTCAGTTTCTTCAGCAACTTCTTCTTCAATGCTTTATTAAATTCCATTGTCGCTCCTGCTTTCACTCATTCCGCACTATTCTGGTTATCTGCTAACACGGAGCTGATCTCCTCCCTGTTCAGGGCAATCATGTGCTCTGCATCAGACTGATCAATCTCTTCCGACTTCAGGCAGTTGTGGTTCACCTGGATCAGGTTATGAATGATACTATAGCTGTAGTGGCTGTCATTCATCAGTGAAATTGCCATCTCCGCTGAGATATGCCCTTCACGAATCAATTCATCCATTCGCTCATGAAGCAGCCCCATATTCTTCTCAAGCGTCAGCTTCAGAGCATCAAGTGAAAGGATAGAGGTACTGGAATGTTCATCACTCCTGATCTTCTCCAGCCTCCGGATTGCCTTGGCAATTCGCTGCCGCAGACGATTATACTCACCGCTGATATGTGGATTCCCTGAATTGATATACTTCAGCATATTTTTCTGCAGGTGTTTCAGGTTCTTCATTGCAATCAGCACCGACTGGATGGCCATTCGGATACGGCTGACCCGCCTCGCCTGATGCTCTGTGACATTCAACTTGTTGGAGAAATCGAGCACAGCACTGCAGAGGCTCTTGATTTCGTGCTCGTAGACATCCTCAATATCGTAACTGACGACCTTATCATGTGCTCTAATCACATGTTTCAACTTTTCGCCAGATAGAATCTTCGCCTTATCCAGAGACAACCCCTTGGCAATCACCTTGGTTGCTTTGTCGTAGATACGGGCAGTCTCCATCCGCAGCGCCTCAATTGCAGTGTCACCGAACTCGATAGCTGAATCATTGAGATATTTCGGCTGCGCGTAGCTGTCTGGCTCGGACTTGATGAACCTTTCAAGGAAATTCACCAGATGATTGATGAGCGGAATCATCACCATAACACCGACCAGATTAAACAGCGTATGGAATACGGCCAGCTTCAGGGTGTAATCATCCGCCCCAATCCCGACGGACTCACTAACAAAATCCACTGCGGCCAGAAACTGGTGGATAAAGATGATCGCGATCAACCCTGTAACCACATTAAATATCAGATGCGCTCCGGCAAGTCGTTTGCCCTGCTCATTGGAGCTAAGTGATCCGAGAATAGCGGTGATCGTGGTGCCTACATTGGCACCGATCGCCAGTGCCAGCGCATTCTCATAGGAGATCTGCTGTGCTGCGAGTGCGGTAATAATCAGTACCAGTGTGGCATGGCTCGACTGCATCACCACGGTAGCAAAAATACCGATCAGCGTGAACAGGAAGAGACCGGGATAACCGGCCACTGCATATTCGGCCAAATCGATGGCGGATTTGAAGGTTTCAAATCCCTCCTTCATATGATGGATGCCGAGGAAAAGGAAACCGAGACCTGCCAGAATATAGCCAACACCTTTCAACTGACGGGATTTCTGGAATATCAGAATAACACCAAAGACCAGCATCGGCATTGCGTAGGCCGATATCTTCACTTTCAGACCGAAACCTGCCACCAGCCAGGCGCCTGTTGTCGTGCCGAGATTGGCGCCGAAGATAATGCCAATACCCTGAGCAAGCCCGATCAGCCCCGCCCCCAGGAATGAGATCGTAATGACTGAGACCAGCGAGCTGGACTGCATAATCGTTGTTGACAGCACACCGAAGCTCAGGCTCTTCCACAGCTTGTCGGTGGTGCGTTTGAGCACCTTCTCGAGAACGCCGCCGGTAAAGGCCTTAAACCCCTCTTCAAGGGCCAACATGCCAAACAGGAAGATGGCCACACCGGCAGCAATCTCCTTGAAATCCGGACTGATCCAGAAGCCGTAAGCCAGAACCAGAAGGATGGTTGGCAATATGATTTTACCCAGATTTCCTTTCACGAATTAGTTATTCCTTTTTAATATAAATATTGGAACTCTGTCATAAATATCGAGAAGGAAAGTTGCTCCCTTCCCGATTCCAGAAGAGCGACCTGTCAGCCACATCAGCCGACAAACTTTCCACTCCTGAGCCGCTGTTTGTTCATCAACTCAATCTCTCTTGCTCCGGAAATAACCACTCCGTCATCCGGGACAAAATCAAGTTCCTCACTGTAATCATCATAATCCACAGAATTGAGGATGGCCTTGATAGCATTGAGCCTGCATTTGTGCTTATCCATTGATCGGATCACCGTCCACGGTGCGGATGAGGTGTGGGTGCGCTTAAGCATCTCATATTTGGTTTTGGTGAAATCGTCCCAGCGCTCCTGCGCTTGCATATCCACCTCGGAAAGCTTCCACTGCCTTAAAGGATCATTCTTACGTCGATCAAAACGATCCTTCTGGGCATCCTTGGTAACACTGAAATAGATCTTCACCAGAATGGTACCCTGGCGGACGATCTCTTTCTCAAAACCGACAACGCCGCGCATGAACTGCTTATACTCTTCCGGGCTGCAGAAACCGAACACGGGTTCGACCATGGCGCGGTTGTACCAACTGCGGTCGAAAAGAACCACCTCACCACCATGAGGAAACTGCGATATGTATTTCTGGAAAAACCACTGGCTACGCTGCTCTTCTGTTGGTTTGCCCATGGCAATGATGCGATAATGTTTTTCATTCATATAACGGGTAACACGGCGAATGGTGCCACCCTTGGCTGCGGCATCGCGTCCTTCAAAAAGGATAATCATGCGCTGCTTAGTTCTGTCGAGATGCTGCTGAAGCTTGATCAACTCTGCCTGATACGGCTTGAGCTCTTTCTCCTGCAGATATTTGGTGATGATGCTTTCTACTTTACTGTCGCTTAGTCCATGCGCTTCTATGAGGGACTCATAGCTTCGTGGGTTTTCTTGCGGCATGACCTCCGGGCCCTCATCCAGGGTGACCTCAGGGTTTGCCAACCGATTCATTTCTTTCTACTCCTTTCAGATAATTTCCGTCTGGCATAAGCTCATCGCCAAAACGACAGGGCATTATACACAAAAGAGCACACAATGGAATATGCATATTAATACTGGCCGATACTTAAACTCAATCCCCACATGGTCTCCGTATTCATGGGGATTTCCATGAATACCCCCCACCCCACATAAGGCAGGAGCGGCCAAAATCACCCTCTAAGATTTGTTCAAAGAGCTTTTTTCAACCCCTCTTTTTACCCTTAATCAGGCGATCTCTCTGCATCAGTTCGATCTCACGGGCACCGGAAATCACCACATTATCATCAGGCACATAATCGAGTTCCCTGTTCACCTTCTCATAATCCACCGCGTTGAGAATCACCCTGATCGCATTCAGCCGCGCCAGATGCTTATCGGTAGAGCGAATCACCGTCCAGGGCGATGATGCGGTATGGGTGCGCCTGAGCATCTCATACTTCACATGATCAAAATCGTCCCAGCGCTCCTGCGCCTGCACATCCACCTCGGAGAGCTTCCACTGCCGCAGCGGATCATCCTTTCGGCGCTCAAAACGTTTCTGCTGCATCTCCTTGGTTACACTGAAATAGATCTTCACCAGGATCGTACCCTGGCGAACCAGATCTTTCTCGAATCCAACCACGCCCTTCATGAAATTTTTATATTCGGTATCCGTGCAGAAACCGAATACCGGCTCAACCATCGCCCTGTTGTACCAGCTGCGATCAAACATCGCGATCTCTCCGCCACGCGGAAACTGCTCAACATACTTCTGGAAAAACCACTGTGTACGCTGATGCTCGGTCGGCTTACCAAGCGCAATAATGCGATAGTGTTTCTCATTCATGTAGCGGCTGACACGTCGGATCGTGCCTCCCTTGCCTGCCGCATCCCTGCCCTCAAAGAGGATGATCATGCGCTGACTGGTCTCTTCGAGATAACGCTGCAGGTTGATCAACTCAGCCTGGAACGGCTTAAGCTCCTGCTCCTGAAGGTACTTGGTCAGAACCTTTTTGATTTTCTCATCATCCAGAGCGTGTTTATCGGCCAACGCATCAAAACATCGTGAACCCGACATAGCCTCCTTCTGTGATCCTTCACTCTGGATAGCTTCCTGTGGTGCTGTCGTGTTCATGCCTGATTCTCCGTAACTTATGATGAAATAGCCTCGTCAAAGGGGGGTAGCATTATACACAAAGCAAGCCTCTTTGGAATATCAGAAACGATGTTTTATACGAGACTGGATCTCGATTAAACCGGAAAAGGGTGAAAAAGCCGCCCTTATACCCAGGCCCCTGCCATCACTCTTTTTTCTTCCCTTTAGAGCGCAGCTGCGCCTTCTGCATCAGTTCGATTTCACGGGCTCCCGAAATCACTATACTGTCATCGGGCACGTAATCGATATCCTGATTCACCTTCTCATAATCGACCGCATTGAGAATTACCTTGATTGAGTTCAATCTGGCCAGATGCTTATCTGCAGAGCGGATAAGCGTCCACGGTGCGGCACTGGTGTGGGTGTTTCTGAGCATCTCATACTTCACTTTGTCGAAATCATCCCAGCGCGCCTGCGCCTGCACATCCACCTCGGATAGCTTCCACTGGCGCAAAGGATCGTCCTTTCGGCGCTCAAATCGCTTTTGCTGCATCTCCTTGGTCACACTGAAGTAGATCTTTACCAGAATCGTACCCTGACGAACCAGATCCTTCTCGAAACCGACCACACCTTTCATAAAGTTGTTGTACTCCTGCTCGCTGCAGAACCCGAATACCGGCTCCACCATGGCACGGTTATACCAACTGCGGTCGAACATGACGATCTCGCCACCACGCGGAAACTGCGAGACATACTTCTGGAAAAACCACTGCGTGCGCTGCTCTTCGGTCGGCTTACCGAGTGCGATTACGCGATAATGTTTTTCGTTCATATAGCGTGTAACCCTGCGAATCGTACCTCCCTTGCCTGCCGCATCCCTGCCCTCAAAGAGGATAATCATGCGCTGCTTGGTCTCTTCGAGATAACGCTGAAGGTTGATCAGCTCTGCCTGATACGGCTTGAGTTCCTCCTCCTGAAGGTACTCGGTAATGATCTTCTCAACCTTACTGTCGCTAAGCCCGTTTTCCTTCACCAGGCCATCGTAACATCTGGTCAGGGTATCTACGCCCGTTCCCTCTTCTGACTCATGGGAAACAGTAGCGTTTATCTCAACATTCATTATGCACTCTCCTGCATCTGGAATAATCGCGACCGTAGAGAGCGCGAAAAATCGGTTAGATGATACACCCTCCATACAGTCAGCGGAAGCGACACGCATGAGGAGATCGAATTCAGGAAAGCCAAAATATCCCTTGGCGATTTCCCTGCCATGACGGCAGCATGTGCTCATGGAGATTATTAACCTCATAGCAGACAATGAGTTGCCCGAACATAGTGCTCTGGTAGCCGCCATCGATGTCGGTTCCAATGCCATGCGTCTGGGCATTGCCATGCAGGATTCAAGCGGCACTGCTACACTGATTCAGCGTTACAGGGAACCTGTTCGTCTCGGCCATGATGCCTTTACCAGTGGCGTTTTCAGCGAACAGACGATGGAGGATGCCATTGAGGCATTCCGTCAATTCCGTCGAATTCTCGACCAGCACCATATAGAGAGGTTCCGTGCTACGGCAACGAGCGCCATGCGTGATTCCAAAAACGGCAAGCTGCTCGCCAAACGGATCAGAGAAGAGACCGATATCGACCTGCAGCTGATCAGCGGTGAGGAGGAGGCGCGCCTCGTGCACTACTCCATCACTCGGCGCGCTGACCTCTCAAGCAAGCTTGCCGTGCTTATTGATATGGGCGGCGGCAGCGTTGAGGTCACCCTCTGTGATGATGGTGAGGCCATTTCGGCACAGAGCTTTAAAATCGGTACAGTTCGCCTGCTGGAGATGCTTGGTCAGGAGGGCGACTTCAACACACTGCTCTCAGAATACCTTGATGGCACACGCAAAAAAATCCGCGAACAGATCGGTCGCAGTAAGGCCGATATCTGTGTGGCTACCGGCGGCAACGCTTCTGCCATCGGAGAGCTCGCTTTTCAGATACTCAGCACTGAATCAGCCACCTCGATCAGCCGCAAACAACTGAAAAAGCTGATCAAAAAACTCTCCAGGCTGAGCTTTGAGGAGCGCATTCGGGATTATGGATTAAGGCCGGACCGCGCTGATGTGATCCTGCCCGCAGCCATGGTATTCCACGAGATCATGCTTCTATCCGGCGCCAAAGAGATGGTCATGCCCGATGCCAGCCTGCTTGATGGCATCGTTCTCGATATGGTCGACTCAGAAGACCAGACATTCCATTCACAGAGACGCAACCTGATTGCCTGGGCCCGTAGCCTGAAAAGCAAATACCATGTCGACCGCAAATATGCCAAAGAGGTTGCAGATCTTGCACTGACACTCTTTGATCAGAGCCGTGACCTGCATGCACTGAACCACCGCGACAGGCTGCTTTTGGAGATCGCAGCACTTGTCCATGAAATCGGCATGTATGTGCGCGTCGGAGGTCATCACCACCATGCCGCATACCTGATCTCGGTCGCCCCTCTTCTCGGGCTGAGCGACAACGAGAAGGCTACGCTGACTCAGCTGGTTCGATACCAGCGAAAGGCAGCCCCTTCAGACACGCACAACGGCTTCGCGGAACTGAGCAAAAGCGCACAGCTGAAGGTGTGGCAACTCAGTGCGATACTTCGACTGGCCATTGCGCTGAACAAGGAACGTCGCAACAGAATCAGCACACTGATGATGGAGATCGGGGAAGAGACCCTCTCCCTGCACATGGAAGGAAAAGGAGATATGCTGCTCGAACGCTGGGCCGCATTACAAACGGCAGACTATTTTGAACAGGCATTCGGGCTTCAGCTGCATATCGATCTGGCTCAGGAGGTTCTGCAGCCGCAAGGCTGAAAGATTCTCCTGCCCGACAAAGCAGCCAAATGACAGCTCTTTCACATTCATTGGCAGTGCTGTCACCCTCCTGCCACAGAGATGTCATCACCATTACACATTCGTCCCCAGCATATCTCCCGGATAAAGGAGGAGCCTATGTATGAGGAATATGAAATTGACCTCTGTCAGATCATAAAGCGTTTTATGCCGGTAGATGAATCATTCTCAGACTTCGACTGTCTCGCCAAGGATACATGCGAAAGTGACACCGTGTCTGTTTCGTACCGTCTGCTTGAGGAGCTATAAAGGCAGGTCAATCAGATATTGACCCCACTCACCCTGACGACACAATAACCGGGTGCCAATATCTCCAGAGAGTCCCGTATTTTCAGTCACCGAACTGACCGCCCGTATCAAACAGATGCTGGAGCAGGGCTTCGCACATATTGAAGTGAGCGGCGAGGTCTCGCGCCTTACCCGCCCAGCTTCCGGCCACCTCTATTTCACCATCAAGGATAGCCATGCGGCAATCTCAGCCGTGGTATGGCGTTCTGCAGCCCTGCGTCTGAAAACCCTGCCTGAAGAGGGAGGGGAATTTATCTTCTCCGGCCACCTCAGCGTTTATGAACCGCGCGGCAGCTACCAGCTTGTTGTTACACAGGTGAAAACTGCAGGAGCAGGACGCCTGGCTGCCGAGTTTGAAAAGAGAAAACAGGAGTATGCTGCACGCGGCTGGTTCGACACGGACCGTAAACTTTCACCTCCCCAGTTTCCCAAACATATCGGCATCGTCACCTCACCGACCGCCGCCGCATTCGAGGATGTGAAGAAAGTACTGGCCACACGCCCCGCCTGGCTGCAGATGACCCTGTCACCATGCCTGGTGCAGGGAAGCAGTGCCCCACCCACCATTGCCAATGCCATTGCCCGGCTTACCTCCATGGCTTCGCCGCCCGACCTGATCCTGCTGGTTCGCGGCGGCGGCAGCATTGAGGATACCTGGTGTTTCAACGACGAGTTGGTGGTGAATGCGGTCGTGGAGTGCCCGATCCCGATCATCTCCGGCATCGGCCATGAGATCGACACCACACTTGCCGACTTTGCCGCAGACCTGCGCGCCGCCACCCCCTCCAATGCTGCCGAAATCGCCTGCCCATCCAGGGATGAGCTGCGTGAACGGCTGCCTAGGCTCGCATCACTGGCCGGCCTGCTCTCACAGCGGCTCAGCAGATCCCGCCGCGACCTTGAATCAATGCGCAGAAGGGAGAGATCCGCATGGCAGCGCAACATGGATACCCGCCACCA